>NZ_NQKX01000002.1 GCF_002252635.1 Synechococcus sp. MW101C3
CCACCCCAGCGCCACGCTGGAGCCGGAGCTGCGGCCGCTGCTGGAGTTGCGCCAGGACGGGCCCACCCTGCCCCGCCAGCCCGGCTCGCTGCTGCGCTGGCAGTGAGCTGGGCTGGCGGGGCCGCACCGACCGGCGCTTGGCACTGATCGGCTCTTGCTACTGATCGCCGGTTGGAACCGCCCAATCCGTCCAGGTCGTTGGCCGGCGGACGGGCCGATCCGGCCACAGGCATTCAGGCCAGGATCGTCACCTTGTTGATCTTGGTGCCCTTGCGGATGGCGAGCACCACATCCAGATTCCCTGCCTGGCCAAACACGGTGTGAACCCCGTCGAGGTGCGGCTGGGCATCGTGGCACAGGAAAAACTGGCTGCCGCCGGTGTTCTTGCCGGCGTGGGCCATCGAAAGGGTGCCGGCCTGGTGCTTGCGGCTGTTGATCTCACAGGGGATCTTGTAGCCAGGGCCACCGGTGCCGGGGGCGCCGGCTGCGCCGGGTCTGGTGTTGGGGCAGCCGCCCTGAGCCATGAAACCATCGATGACGCGATGGAAGGCCAGGCCGTCATAGAAACCGGCTTCGGCCAGCTTCACGAAGTTGGCCACCGTTGCGGGGGCATCGGCGTCGAACAGCTCGAGTTCCACGATGCCGGCATCGGTCTCCATCTGGGCTTTGGTCACGGCAGGCTCGGGAAAAACGGACTTTATCCACTCTCAGGTAGAACAGTGCCCCACCCTCCGCTCGGGGATTCCCCCTCACCCCTGACGTCATGAGTGCCACCGCTCCCGCTCCCAACGGCTCCGGTCACGACCTGGGCGGTGCCCGGCTCGGCATCCTCGGCGGCAGTGGCCTCTACGCCATGGAGGGCCTGGAGGATGTGCGGGAACTCTCGCTCGACACCCCATTCGGAGCCCCTTCCGACAGCCTGCGGCTGGGCCGGCTCGGCGGCCTTGAGGTGGTGTTCCTGGCGCGCCACGGTCGCCATCACAGCCTCACCCCCACCGAGGTGCCCTACCGGGCCAACATCTGGGCCCTGCGTTCGCTCGGCGTGCGCTGGATTCTCTCCTGCTCGGCTGTCGGGTCACTGCAGGAGCCGCTGCGCCCGCTCGACATGCTGGTGCCGGATCAGTTCATCGATCGCACCCACCAACGACCGCTGAGCTTCTTCGGCAACGGCGCCGTGGCCCACGTGGGCATCGCCGATCCTTTCTGCCCCAGCCTCAGCCGCCTGCTGGCCGATGTGGCCGACAGCCTCATGCCGGCCGGCCGCCAGTTGCACCGCAGCGGCACCTACCTCTGCATGGAAGGCCCCGCCTTCTCCACCCGCGCTGAATCCAACCTCTACCGCAGCTGGGGCTGCTCGGTGATTGGCATGACGAACCACAGCGAGGCCCGCCTGGCGCGGGAGGCGGAGATCGCCTACGCCACCCTGGCCATGGTCACCGATTACGACTGCTGGCACAGCGACCATGCCTCGGTGAGCGTGGAGCTGGTGATCCAGAACCTGCACGCCAATGCACAGCTAGCGCAGCAGGTGGTGAAGGTGGCGGCCGAGCGCATCGCCGCACAACGGCCCGCCAGCAGCGCCCACAGCGCCCTGCGCAATGCCCTGATGACGCCGAAGGAGCGGGTGCCGGCCGAAACGCGCGAAAAGCTTGACCTGTTCACCGCTCCCTACTGGGGCCCCTTCGTGCCTGACGAAGCTGCCGCCTGATCAGCCTGCCCTCCAAGGGGCGCCCCGGGCACTCAGTGGCTGAGCTGGGCGCCAAGGGCGGCCAGAGCAGGCCGCAGGTGACCGCCGGCCGCATCGAGCGCCGCCGCCGCCGCTGCGGCATCCAGATCGGTGACCGCCATGAGCAGGGCCCGCTTAACGGATCCGCCCGCTGCCTCGAGCAACTGGATGCCGCGCGGTCGCTCCACCCCGGCCAGATCCCGCAGGATGCGCAGGGCCCGGTCTTCCAGCTTGCTGTTGGTGACCGCCACATCCACCATGCGGTTGCCGTGCACCTTGCCCAGCTTCACCATCACGCCGGTGGAGAGGATGTTGAGGGCCATCTTGGTGGCGGTGCCGGCCTTGAGCCGGGTGGAGCCGGTCACCAGTTCAGGGCCGGTGAGCAGGCGGATGTCGATGTCGCAGGGCATCGGCGCCTGGGAGGTGGGCACACAGGCCATGCCGATCGTGAGGGCGCCGAGACGGCGCGCATGCAGGAGAGCGCCATGCACGTAGGGGGTGGTGCCCCCCGCGGCGATTCCCACAAGCGCGTCGTCGCTGCAGAAACCGCGGGCTTCCAGGTCGGTCTGCCCGGCTTCGGCGCGGTCTTCCAGTCCTTCGGAGCTGCGCAGCAGGGCCGGCGCCCCCCCGGCGAGCACCCCTTGCACGAGCTCGGGCGGGCTGCAGAAGGTGGGAGGGCACTCGGCGGCATCCAGCACACCCAGGCGGCCGGAGGTGCCGGCACCGAGGTAGAAGAGCCTGCCACCTGCGCGCAGCCGGGCCACGATCGCGTCAACGGCGGCACTGAGCGCCGGTGCCGCTGCGGCCACCGCCAGCTGGGAGCAGCGCTCCTCTTCGCAGAACAGTTCAACAATGGCGCGGGTTTCCAGCTGATCCAGCGCACTGCTGGCGGGGTTCGGCTGTTCGGTGAGCAGGTGACCGCGGTCACCGGCGGCCACGCCGAAGGCTGAGGACTGGCTCATAGCAAGCCTTCAAGCCGGCGCCGAAAGGCTTCCAGTTCATCGCTGGCCGCTGAGGCCTCGGCTTCGGGCACGCCGTCGTCGGTGGAGACCAGGCCGGCGGTGGTTTCTGCCGCACCGCTTGCTGCAGTGCTGGTCCCGCTGGCCTCCTCGTTCCAGTTGCTCACATCCATGTTGCGTTCCGGGGGCGAGATCCACAGCCGCTCCTCCGGCGACTGGGGCAGGAAGCCCGTGGGCACGAAGCGTGCCTCGTAGCCAGCCTGGGCGCAGAACAGCTCCATCTCCTCCCGCTCCAGCGCCTCTACCGAAGGCAGCGGGAAATCCTGGGCTTCCAGCAAGCCCGCGTAGCGCTCGGCGTCGTCGGGGTCTTCGAACAGCAGCACCACCGTGTGGCCGCCGAGTTCAAGCGAATGGATGCCTTCGTTGTCTGTGCCGGCGTCAAACAGCAACACATGGACCGTCATGGAGCGCTCCAACGCCATGGGGTCAGTGTCTCACCCCGCGCCAGTGGTCAGCTCAGGCACCGGTCAGCCGGCTTCTGCTTCCGCTTCGGCCTGCTCGGCCAGTTGCTCCAATCGCCGGTAGAGCGCTGCCTCGGCGTCATTGAGCTGCTCCGGCACGACGATCCGAATCTCCACCAGCTGGTCGCCACGCTGGCCACGGTGGGCGAGCCCCCTGCCCCGCAGCCGCAGCAGACGTCCGCTGGAGGATCCAGGCGGCACGGTGAGCTGCACATCGCCCTGCAGGGTGGGCACCACGGCGCGGCAGCCGAGCGCGGCGGCGGGAGGGAAGAGATCCAGGGTGTAGAGCACGCGCAGGCCATCGATGCGCAGACCCTCAGGCGTGCATACCCGCAGTTGGATGAAATGGTCGGCCCCTCCGGGCGCCACCCCGGCCAGCCGCAGGCGCCAGCCGTCCCCGGCCAGCGGCGGGGTCCAGAGCTCCACAACGGTGCCGTCGGGCAGGGACAGTTCCAGTCGTTCCCCGGCCAGTGACTGCTCCGGGGTGAGCTCCACGGTGGTTTCCAGATCAGCGCTGGCCTGCACCGGCGGCGGAGACGCTGGCGCCTGGGTCACCCGCCCGCCGCCATGTTCGCGGCTGCGCCCGGCCGGCGCTGAAGCAGGCGCCGCGGTCGGTTCCGGCGGCTCCTCGTCAGCGAGGTCGGTCGGGCCGTCCTCAGGCTCGTCGTCGTCGTCGCTGGCAGCCGTTGTGGTGCGACCGAACAGGGCCTCCAGGTACTCCTCAAATGCTGGGAAGCCACTGGCGAAGCGATCACGGCTGCCGCTCTGCGCCCCGCCGGCTTCCTGCCCCCGTTCCCAGGCCTGGCGACGCTTGGGGTCACTGAGCACCGCGTAGGCCTCATTGACTCGCTTGAAGCGTTCCTCGGCTACGGGATCGTTGCCATTGAGGTCGGGGTGCCAGCGGCGCGCCTGCTGGCGGAACGCCCGCTTGAGGGCAGCGGCGTCCGCACCGGGTTCAAGCCCCAGGGTCGCCCAGTAATCAATGGCCGCCGGGGGGGAGGCGCTGCGGGTCACCGAGGTCAGTCCTCCGACCAGGGGTCGTCGGCGGCCGCTCTGACGCGGCGGGGCGGCGGTGCCGACGGATCCTCATCGCCGGAGGGGCGGTAGCGGTTGTCATCGGCGAAGCTCTGGCGACCGCGACTGGAGAGGTTGCGAGGGCTGGCGTCGTCAGCTGCTTCGCCATCCACGTCTCTGTAGCGGGGCGTGCCGTAGCTGGTGGTGGGATAAGTGGAGGTGCCATAGCTGGGGGGGCTGAAGCTCGGCGGCTTGTAGGTCGGCGAGCCGTAGCTGGGTGGCCCATAGTCAGTTGGGCCATAGGCCGCCGGAGCGTCGTAGGCGCTGCGGTTCAGCGGTGCGGAGTCCCAGGTCTCACGGCGCGGGCGATCGCGGCCGCCCGGGCGGTCCCAGTCGTCATCGTCGTCGGCGAACAGATCATCCTTGAGGGAGCCGAGCGTGTTCTTGAGGCCTTGCAGCGGCCCGGCCTCGCTCTTGCGTTCACTCACCAGCCGCCGGTTGAGCCCATAGAGGGCCTCCTGCAGCTGGCTCACGGCCAGATCCAGTTCCACCGGATCGTCGCCACCCACCAGCATCTGCACATCGCGGAGCGCCATCTCCACCGATCGCTGCTGCCGCTCCGCCCCATAGGGCCCCAGCTCCAGCGCCGCATCGCGCAGCCGGCGCTCGGCCTGGGCCACCAGCGTCTGGGCGCGGTTGCGGCGGTCCACCTCGGCCCGCTTGCGCCGGTCTTCCACCGCCTTGCGTTCCGCCTCCTCCAGCAGGGCGTTGATCTCGTCCTCGCTGAGGTTCGAGCCCCCCTGGATGCTGACGCTCTGCTGCCGGCCGGTGGTGCGGTCGGTGGCCGACACCTGCAGCAGCCCGTTGGCATCGATGTCGAAGGACACCTGCACCTGAGGCACACCACGGGGAGCGGGAGGGATGCCGGAGAGGCGGAAGCGGCCCAGTGATTTGTTGTCGGCCGCCATCTGCCTCTCGCCCTGCACCACGTGCACCTCCACCGCCGACTGGTTGGCCTCCGACGTGCTGAACACGTCGGAGCGGCGCACCGGGATCGCGGTGTTGCGCGGAATCAGCACCTTCATCACACCGCCGATCGTTTCCAGTCCCAGCGAGAGGGGGGTGACGTCATTGAGCATCAGGTCGCGCAGTTCACCGGTGAGGATGCCGGCCTGCACAGCCGCGCCGATGGCGACCACCTCATCGGGATTCACCGACTGGCAGGGCTCGCGCGGGATGAGGGTGCGCACCATGTCCTGCACCATCGGCATGCGGGTGGAGCCGCCCACCAGCACCACATCGTCGATCTCTTCGGCGGCCATGCCCGCATCCCGCAGGGCGCGCTGCACCGGCCGCAGCAGTCGGTCGAGCAGATCGGGGCAAAGCGCTTCGAACTGGCGGCGCTCCAGCACCACCTCGATGTGCAGTGGTCCTTCCGGACCGGTGGCGATGAACGGCAGGGACACCGGGGTGCTCGCCACCCCGGAGAGCTCCTGCTTCGCCTTCTCGGCCGCCTCGGTGAGGCGCTGCAGTGCCTGTCTGTCGCGGCGCAGGTCGATGCCGTTGCTGCTCAGGAAGCCGTCGGCGAGCCAGTCGACGATGCGGCGGTCCCAGTCGTTGCCGCCCAGCTGAGTGTCGCCGCTCGTGGATTTGACGTCGAAGACGCCATTGGCGATGCGCAGCAGTGAGACGTCAAAGGTTCCGCCGCCGAGGTCGAACACCAGCACCCGCTTCACCAGGCTGCGATCGAAGCCATAGGCCAGGGCCGCCGCCGTGGGCTCATTGAGAATGCGCTCCACCGTGAGCCCCGCCAGGCGGCCGGCGTCGCGGGTGGCCTGCCGCTGGGCATCGTTGAAATAAGCAGGAACGGTGATCACCGCCGCTTCCACCGGTTCGCCGAGATAGGTGGCGGCATCGTCCACCAGCTTGCGCAGGATGCAGGCCAGCAGCTCTTCGGGCGCGTATTCCCGCTCGGTGGCAGGGCAGACAGCCCGCACGTTGCCCTGGTCGTTGGCACGCACGGTGTAGGGCACGGCCAGGCTGTCGTCGTCGAGCTCGTCCCAGCTGCGGCCCACGAAACGCTTCAGGTTGGCGAAGGTGTTGCGGGGATTCAGCACCAGCTGGCGCCGGGCCGGTTGGCCCACCAGCAGCTCCTGGTCACGGTTGAAGCCCACCACCGATGGGGTGGTGCGTGTGCCCTCGGCATTGGCGATCACCTGGGGACGGCCGCCCTCCAGAACCGCCACCACCGAGTTGGTGGTGCCCAGATCGATGCCGACGATCCGACCCATTGAGCCTCAAACTGAAGGACCAAACTACCGGCTTCCCTGTCGGGCGGCCGCTGCAACGCCTCCCGCTGGCCAGGTTCAAGAGTGGGTCTCAGCCCAGGACCCCGAACCTCTCCAACCCCGCTGAAGGCCCACGGCCAGGCCCATCTGGGGTTGTCGTTAACGCCCTCTTAGTGGAATTCAAGCAGTGGTCGGCACTAGTTTTTGAGTGGACGCTGAACCATTGAGTTGAACCGACCGTCCTCCCGCGCCCACGATCAATGACATCTGCGCCCCACAAAGATCAATTCACGTTGCGGCGCAGGCCAGCGTCAGATCGCCTGATCGACAGTGGTTTTCGCAACCTCACGATCGTACTTGCCTCCTTTGTTGCGATTACCCTGCTGGCGATTTTCGTCACTGTTTTCCAGGGTGCTAGGGAGGCGATGCATGAGTTTGGCCTCTCTTTCCTGACCACCTCCAGCTGGAACCCCGTTGACAACGAATACGGGGCGTTCACGGCCATTTATGGCACTTTGGTGTCTTCGATCATGGCGCTGGTGATTGCCGTCCCGCTCGGGATCGGTACCGCCATCTTCATCACTGAAAATCTCATTCCCCTGCGCTGGCGCGAGGTGATCGGGGTGATGGTGGAGCTGCTCGCCGCCATTCCCTCGGTGGTGCTGGGCTTGTGGGCCATCTTCGTGATGGAGCCGTTCGTGCGGCCCTTTCTGCAATTCATTTACGACACGCTTGGCTGGCTGCCGATCTTCAACTCTCCGCCCCAGGGGCCGGGCATGGCGCCGGCGATCATCATTCTGGTGGTGATGATTCTGCCGATCATCACGTCCATTTCAAGGGACGCCCTCAACCAGGTTCCCACGGAACTGCGCCAGGGAGCCTATGGGGTGGGCAGCACAAGGTGGGTGGCGATTCTCAACGTCATCCTTCCGGCCGCAGTGTCTTCGATCATGGGCGGGATCATGTTCGCGCTCGGACGGGCCATGGGCGAAACCATGGCCGTCACCATGATCATCGGCAACTCGAACAATTTCAGTTTTTCCTTGCTGGCACCTGGCAACACAATCGCTTCGATGCTGGCCAACCAGTTTGGCGAAGCCGATGGGGTGCAGGTTTCGGCGCTTCTCTACGCCGCTTTGATTCTGATGGTGCTCACCTTGACGGTGAACATCATTGCGCAGTGGATCATCAAGAAACTCAGCCTTAAATACTGAATCCCATGACCACCGCCTTTCCTGCAGCTTCAAAGTCGCTTCGCTTCAACCCCTCCCTGAAGCGCAACCGGCTGGATCAATCTTTGACAGCCCTGGCTGGCTTGTTCAGCACTATTGCGGTGCTGCCCCTGGTGCTCGTTCTCCTCTATGTGTTGCTTCAGGGTGGACGCCTGATCAGCATCAGCCTGTTCACCCAGTTGCCGCCGGCACCGGGTCTGGAAGGAGGCGGCATCGGTAACGCCCTGATCGGCACCGTCACGGTGACGTTCATTGCCTCGCTGATCGCCATCCCGGTGGGTGTGGGTGGAGGGGTGTTCCTGGCCGAATACTCCAAGGGAGGCTGGTTTGCGCAGTTCATTCGCGTCGGCAACGACATTCTTGCCGGTGTTCCTTCGATCATCGCTGGTGTGTTCGTGTATGGCGCGATCGTGGCAACGCGGATCTTCTTCGGTCAGTCGTATTCAGCGGCGGCCGGCGGTATCGCTCTGGCGGTGCTGATGTTGCCGACGGTGATCAAAACCACCGATGAGGGTCTCAAGCTGGTTCCTCGCGAGCTCACATGGGGGGCCATCGGCGTGGGCGCCTCCAAGTTCGTGACCGTCACCCGCATCACGCTGCCCAGTGCCTTCACGCCGATTGCCACCGGGGTGGTTCTGGCAATCGCCAGGGCGGCCGGTGAAACCGCACCGCTGATCTTCACAGCCCTCTTCTCTCCCTTCTGGCCGGAGGGCCTCTTCAACCCGATCGCCACCATGTCGGTGTTGATCTTCAACTTTGCGATCATGCCGTTCGAGGCTCAGAACGAACTGGCCTGGGCCGCTTCGTTCGTGCTTGTGGTGATGATCCTCGCGGCGAATCTCTTTGCCCGCTGGCTGCGCCGCTTCGCCTCCAAGTAAGACGGCAAGGCCCCTTCCCCAACCTCACTTCGCCTTCGATCCCACCTCCACCTGAATCCCATGACCTCGACCCTGCAAGCGACACCGGCCCCCAGCACCTGTCTGGCCCTTGAGGACGTCACGATCAGCTACGGCAGCTTCGAGGCGGTGCGGAACGTTCACATGGAGATTCCCGCTGGCAAGGTCACGGCCTTCATCGGACCCTCGGGTTGCGGCAAGTCCACCGTGTTGCGAGCCCTCAACCGCATGAACGATCTGATCGAGGGCTGTACGTTAAAGGGCCGGGTGGTGTTCGACTCCCAGGACATCTATGCCAAGGAGGTGGATCCGGTGGAAGTGAGGCGGCGCATCGGCATGGTGTTCCAGAAGCCGAACCCCTTCCCCAAATCGATCTACGAAAACATCGCCTTCGGTGCCCGGATTAACGGCTACAAGGGCGACATGGATGAGCTGGTGGAGCGCTCCCTGCGCAAGGCCTTCATCTGGGATGAAACCAAGGACAAGCTCAAGGAGAGCGGCAATGCCCTTTCCGGCGGTCAGCAGCAGCGTCTGTGCATCGCGCGCGCGATTGCGGTGGAGCCTGAGGTGATCCTGATGGACGAACCCTGCTCAGCCCTTGACCCGATCTCCACCTTGAAGATCGAGGAGTTGATGCACGAACTCAAGAAGTCCTTTTCGATCGTGATCGTTACCCACAACATGCAGCAGGCGGTTCGGGTCTCTGATCAGACCGCCTTCTTCAATGCAGAAGCCGTGGAAGGCGGCAGCGGCAAGGTGGGCTATCTGGTGGAGTTCAACGACACCGAGCGCATCTTCAACGCTCCGGTGCAACAGGCCACCCAGGACTATGTGACCGGCCGTTTCGGCTGATCAACACCCGGCTTCACTCCCTTGGTCTGCTGCCTGCACAGGCAGATTCACTCCCTTGGTTCGCGGCCTAGCCGGTCGCGAACTGATCGGTGATTTTCATTTGAAATGAATGGTCTGGTTCAAGCAGCGCCTGATCAGTTGTGCGCCGCTGGGCCTCTCCCCGCAGCAACAAAAAAAGACCGGCGCTAAGGCCGGTCTTGGTGAATCTGGACGGAGAGGGAGGGATTCGAACCCTCGATAGAGTTGCCCCTATACAGCATTTCCAGTGCTGCGCCTTCGACCACTCGGCCACCTCTCCAGCGGCTGTCATGGGGCAGGTGGCAATGTAGCAGCAGGCCGTTTGTGGTTCACGTCAGGCGATGACCAAGCGTTTTCCGATCACGGTGCACTGGCGCCAGCAGAACAGGGTGATCCGGCTGGATGTACCGGAGGGGGAGTACGTGCTGCGCAGCTTTGAGCAGCAGGGCCAGCCGCTCCCGTTCAGCTGCCGCAATGGCTGCTGCACGGCCTGCGCCGTGCGCGTGCTCTCGGGTGAGATCGATCAGCGCGAAGCGCTCGGCCTCTCGCAGGAGCTGCGCAAGCGCGGTTATGGCCTGCTCTGCGTGGCCCGCGCCATCGGCCCCCTCGAGGTGGAAACCCAGGATGAGGATGAGGTCTACGACCTGCAGTTCGGCCGCCACTTCGGACGTGGCCGCATTCGCCCCGGCCTGCCGATCGAAGAGGAGTGAGCCCCCAGCCATGCCCCTTCAGCCATAAACGCCCAGCCATGACTCCCCAGCCATGACCATCAGCCTCCAGCCACCGGCCGCCGGCCATCCCTGTCTTTCCCAGCAGGCTCTGCAGGCCTCTGGCCTCAGCGCTGGGGACCTGGAGCGTCTGGCCGGGGTGGCCCGCCGGGCTGCCGCCGCCGGGGGCGCCGAGCTCACGCGTCATTTCGGCAAGCTGCGTCAGATCCGGGAGAAGGGCCGCGCCGGGGATCTGGTCACTGAGGCCGACCTGGCGGCTGAGCAGGCGGTGCTCGCTGTGCTCGCCGCTGAGAGTGCCGGTGTGGCCGTGCTTGCGGAAGAGAGCGGCCACAGTGCCACCCGCTCCGAACTGGAGTGGTGCGTGGACCCGCTCGATGGCACCACCAACTTCGCCCACTCCTTCCCGCTGTTCGCCACCTCGGTGGGTCTCACCTGGCGGGGCACGCCGCTGCTGGGGGCAATCGAAGTGCCGGCCCTGGCGGAGCACTACTGGGCGGCGCCTGGCCTGGGCGCCTGGTGCAACGACCAGCCGATCCAGGTGAGCGGCTGCACCGAGCTCTCCGCCTCACTGCTGGTCACAGGCTTTGCCTACGACCGCACCACCCAGCCCGACACCAACTACACAGAGTTCTGCTGGTTCACCCACCGCAGCCATGGGGTGCGCCGCGGCGGGGCTGCCGCCGTGGATCTGGCCTTCGTGGCGGCCGGCCGACTTGATGGTTACTGGGAGCGCGGCCTTTCCCCGTGGGATCTGGCCGCCGGCGTGGTGCTGGTGGAGCAGGCGGGAGGCATCGTCAGTGCCTACGACGGCACGCCGTTGGTGCTGGCCGACGGGCGGCTGATCGCCACCACCCCCGGCCTGCATCGCGCCTTGATGGATGGGTTGGCCCAGTGCCGGCCGTTGCCAGGCGCGTTGTTCGGCGCCCCTGAGCTCTGAGCGGGCCCCACGCCGCTCCATAGGATCCAGCCGCTCCCCTTCACTTTCCTCTGATTTCCCATGGCCCTGCAACCCGCCGCCGGCGCCAGGGATCTCAATCCCGTCCAGGTGGGCGGCAACCGCCGCCTGCGCGAGCGTCTGGCGGAGGTTTATCGGCTCTGGGGTTACCAGGAAGTGGCGCCCCCGTCGGTGGAACGGCTCGACACGCTGCAAGCCGGCGGCGGCATCGCCGAGCAGGACGTGGTGCGCCTCGCGGCGGAAGAACCGCTGGGCCTGCGGCCTGAGTTCACGGCCTCAATCGCCCGGGCGGCCTCCACCCGCATGGCTGCGCGCCCACGGCCGCTGCGCCTCTGGGCGGAAGGGCCCACCTTCCGCGCCCTCGTGGGTGATGCGGGCGGGCAACGCATCAGTGAGCAACTGCAGAGCGGTGTGGAGCTGCTCGGGGTGCCCACGGCCTCCGCCGATGTGGAGCTGATCCGCCTGCTGCTGGCCTGCACCGAAACGATCGGGTTGGAGCCCAGCCATGAACCCCAGCTGCTGGTGGGCCACCACGGGCTGCTCAGCACCTTGCTCGAACGCTTGCCTTCCCAGCACCGCACTGCCTGTCGCCGTGCCCTCACGGGCTTCGATCCGCTGGCCCTGGCTGCCATTCCGCTGGAGCCTGCGGAACAGGCGCAGCTGCAGGCCCTGCTGCGCCTGCGCGGCGAACCGGCCTGGGTGCTGAAGGAACTGGAGCGGCACCTGGGGTCCAGCCCCCTGCTGACGGAGCTGGCCACCACGCTGGAGCTGGTGCGCCCAGCGGCCGAGCGCCTTGGGGTGCAACTGCAGCTGGATCCCAGCTTCCAGCCCCACTTCGATCTCTACGACGGCATCGTGCTCAAGCTGGTGTGTCGCGGTGCGGCGGCACCGGTGGATGTGGCCAGCGGCGGCCGCTACGACGCCCTGGTGGGTCGCTTCTGCGCCGATGCGGCCCTGGCCGCCGGTGTGGGTTTCGCCTTTTCGATCGAAGACATCCGCGAGCTGCTCAACGGCACCCCCGGCAACAAGGAAGCGACCAGGCTGGCGGAGCGCCCGCTGCTGGTGGCCTACAGCCACCCCGACGGACTCGCTTCTGCCCTGGAACGGCTCGATCAGCTCCATGCTCAGGGCCGCGCTGCCGAGCTGCTGCCGGAGCCGCTCGGCTCGCACGCTGAGGCGGAGGCGGTCGCCTTCAGCCGCGACAGCCAAGGGCTGGAGTGGCTTGGCTGAGCCGGAGCAGGGCCTGGCGGATTTCTAGGATCGCGCCACGCTTGCGCCCGCCCCGTCATGGCCCACACGATCCTCACCGATGTCTGCGAGGGCGTGGCCGATTGCGTGGATGCCTGTCCCGTGGCCTGCATCAAGCCGGGCTCGGGAGCCAACAGCAAAGGCACCCCCTTTTACTGGATCGAATTCGACACCTGCATCGACTGCGGCATCTGCCTGCAGGTGTGCCCGGTGGAGGGGGCGATCGTGCCGGAGGAGCGGCCGGCCGAGCAGCGTCGCAGCTGAGGTGTCACCCTCCCGCCATCGGCATCCGCTCTGGACGCGGGCCTTCCACGGGTTCAACCTGGTGGTGTTTCTGGTGATGGCTGCCAGCGGTCTGCAGATTTACAACGCCCATCCCGTGTTCGGTGGTCGTGGCGGCGCCACAGTGCCGGAGCTGTTCACCCTGGGCGGTTGGCTGGCCGGCGGCCGCGACTGGCACTTCGGCTTCATGGGCCTCTGCGCCTTGAACCTTGGACTCTGGATCGCCCTGCTGATCCAGCGGCGCCGCGACCGGCTGGCGCAGAGCAGCGATCTGGCCACGCTGAACGCGAGTTCGAATCTGGCCAGGCGACGCCTGGCGGCGCATCGCCTGATCTACACCTTGATGCTTGTTCTGCTGGCCTTTGCGCTGATGACGGGCCTGGCGATGTACAAGCCGGCTCAGTTCTGGTGGCTGTCGGGCCTGTTCAGCTTCGGGGAACTGTTCGGTGCCACCAGCTGGCACACCTTGCGTGTGGCTCACCTGGCCACGATTCCCGCCATCGCCTTCCTCACCCTGGCCCATGCCACCCTCTCCTGGCGGGTCGGAGGATGGCGGCTCTGGCGCTCCATGCTCGCTTGACACCGCAGAGCCCCTGGCTGACCCGCCGGCAATTGCTAGGCCTGGGTTACAGCGGTGGGGCTCCTTTGCTGCTGGGCGGGTGCGCTCTCAATCGCTTCAGCGAGCAGGTGGGAAAGGCTACGCAGCCGTTGAACGAGCGTCTTGAAGCGTTGCTGCAGGGGAAGGGCAAGGTGCCCGAGTTTCGCCGGGATCAGGTGGATCCTGCGGCGCTGCTGGTGAACAGCTTCAACGGTGTGCCGCGGCTGGATCCTGCGCGCTACCGGTTGCGCGTGGATGGGCTGGTGCGCCAGCCGCTGCAGTTGAATCTGGCCGATCTGGCCGCTCTGCCCCAGCACGAGATCACCATCCGCCATGTGTGCGTGGAGGGTTGGGCGGCAATCGTGTGCTGGTCGGGGGTGCGCCTCGCCGATGTGCTGGCACTGGCTGGATTTTCCAGCCTGGGCGGCTACGTGGCGATCGAATCCGCCGATCAGTTCTTCACCACCTGGGACATCGCTTCCGCGCTGCATCCCCAGACCCTGCTGGCCACCGGCATGAACGGTGCGCCGCTGCCGGTGGCCAATGGTGCCCCCCTGCGCCTCGCCTCGCCGATCAAGCTGGGCTACAAGCTCAGTAAATGGGTGACGGGGCTGGAGGTGATCAGCTCACTCGACCCGTTGCGGCGTGGCACCTGGGAAGACAACGGCTACGAGTGGTTTGCCGGGCTTTGAGCGGAATTGAGCAACGAACTCCGCCCTCATGCGCCGAGGTGTGTATTCCCACCAGGGCATTCAGCATGCGCTCAGAGCCATGCCTGAGCTGCTGAGTGGGCTGTTGCTGTTGAGTGCGTGGCCACACGTGTGGTTGGAGCTAAAGACGGCTGATGCACCAACGACTGGCAATGGGCCGGATCCGTCGGCAGCGAAAGAGTCTTCATCAGCTTGCCATCTGTCCGGACCATCCATGCTCCTATCCGCAGGGATGTTGCTCTGCATCCCCCCAGATGGCTCGATGCTCCGCGTAAGGCTCCGCGCTCATCCCATGCCAGGCAAGAAGGAATCAGATCCCTGTTGGCTTGTGGCCGGTGAAAGCAATCTCTGCGCTGAGGACTATCCCCCCCTTGCAAGGTCCATCCGGCTGCCCACTTCATCCGTTCAGATGGCCATCGCTGGCGGCTGACCATCCCTGCTCCAAGGCGTCGCCTGGTGCTGCTGGGCTCCGGATGGCAGCGCAACCGGCACCCCGCCACAGCGTGCCCAAGGGGTAGGCGCAAGCACCCATGCAAGGCGCGGCCAGGACCTGGACCTGCACTGGTGTCTCCCCCTCCATGCGCTTGGCACGCGTCAATGGCGCCCGCGCCGCCCGCGATGCCCTTGCCACCACACCAGGGGTTCGGAGACCCCTCCCTGCCACGGCTTGAGCCCGTCCAGGGGGATCCCTAAGGTCGCGTCAGTGACTCAACTGCCATGACGGTGCTGGAACAGGGCCAGATTCAGATCCACACCGAGAACATCTTTCCGATCATCAAGAAGGCCGTGTATTCCGGCCATGAGGTGTTTCTGCGGGAGCTGGTGAGCAATGGGGTGGATGCCATCAGCAAGCGCCGCATGGCAGCGATGGCTGGAGATTGCAGCGAGGGTGAGGAAGGCCGGATTCAGATCCGCATCGATCGCGAAGCCAAGACCCTCACCATCAGCGACAACGGCATCGGCATGACGGCCGATGAGGTGAAGCGCTACATCAACCAGGTGGCCTTCTCCAGCGCCGAGGAGTTCCTGGAGAAATACAAACGGGAAGACGACGCCATCATCGGCCATTTTGGCCTTGGCTTCTACTCCAGCTTCATGGTGGCGGCAAAGGTTGAGCTGGTGAGCCTGAGCGCACGCCCCGAATCCGAGGCTGTGCGCTGGAGCTGCGACGGCTCCCCCAACTTCAGCCTCGAATCGGGCGACCGCGCCGAGCCTGGCACCGATGTGATCCTGCACCTGCAGGAGGAGGAGATGGAATACATCGAGCCATCCCGCATTCGCTCGCTGATCACCACCTACTGCGATTTCCTGCCGGTGGAAGTGCAGTTGGAAGGCGAAACGGTCAACAAGCGGCAGGCACCGTGGCGCCAGAGCGCCCGCGACCTCACCGAGAACGACTACATCGAGCTCTACCGCTATCTCTACCCCTTCCAGGGTGATCCCCTGCTCTGGGTTCACCTCAACACCGACTACCCCTATAACCTTCAAGGCATCCTCTACTTCCCCAAACTCACAGGCCGGGGCGATTGGGAGAAAGGCGAAATTCGCCTGTACTGCAACCAGGTGTTCGTCAGCGATTCGATCAAGGAGGTGGTGCCCCGCTACCTGCTGCCGCTGCGCGGCGTGATCGACTCTCCCGACATCCCCCTCAACGTCAGCCGCTCCGCTCTGCAGACCGACCGGCGCGTGCGCTCAATCGGTGGCTTCGTGGCCAAGAAGGTGGGTGACCGCCTCAAGCAGCTCCAGAAGGACGAACCGACCCGCTACGCCGAGATCTGGGAGGGTATCGCTCCCTTCATCAAGATCGGCGCCATGGAAGACGACAAGTTCGCCGAGCAGGTGGCCGATCTGGTGCTGTTCGGCACCACGGCCGCTGCCGCCGACCCCGAGCCGATCGCCGTGGGCGGTAAGGCGTTCACCACCCTCGCCGCCTACCGCAGCCGGCTGGCTCCTGAGAACGACAAGCGCATCCTCTATTGCACCGATGAGGCCGGCCAGGCCGGAGCTCTGGCCCTGTGGCAGAGCCAGGGCGCCGAGGTGCTCCTGGCCGATGCCCTGATCGATGCCCAGTTCATCCCCTGGCTGGAGGCACGCCACGAGGAGCTCACCTTCAACCGCGTTGACGCCGAACTCGACGACAGCCTCCAGGAGAAGGAGAGCGAGCTCACCGATTCCCAGGGGAAGGACAGCTCCGAGCAGCTGCGCAGTCTGTTCAAGCAGGCCTTGGCTAACGACAAGGTGACCATCCAGGTGCAGGCCCTCAAGGGGGACAACGCCCCAGCGGCCTTGATCCTGTTGCCGGAGCAGATGCGGCGCATCAATGACATGGGCGCCTTCATGGAGCAACGTCTGCCCGGCCTGCCCGACCACCACGTGCTGCTGATCAACCGCCGCCATGCCCTGGTGGAGGGGCTGCTGAAGCTGTCCGCCGGCGCCGTGATCACCGGTGGCGGCAGCTCCCCCAGCCAGCAGCTCGCCGACGACCTCAGCCGTCACATCTACGAGCTGGCCCGCCTTTCGGTGGGAGGCCTTGAACCCAACGAGCTGGCGGGCTTCCAGCAGCGCAGCTCCAACCTGATGGGTCGCCTCATGGAGCGGGGCCTCTGAGGCCTCGCCTCCCCTTTGCTAGATTCGCCCCTTCGGGCCTGGCCCGTTTGTCATTTTCAGCAGCTGAACGTCATGTCCCGGGTTTGCCAACTCACCGGTAAGCGTGCCAACAACGGCATGGCGGTCAGCCATTCCCACGTGCGCACCAAGAAGCTCCAGCAGGTGAATCTGCAGGAGCGTCGCCTGTGGTGGGCTGAAGGCAACCGATGGGTGAAGCTGCGCGTGGCCACCCGCACCCTTCGCACCATCCAGAAGAAGGGTCTGGGCGCCTACGCCCGCGAACTGGGCATCAACCTGGCCAAAATCTGAGCCGGTACGTTCCGGTTCGGTGAAGCGTCGACGACTCCTGCAGGGTTCCGCCCTGTTTGTATCCGCATGGCTGGCCCGACCGCGTGCGGCCACAGCGATGGGTGGAACCCTTCCGGAGCTCGACCGTCCAGCTCCTTCGTTTCGTTTGCCGGCCTTCACGGCCGATCAGCTGGAACCCACCACCCTCGGGCTTGAAGATTTCCGCGGCCGCTGGCTCGCGCTCTACTTCTATCCCAAGGATTTCACCGGCGGTTGCACGCTGGAAGCGAGAGGCTTTCAGAACGATCTGGCCCGCTTCCACAGCCTTCAGGCTGAGGTGGTGGGCATCAGCGCCGATGCACTCGATGATCACGCCGCCTTCTGCGACAGCGAGGGACTGGCCTTTCCGCTGCTTTCCGACCCCGGCGGCAAGGTGAGCCAGCGTTACGGCTCCTGGCTGCCGCCCTTTTCCCAGCGTCACACGTTCCTGATCGATCCTGAAGGGATACTGCGGACCCGCTGGGTGGCCGTGCGGCCCAGCGGCCACAGCAAGGAAGTGCTTGATGAACTCGAGCGCCTTCGCGGGCTATCCAGCGGTTCGCTTACCACCTGATGGCGGGGGGGACCTGCTGAACTTGCGGCAGCGAGCATGGGGTGAGCGTTCTGCTGCGTGCATCTGGTGAGAGGGACGCAGAGTGCCTCTGCTGCACCCTGCACGTTGTACGTTCCATCCCGCCGTGCCAAGACCTCAACATTCGGTTGACGTGAGGCTCAGGAAACAGCAGCGTTCTGCTGCACCCCGATTCTCTCTCCGTGCCTGAGAGCCTCGCCCTGATCACTGCGATCGTCGTTCCGTTCATCTTCAAGCTGGTGGGCGCTGTTGCCCTCTGGATTGCCGGCGGCTGGCTCATCACCCTGGCCGTGCGCCTTTTACGCAGCTCTCTGCGCCACAGCAGCCTCGACGCGACGGTGGTGTCTTACCTGCTCAACATCCTCGCGGCAGTGCTGCGGGTGATCCTGGTGGTGGCCATCCTTGGCTTCTTCGGCATTGAAACGGCCAGCTTCGCCGCCCTGCTGGCCGGTGCAGGCGTGGCCATCGGCGCGGCCTGGAGCGGCATGCTGGGCAATTTCGCCGCCGGGGTGTTCCTGCAGGTCTTCCGCCCCTTCAGCGTGGGCGATTTCATCACTGCCGCCGGCGTCACCGGCACCGTGGAGGAAATCGGCATGTTCGTGAGCTCGGTGCTCTCTCCCGATAATGTCCGCAATATCATTCCCAACGGCAAGCTCTTCAGCGACAACATCCAGAACTATTCCGTGCATCCGTTCCGGCGGGTGGAACTGGTGGCCCAGCTCGACAACAGCGCCGATGTGGCCCGTGCCGTGGCCCTGCTTAAGGAGGGCATCAAGAGCGTTCCCAACCAGTACGACGGCATGCCGGCAGATGTGGAGGTGCTGGAGTTCACCGAGCGCGGCCCGAAACTTGCCGTTCGCCCTTACACCCATACGGACAACTACTGGCAGGTCTACTTCGACACCAACCGCATGATCGTGGATGTGCTGGGCAGCAATGGCTTCCCGGTGCCCCGCATCCCGCTGGCGATGGCCGCTCCTGCCAGCAACTAGAAGGCTGCGGTCACTGGCCGCTGACCACCGTCCGCGGCCAGGTTCACGGCTTGTCGAAGAAGCCGAGCGTGCTCAGCCAGTAGGCCATCGCCCCCAGCGGGATCAGCACGCTGAGCAGGATCTGCAGTTTCACGCGGTCCATCGGAGAGGGGCAAAGGTCACCGGCTTGCCAGTCAAACCACTCGCCAAGCCGGCCGCGAGCCACAGACGGCAAACAGCTGTGCTTCGAGCCGGATCCTGCCAACAATTCCGTTGCCAGCCGGATGTGGCAGCACTTCTGATGCGTGCCGCGGGGCCGTCGTCCTTCGGTTCTGCGAGCCGAAGCCGGTGGTCAGCCCAGCTGCTGATGCAGCAACGCAGCGTGAACTGCCGTTTGCTGGCGCAACTGCTCAATGGTGGCTCCTGCCGGGGGAATCTCGGCAGCGCTCAGCCAGCTCTGCGCCAGGGGTCCTGTCTGGTGCGCCGCCAGGGCCGTTGCTTCCAGATCGATGCAGGGACAGGCGAGAGCATCAGCGGCCCTCCTCACCTTGGGGTCGTAGCTGAGTGCTGCGCAGGGGGCTCCTGCCAGGGCCGCCAGGATCAGGCCATGCAGCCGCATCGACACCACCAGCGCGGCCCCATGGAACTGCTCGCAGGCCTCCTCTGGAGTCTTCACCTGCAGCTCCCGGCTGCGGGCCTCAAGCCCCTGCGGTAAGAGACCCCTCTCCTTCAACTCCTGCAGCAAGCCCGTGTCCTGCTCCCGGTGGAAGGGCAGCCAGTGCACCGGCCGGTCCAGGCGGCGCGCCACCTGGTCAAGGGCCTGCAGCAGCACGGCCCAGCCGCTGTCATTGAGCAGCCTGGTGGGGCGCCAGCAGAGCACGATCGGTCCGCCCGGCCCCTGCCAGCACTGAGCCGGCAACGACCACACCGGATCACTGCCCACTGGCGCCTGCACGCCCCACTCAGCAGCCAGGGCCGCTGAACCGGCATCCCGCCAGGTGATCCCCTGCACCAGAGGCAGCAGGCGCTGCACCAGCAGGCGGCTGCGGCGGCGGCGCAGTGGGCCCAGCCCCTGTCCCCAAAGCAGCACCGGCAGGCCAGCCAGGCGCGCCCGCAGGATCAGTCCCGTGTAATAGATCAGGCTGCCGAAGCTGGTGACGTCCTGCAGCAGGCTGCCGCCACCCAGCACCAGCGCATCGCAGCCACCCAGGGCCTGCAACACCGACGCCAGGCGCCGACGGTCCACGGTGCGCACCCCGAAGCAGCGCTCCACCTCCTCGCGATCGAATGCGGTCACGAGCGGATCGCATCCCGCTGGCAGCTGCGCCAGCAAGGCAGTGAGCAGGGCGTCGTCGCCGAGGTTGTGCTCGCCGTAGTAGCCGCAGAGCAGGGGACGGTTCGGCATCAGGGGGTCGGCATCAGTCGGGCTGCCAGTGACGTGGCAGGCAGGGGCGCGGCAGGCAGGGGCGAGATCGGAACTGCCAACGCTGGCATGGTCGCAGCGGGCTCCTTCATGATGAGGCCACTCAAGCGGACGCTCCGATGCACGCGCTCTCGCTGCCCACCTGGTGGATCCACATCGCCTCGGTGCTGGAGTGGATGCTCGCCATCGCAGCGATCGTGCGCTGGGGGGAACGGCGCCATGAACCGCAGTGGCGCTGGCTGGCCCTGGCCATGCTGCCTGCGCTTTTGAGCGCCATGGCGGCCTGCACCTGGCACCTGTTCGACAACACCGAAGCTCTGCGTGGCCTGGTGGTGTTTCAGGCCTTCACCACCTTGGTCGGCAACATCGCACTGGCGGTAGCTGGCTGGCAGTTGCTGCCGTCTCCGCGTCAGGCCTGACGGAGATCATGACGCTTCTTGTCATTCCGTTGTCTGTCATCGCTCTGCTCACTGCCCCCCTCCACTCCATCGATCAGCTTGCTGCCCCTTTCCATGCGTTCGTCATGGCCAGCAGCGCTGCAGGCAGCTCCGGTCTGAGCGGGGCCGTTGGCGCTGTTCAGGATGGATGGCGCCACGGCCTCTGGTTGCTGCAACCGCTGGCAGCTGTGGATCCTGCGCCCCTGTTCGTGCTCTCCTTGCTGCCCTACCTGGCCTTCCTGCGCTGGGCCGGGCGCAGCGGCCGTTTCCCGCCGCTGGCCTTGCGAGGCTTTCAGTTCACGCTGGTGTTCGTGGCCGTCACGATCGTGGCCGCCGTGGTGGCAGAACTCCGTTTTGGCCAGCAGCTGGCGGATGTGGACCCCTTGCATGGCGCTGCCGAGGCCTTCCTCACCGTGGCCAATCTGATGGTGTTGCTGGGTTTCAGCACCGCCTCCGCGGACGGCCCACCGCCTCAGGGCCATGAACAAGTTTTACGCCCGGGTGAGGATGGAGTGGTTCACCCGGAAGATGGGGCGTCGGTTTCAGATCCAAGATGATCGCTCCGCTCCTCGCGCTTGCCCCCGCTTCGATTTCCTGGTCACCGAAAGTGGCTCTGGTGATGATTGTCTGCAATGTGATTGCCATCGGCATCGGCAAGGCCACCATCAAGTACCCCTCCGAAGGCGCCCAGCTGCCCAGCCCGCAGTTCTTCGGCGGCCTGAGCCATGCCTCCCTGCTGGCCACCACCAGCCTGGGCCACATCTTCGGCATCGGCGCCATTCAGGGCCTGGCCTCCCGGGGTGTGCTCTGAGTTCAAGGGCCGTGTGGGTGGCGCTTCAGCGCCACCCCAGCAGGTAGGGGAGCATCCGCCCCCCGTAACGCTCGAAGCGGTAGTGGAACAACAGCGCGGAGAGATCGCCGGCGGCAGCGGTCTGCTCGAGGCCGTGCAGCAGAGCTGAAAGTCTGCGGTCTCCCCGCTCGTCCACCAGGCCAAGCCAGGTGCGTTGGGCCAACCTGCCGCTCAGGCTCCAACGCCAGCCCAGCATGCGCTTGAGTTGGCCTGGGTAGCGGTCCAGCGGCCGTTCGTTGCCGGCCAACGCCTCCACCAGCGCCGGTACCAGCAGGCGGCCACTTGCCATGGCGTGGCGAATCCCCTCACCGCCCAGCAGGTTGGCGGTGCTGATGGCATCGCCCAGGCCCAGCAACCTGCCGCGGCGGTGGGGTTCCCGGCGACGTACCGAGCTGCGGATCACACCGCCGTGCCGATCCACCACCTCTGCCTCCTGTAGCAGCCAGCGGCGCTGCAACTGCTGCAGGCAGGTGCCAAGGGCCGGTTGAGTTCCCTGGCGGCGAGGATCTTCCAGGCGGCACACACCCAGTTTCAACAGGCCGGGCTGCATGGGAAACACCCAGCCGTAGCCCTGGGGCATCCACTGGGAGCCGAGGCAGAAGCTGAGCCGGTTGCTCCAGCGGCGCCAGAGCGGCTCCGGCACCTGCAGCAGCCATTCCACCCCCACCCCACGCACCAGCGGATCGCGGCTGGGGGGAGGGTCACCGATCAAGGCTCGCCCCTGGCCACTGGCGTCCACCACCCAGTCGCTCTCCACCTCCACCAGAGCACCTGACGCCCCGACCAACGAGGTGCGCAGGCGATCGCCCACCGCGTCGCAGCGCTTCGCCCGCAGGCCCAACGCAAGGCGAGCTCCCCAGCCACTGGCCTGCAGCCCCAGCCAGTGGCGCAGGGCCCCGAAGTCGAGCACGGCCCCTAGCGGTTGCTCCTGGCTCCAATGGCGCTGGTCGTCGCCGGGGCCGAACAGCTGCCAACCGCTCCAGCGGCTGGCCACCACCTCCGGCGGCAGACCGAAGCGTTCGATCGCCTGCAGCGGTAGCGCGGCGCTGCTGAAGGCACGCGTCCGTAGATCTGGCAGGGCATCCACCACCAGCACATCCACGCCGCTGCGGGCCAGGCCCCGGGCCAACTCTCCGCCCGCCGGTCCGCAGCCCACGACCAGCACCTGGCAGCGCAGCCGTTCGCTTGAGCTCAAGGCGCGATTCAGACCGTGAGTGGCTGGCGCAGCACGCCGAGTTGAAAGCGCTGCAGGATGCGGGTAGCCATCTGCGGCGGGGTGAGCCCCAGCGCCTGCTTGCTCTGGTCGGGGCTGGCGTGATCCACCAGCACATCTGGAATGCCGATGCGCAGCACCGGCACCAGCACGTCGTTGTCGTTGAGGGCTTCCACCACGGCAGCGCCGAAGCCACCGGGCAGAGCGCCTTCTTCCATGGTGACCACGCGGCCGATGCGCTGGGCCAGGGGCACGATCAGGGAGTCGTCGAGAGGGCGCAGGAAGCGGGCATTCACGACGGCCGCCCGCACACCCTGCTCCTGCAGCAGCCCTGCGGTGGCCATGGCCGGGTAGACCATGGCGCCATAAGCCACGATCAGCAGGTCGTCGCCATCGGCGAGCTGTTCGCCACGGCCGATGGCGATCGGCTCCCAGCCTTCCTCCACCAGCGGCACCCCTTCGCCTTCGCCCCGGGGGAATCGGATCGCGGTGGGGCCGGTATGGGCGATCGCCGTGACGAGCATGCGCTGGAGCTCGGCTTCATCTTTGGGCGCCATCACCGTGAAGTTGGGTACGGCGCGCAGGTAGCTGATGTCGTACTGGCCCTGGTGGGTGGGGCCGTCGGCACCGACGATGCCGGCGCGGTCGAGCACGAAGGTGACCGGCAGGTTCTGGATGCCGACATCGTGGATGAGCTGGTCGTAGGCGCGCTGCAGGAAGGTGCTGTAGATCGCCACCACAGGCTTGACGCCGTTGCAGGCCATGCCTGCCGCCATGGTGACGGCGTGCTGCTCGGCGATACCGACGTCGAAGTATTGGTCGGGGAGTGCCTTTTCGAGCAGATCGAGGCCGGTTCCGGTGGCCATGGCGGCCGTGATGCCCACCACGGTGGGGTCGAGCTCGCAGATCTTCACCAGCGTCTGGCCGAACACCTTGCTGTAGCTGGGTGGCTTCGGCTTGCTGGAGGGGTAGGCCTTGCCGGTTTTCAGATCGAAAGCCGACTGGGCGTGATAGGCCACCTGATCGGCCTCGGCGTAGGGGTACCCCTTGCCCTTGGTGGTGACCACATGCACGAGCACCGGGCCTTCGCAGCGGTGTGCCGCCTGGAAGGTGCGCATCATCCCGGCGATGTCGTGGCCGTCGACCGGGCCCATGTAGGTGAAGCCCAGCTCTTCGAACACCGCGCCCACCTTGGGCACCGAGAGCCGCTTCATGCTCTCTTTGAGGGTCTTGAGCTCAGGCGGCAGCTCGCCGTGCATGAAGGGCAGGTGCTTCACCGCCTCTTCAGCGCTGCCGGAGAGAAACTGCAGCGGCGGGCTCAGCCGCATGCGGTTGAGGTATGTGGAGAGCGCACCTACTGGTGGTGAGATCGACATGTCGTTGTCGTTCAGCACCACCAGCAGCCGGGTGTGCGGCAGGTGGCCGGCATGGTTGATCGCCTCCAGCGCCATGCCGCCGGTGAGGGCGCCATCGCCGATCACCGCCACGCACTTGAAATCCTCGCCGCGCCGATCGCGGGCCAGGGCCATGCCCAGGGCTGCCGAAATGCTGGTGGAGGCATGGCCGGCGCCGAAGGCATCGAAACGGCTCTCGCTGCGCTTCAGATAGCCGGCCACGCCACCCTGCTGACGCAGGGTGTTGAAGCGGAGGTAGCGGCCGGTGACCAGCTTGTGGGGATAGGCCTGGTGGCCCACGTCCCACACCACTTTGTCGTGGTCGAGATCCAGGGTTTGGTAGAGGGCGAGGGTGAGTTCGACCACCCCCAGGCCGGGGCCCAGGTGGCCGCCGCTGCTGGAGACCACCTCCAGGTGGCGCTCTCTGATCTGCCTCGCGATGCCTTCCAGCTCGGCGACGCTGAGCCCATGCAACTGATTGGGATGGCTCAGCTCGCTGAGATGCATGCCCCGGCCTGTTCAGTACAGGTCAATCTACGTTCCCCCTCCCGCCGGTTGGCGGCAATGGTCACCAATGGGCAGGGGAAGGCGAGTGCTGAGGGAGTGAGCCGCTTGTGAACGGCCTCCAGATCGAGGTTGAGCGGTCTGCAGCCAGCCACCGGCCGGCCCTTGTCACACTGGGTCAATGAGCGATTACCTCCAGCGGATCCTGCGTGCCCGCGTCTACGACGTGGCGATCGAGTCGCCGCTCGACCCGGCGCCCAATCTCTCGCGCCGCATCGGCAACCACGTGCTGCTCAAACGGGAGGACCTCCAGCCGGTGTTCTCTTTCAAGCTGCGCGGTGCTTACAACCGCATGACCCACCTCACCGCCGAGGAGCTGGAACGGGGGGTGATCGCCGCTAGTGCGGGCAACCACGCGCAGGGTGTGGCGCTGGCGGCGGGTCGCCTCGGCTGCCGGGCCGTGATCGTGATGCCGCTCACCACTCCGGAGATGAAGGTGCGCGCTGTTGCCGCGCTCGGGGCCGCGGTGGTGCTCCACGGCGACACCTATGACGAGGCCTGCCTGGAAGCCCGGCGCCGCGCGCGGGAGGCGGGCCTCACCTTCATCCACCCTTTCGACGACCCTGAGGTGATCGCTGGCCAGGGAACGATCGGCCTGGAGATCCTGCGCCAGTGCTCCTCACCCCCCGATGCGATCTACGTGGCGGTGGGCGGCGGCGGCCTCATCGCCGGCATCGCCGCCTATGTGAAAAGTGTGTGGCCGGAGGTGGAGGTGATCGGTGTGGAGCCGGTGGATGCTGACGCCATGGCCCGCTCCCTGGCGGCCGGCCGACGCATCCGCCTGGAGACGGTGGGCCTGTTCGCCGATGGGGTTGCGGTTCGGGAGGTGGGTGAACACACCTTCGCTCTGGCCCAGCAGCACGTGGATGCCATGGTGACGGTGACGACCGACGAGATCTGCGCAGCGATCAAGGACGTCTTCGAAGACACCCGCTCGATTCTGGAGCCGGCCGGCGCCCTGGCGATCGCCGGCATGAAGGCAGACGTGCAGCGCCGCCAGCTGCAGGGACGCACCTTGGTGGCGGTGGCCTGCGGCGCCAACATGAACTTCGACCGCCTGCGTTTCGTGGCCGAGCGGGCCGAGCTGGGCGAGGCGCGCGAAGCGATGGTGGCCGTGGAGATCCCGGAGCGGGCCGGCAGCCTGCGGCAACTGTGCGAGCTGCTGGGTTCCCGCAGCCTCACGGAATTCAGCTACCGGATGGCAGATCCGAAGCTGGCGCACATCTTCCTGGGGGTTCAGATCAGCGGCGCCGACGACACGGCCGGCCTGATCGCCCAGCTGCAGGCGAGTGGCTTCCCCTGCCTCGATCTCAGCGGCAACGAGCTGGCGAAGCTGCATCTGCGCCACATGGTGGGGGGCCGCCGTCCCCAGGGCTTCAGCGGCGAGGGGCAGGAACTGCGCCAGGAACTGCTCTACCGCTTCGAGTTCCCGGAACGGCCGGGCGCCTTGATGGCGTTTGTCAACGCCTTGCACCCCAACTGGTCGATCAGCATCTTCCACTACCGCAACCAGGGCGCCGACGTGGGGCGGATCGTGGTGGGGGTGCAGGTGGAACCGGAAGACAATGCCGCCTGGCACACCTTTCTCGAAGGGCTGGGCTACCGCTACTGGGACGAGACCGACAACCCCGCCTACCGCCTTTTCCTCGGACCCGTCCTGCCGCCGATCCCTGCCCTGGCCTGAGCCTGAACGGCTGCGGTACGTTCGGCCCAGACTCTGCTGGTCGGCTCCATGTCCAGCGACGACACGACGGGCCTCACCGGAGGCTCCCTGGGTGCGGCGGCCACGGGCGCGGCTTCCCTGTCGCTGGCGGCGCGCATCGAGGCGATCCTCTATCTCAAGGGACGGCCCCTGGATCTGGCCGAGCTGGCCCGGCTTGCCAGCCTGGAGCCTGGCGTGGCGCTGGTCCCCGAAGCGGTTGAGCTGGCCCTGATCACGCTGATGGCCGACTACGCCCATCGGGACACGGCTCTGGAGATTCGCCAGGAGGGGCGCCAGTACAGCCTCCAGCTCCGCGAGAGCCTCAGCGGCCTGGTGCAGAACCTGCTGCCGGTGGAGCTCTCCACCGCCACCCTGCGCACGCTGGCCACCATCGCCCTGAAGAAACGCATCCTTCAGTCAGATCTTGTGGAACTGCGCGGTTCCGGGGCCTACGACCACATCAAGGAATTGCTGGCCCAGAACTTCATCGAACGTCGCCGGCAGAGCGACGGCCGTTCCTATTGGCTCAGCCTCAGTGAGAAGTTCCACCGCACGTTCGCCGTGCGTGGTGAGGCTGAACTCCCTGGCGGCCGCACGCCACCGCGCACCTCCCCATAAAGTCGAAGCACGAGCCGATGGCGCCCATGTCCCTGACGATCCTGAGCCAGTTGTTTGCGGTGCTGGCCCAGACCCTCAGCATCTACAGCCTGGTGCTGCTGGTGCGGGTGCTGCTGAGCTGGTTCCCCAATCTCGACTGGAGCAACCCGGTGCTCTCCACCGTGAGCTCGATCACCGATCCCTATCTCAACGCCTTTCGGGGGCTGATTCCGCCCATTGGCGGCCTTGACCTTTCTGCCCTGATCGCCTTCCTGGCGCTCAGCCTGGGCCAGAGCCTGCTGGGCGCAGCGAGTGGCTCGCTGATGGGCGCCGGCGCCGGCTTCGGTTACTGACTCCACCCGCTGATCACGGCGGCTGAGGCCTGCGCGATCAGCTCAATTCCTGCTCCTGCACCGCCTGCTCCAGTGGCAGCAATTCATCGCCTTCCGCCGCGCGTGTGCGCACGGGGGCGCTGAAGCCATGGGCACGGGCCTTGCGCACCTGCAAGGGTTCTGGCGTGCCAGCGGGAACGGCCAGGCGCAGGGCGAAGTCGGAGCGGCCGGGCGGCACATCACCGATCGAGCCCACCCGGCTGCGGTTCTGCAGCACCGGCTCGCCGCTGGCATCCACGATCACGGCGAACACATCAGTGTCGACAACGGGCTTGCGGCCCGGGTTCTCCACCACGCCCCGCAGGGCATAGCAGCTGGCTTCGGCGGCACGGCGCAGGAGGGGTTGGGCGCCCGCATCAGCGGCCGGGCAGGCCTCCAGGGACACGTCACTCACCACCAGATCGGCGGCCCAGCCCGGCGGCACAGGGCCGAGGAGCACGAAGGCCACCAGCAGGGAAGCCAGCATCACAGGGGGCAGAAGCGGCCCCAGCAGGCGCTGAGGACGGCGAGCCAGGCAGGCTTTCAGGGCGCGGGCAGACCGCCGGCTCAAAGCTTGTTCCGCGTCCTGGATCGGTGCGAAGAATCGCCCCCAGCACATGGCATGAACAAGGCGATCACGCAGGTTCTGCATGGCACTCCAGGAACGCAGGGGGATCGGAAAACAATGGCGAAAGACGGGCTCAGGCGCACCAAGAGCGACAGGGGGCTGGTCATGCCCTGCAGTTGCGAGTGGGCCCGGGTGAGGCCAGGTGGTCGCGGTACGAGCGCGTGCCGGCCCCATCGGATGCTGCCGCTGGGTTCAGCGCTGATCGCCGCTGCCACCGATGACATTGCGGCATTGACGGTCGGCAAGCTTGGCGAGGTTGGCGGCTGCCACGGTGTTGAGATCGAAACCGAGCTCGCTTGACAGCTGAGCCACGTACCAGAGCACGTCTCCCAGCTCCAGCATGATCGCGCTTCGCACGTCCGCGTCGAAGCTCCCGTCCCCGTCGCGCAGCACCTTCTTGACCTTGTCTGCCACTTCGCCGGCCTCTCCGCAGAGCCCCAGGGTGGGGTAGATGGGATTGCTTCCCACCGAGGGGTAGCGGGCGGTGGAGCGCGCTTCCTGCTGGTAGTGGTTGAGCTCCATGGCGACGGGCGCGGCGGGTGCCTGGTGGTTTCGGATGGTAGTTTCCGCTCACCGTCCGGCGCTCCGATGGCTGCTCCCGATCTTTCGCGTCGCACCAAGATCGTGGCGACCATCGGTCCGGCCACCGAAAGCCCCGAGCGCCTGCGTGAACTCATTCACGCCGGTGCCACCACCTTTCGCCTGAATTTCTCGCACGGCGATCATTCCGAGCACGCCCTGCGCATCGCCACCATCCGTCAGGTGGCCCATGAGCTGGGCATCCACGTAGGCATCCTGCTCGACCTTCAGGGGCCGAAGATCCGGCTCGGTCGCTTCGAGCAGGGGCCGATCACCCTCGCCAACGGCGATCCCTTTGCGCTCACCTCCAGGGAGGTGCCCTGCACCCAGTCGGTGGCCACGATCACGTACGACAAGCTGGCCGATGAGGTGCCCGCCGGCAGCCGCATCCTGCTGGATGACGGCCGGGTGGAGATGGTGGTCGACGCGGTGGATCAGACGGGTCGCACACTCCACTGCACGGTGGTGGTGGGCGGCGTGCTCTCCAACAACAAAGGGGTGAACTTCCCCGATGTGCAGCTCTCGATCCGGGCTCTCACCACCAAAGACCGCCAGGACCTCGCCTTCGGTCTGCAACAGGGGGTCGATTGGGTGGCGCTCAGCTTCGTGCGCAACCCCTCCGACATGCAGGAGATCCGCGAGCTGATTGCCACGCTGGGACACAGCACTCCGGTGATCGCCAAGATTGAGAAGTTCGAGGCGATCGATCAGATCGACGCGATCCTGCCCCTCTGCGACGGGGTGATGGTGGCCCGCGGAGACCTGGGCGTGGAGATGCCTGCCGAGGAAGTGCCGCTGCTGCAGAAGGACCTGATCCGCAAGGCCAACATGCTCGGGATCCCGATCATCACGGCCACGCAGATGCTTGACAGCATGGCCAGCTGTCCGCGGCCAACTCGCGCCGAAGTGAGCGACGTGGCGAACGCCATCCTGGATGGCACCGATGCGGTGATGCTGTCCAACGAAACCGCCGTGGGTGACTATCCCGTGGAGGCGGTGGCCACCATGGCCCGCATCGCCTTGAGGATCGAGCGCGACTACCCCACCCGGCACGTCGATTCGCATATGGCGAGCACGATCCCCAATTCCATCAGCCAGGCGGTGAGCACGATTGCGCGCCAGCTCCAGGCGGCGGCGATCCTGCCGCTCACCAAAACCGGTGCCACCGCCCGGAACGTCAGCAAGTTCCGCCCCTCCACCACGATTCTGGCGATCACCAACGATGTGAACGTGGCCCGCCAGCTGCAGCTCGTGTGGGGGGTGAACCCCCTGCTGATCAGCAACCAGGACTCCACCACCAGCACCTTCACCCTGGCGATGGGGGTGGCTCAGGAGCAGGGCCTGCTCAAGGACGGCGACCTGGTGGTGCAGACCGCCGGCACCCTGGCGGGTGTCAGCGGCTCCACCGATCTGGTGAAAGTCGGCATTGTTTCGGCCGTGCTCGGTCGCGGTCTGGGCATCGGCGATGGCTCCGTCAGTGGCCGGGTGCACGTGGCCAACAGCCCTGAAGACGCAGCGCGGCTGGAGGCAGGTGAAATCCTGGTGGTGCGTGAAACCACCGTGGCCTACGTGGAGGCGATCCGCAAATCGCGGGGCGTGATCGCCGAAACGGATGGCAGTGACAGCCATGCCGCCGTTATCGCTCAGCGCCTAGGCGTACCGGTGATCGTGGGCGTGGCCAATGCCACCACCGATCTCCGCCACGGCGAGTTCGTCACGCTCGAGCTGCGCGAGGGCCTCGTGCACCGCGGCGCACGCAACCACACCCAGGGTGGCCGCCAGACCCCAGAGATCTGACACGCCCGGGCGCCGTTCGGGCTGGCCATGATGAGCCCTGAACCCGTTTCAGGCATGGCGTCGAAGCTGCCCATTGGCGAAACCATCCGGATGTCGCTCTCCACGCTGGGGGCCAACCGCATGCGCAGCCTGCTGACCATGCTCGGCATCGTGATCGGCAATGCCTCGGTGATCACCCTGGTGGGGGTGGGCAAGGGGGCCCAGAACCTGGCGGAAGGGCAGCTCAGCACCCTGGGCGCCAACGTGCTTTTTGTGGTGCCCGGCAACAACGACACCCGCCGCCAGGGGCTCCAGAACCCCCGCACTCTTGTGTTGGAAGATGCGGAAGCGATCGCCTCCCAGGTGCCTTCTGTGCGGCGGGTGGCCCCCCAGATCACCATGAATCTGGTGGTGCAGGCAGGCGCGCGCAGCTCCAGCGCGTCGGTGTCGGGCATCACGCCTGAATTCCTGCCAGTGCGCCGCTTCGAGATCGCCCAGGGCCGCTTCTTCAGCGAAGAAGATCTCAGCTCCGCCCGCAACGTGGTGGTGATCGGCCCGGATCTGCGCAACAAGCTGCTGCCTGGCGATTCCCCGATCGGCAAGATCCTGCGCATCCGCGACCAATCCTTTGAGGTGATCGGCGTGACGGCCGCGAAGGGGGCGGTGTTCGGCAACAACCAGGACGAGGCTGCTTACATCCCGCTCACCACCATGGTGAGCAAACTGAGCGGCCGCGATCCAACGTACGGCGTGGTGCTGACGTTCATCAGCGTGGAGGCGCGCGATGAGGCCAGCACCGGCGCCGCCAAGTTCCAGATCACCAACCTGCTGCGCCAGCGGCACCGCATCCTGCGCGAGGACGACTTCGCGGTGCGGTCCCAGCAGGATGCGCTTTCGATCGTGGGCACCATCACCGGCGGACTCACCCTGATGCTTGGCGCGATCGGCGGCGTGTCCCTGCTGGTGGGCGGCATCGGCATCATGAACATCATGTTGGTGTCGGTGAGCGAGCGCACTCAGGAGATCGGGCTACGCAAAGCGGTGGGCGCCCGCAGCGGCGATGTGCTGGCCCAGTTCCTGGTGGAGTCGCTGGTGCTGGCCAGCCTCGGTGGCTTGATCGGCAGCGCGGTGGGGCTGGCCACGGTGGCAGGGGTCGCCCGCTTCACGCCCCTGCCGGCTTCGATCGATGCCGGCAGCGTGCTGTTCACGGTGGGGCTATCCGGCTCGATCGGATTGTTCTTCGGGGTGGTGCCGGCGCGGCGCGCGGCGCGGCTGGATCCGATCGTGGCTTTACGGAGCCTCTGAACCGATCAGGCCCCGCCACACAATCCCGAGAAAAGATTAAGAAAGCCTATTGGTGGTCACTGTGACCAAACGGGAGGTGCCGATGGTGCGTTTATGAGGGTTCTGAGATGAGGCACCAACCGTGGCACTACTCCCCTGCGGGTATCGCAACGCCAGCGACCGCATGGTGATCCTTCGTTGCTGCGGCCCTGAAACCTTCTATCTGGAACGGGTGGCGTTTCCCTTCGAGTTCCTCAGCTTCGAGGCCCCCCCCAGCAGTGAAGTGGAGATCTGGACCCACACCCTTGGCGGCCCCGACCTGATCGAAACGCTGTCGGTGAACGACCTGCTGATGGAAAGCGATCCGGGGGTGGTGCTGGCCGAGGGGCTGCAGCCGGATTCTCAGGAAACCCGCCCCACCATGGCAGGCTGAGGGAAGCGCGGATCTGGAGGGAGCAGTCTCCATCTTGGATCCCGAGCTTTACAGTTGTTAAAACAACCTCTCAGCCATGAACCAGCGCTGGCGTCTGATCGCACTTTGGCTTCTCCCTGTCGGAGTGGCTGTGTTTCTTGGCTGGCAGGTGCTCGGCAGTGGCGGCCCCGCCCGCTTCGCTGATAGCACCGGTGCCGGCATCTCCAGCGCACGTAACACGGCTGTGGCCCGCATGAGCTACGGCCGCTTCCTCGACTACGTGGAGGCGGGACGCGTCACCGCGGTGGACATCTACGACGGCGGCCGCAGTGCCGTGATCGAGGCGGTGGACCCGGACCTCGACAACCGCGTGCAGCGCCTGCGTGTGGATCTGCCCGGCGTGGCCCCTGAGCTGATCAACAATCTCAAGCAGAAGGGCATCAGCTTCGACATCCACCCGCCGCGCAATTCGCCGCCGGCCCTGGGCCTGCTCGGCAACCTGCTGTTCCCGCTGCTGCTGATCGGTTCCCTGATTTTCCTGGCACGCCGCTCCTCGGGCATGCCCGGCGGTCCTGGCCAGGCCATGCAGTTCGGCAAAACCAAAGCCCGCTTCGCCATGGAAGCGGAAACCGGCGTGAAGTTCGCCGATGTGGCCGGCGTGGAAGAAGCGAAGGAAGACCTGCAGGAGGTTGTCACCTTCCTCAAGCAGCCCGAACGCTTCACTTCGGTGGGCGCCAAGATTCCGCGTGGACTTCTGCTGGTGGGCCCCCCTGGCACCGGCAAGACCCTCCTGGCCAAGGCGATCGCCGGTGAGGCCGGTGTGCCTTTCTTCTCCCTCTCCGGCTCCGAGTTCGTGGAGATGTTCGTGGGCGTCGGCGCCAGCCGCGTGCGCGACCTGTTCAAGCGGGCCAAGGAAAACAGCCCCTGCCTCATCTTCATCGATGAAATTGACGCGGTGGGACGCCAGCGCGGCGCCGGCATCGGCGGCGGCAACGATGAGCGCGAGCAGACCCTCAACCAGCTCCTGACGGAGATGGATGGCTTTGAAGGCAACAGCGGCATCATCATCATCGCGGCCACCAACCGCCCCGATGTGCTCGATTCAGCGCTGATGCGTCCGGGCCGGTTCGACCGTCAGGTGAGCGTCGACGCGCCTGACATCAAGGGCCGCCTCTCGATTCTGGAAGTGCACTCCCGCAACAAGAAACTCGCTGAGGATGTGTCGCTTGAGGCGATTGCGCGTCGCACCCCCGGCTTCACAGGGGCCGATCTTGCCAACCTGCTCAACGAGGCGGCCATCCTCACCGCGCGGCGCCGCAAGGAGGCCACCAGCCTGGCTGAGATCGACGACGCTGTGGATCGGGTGATCGCCGGCATGGAAGGCAAGCCGCTCACCGATGGACGCAGCAAGCGCCTGATTGCCTATCACGAAGTGGGCCATGCCCTGGTGGGCACCCTGGTGAAAAACCACGACCCCGTGCAGAAGGTCACACTGATTCCTCGCGGCCAGGCCCAGGGCCTCACCTGGTTTGCCCCCGATGAAGAGCAGATGCTTGTGAGCCGCTCCCAGTTGCAGGCACGGATCATGGGTGCCCTGGGCGGGCGTGCTGCTGAAGCCGTGGTGTTCGGCCATGCCGAAGTCACCACCGGTGCTGGCGGTGACATCCAGATGGTGGCGGGCCTTGCCCGTCAGATGGTCACCCGCTTCGGCATGAGCGATCTTGGCCCCGTTTCGTTGGAGGCAGGCAACCAGGAGGTGTTCCTTGGCCGCGACCTGATGACCCGCAGCGACGTGTCGGAATCGATCGCGCGCCGCATCGATGAGCAGGTGCGCCTGATCGTGGACCGTTGCTACCAGGACACCCTTGAGCTGGTAGGCAATCACCGCGAATGCATGGATCGCCTGGTGGAACTGTTGATCGAAAAGGAAAGCCTCAACGGAGACGAGTTCCGCAGCATCGTGGCTGAATTCAGTGTGATTCCAGAAAAGGAACGCTTCTCCCCCCTGCTGCCAGCCACCACCTGAGCCAGGCCAAGGGCTGATGACCTTGCGACATCAGCCCCTTCCTTTATCTGCTATTAACCCTGATCAGTCTTTTCATCCCGCTTGGTCCGATAAAATTGGCCTCATTGCATCAGAGCGTTGAGCGATATCAAATCCCCGATGGAGTCGTTCAGTCGTTACCACGGTGACGACTGGACCCCTGAGGGCGCAGCTTTTCACCAAAACCTTGAGCAGTTCGCCGACCGTGTGGGACTGATCGTGGGATTGCAGGCCAATGGCAAGATCACCCAAACCGATGCCTACGACCAAATCCGCTCTCTTTGGAAAGAGCTGAAATTCAGCAAGAGCTACTTGCTTAAGTCGGATCAACCGAAAGATTGAGCCTTGGTTTCGACTCCTCGCTTTCAGGAAGCCGGCATGCCCCCTTTCCTGGAGTTCAGCTTCTAAAGCAGCAATTCCAGAAGGTCGGTAAAGTCTGAAGGACTCAACTTCAATAGTCTTCAATAGGCCGACACTCGGAAGACTGTTTGCAGAACGTTGAGTAAATCGATGGTTGATCATCAAGTCATTGATTTCGCGATCATCCAAGTCCTGCGTTATCCATTCTCGGAGAACCAATCCTGAGAATGTCTGTCAATGCACAGCGAGTTCTTGCTTGTTTACGCGGATCGTCATCGATTGAGGGTTGGCTCTATCGTTTGCCTCCTTCCACCCTCTCTCTCGGGGCGCTTTTGAGTCAGTTGGCAGGGTCAGATTGTAGGGTTAAATTGTATGGTCGCTTTTCGAGTTATCCTTCGGGCCTATTTGTTGCAAGTGACAAGCGTTAGCAGTTAGCTGACTCTTAGGTAGGCGTAAAGTCGGCGCTGCGCTTCGGGGCGATGAACTGAGTGCTGATGGCGCTGGCACAGTGCGCGTTGACAAATACGCCTGGAAGCAACAGAAGCTGGTGAGGACTACCGCGCTTCGGCCATTGGCTCCAGGCGTGAAGAGTTGCGGATGCGCCGGCAACCAGGACCTGACGTCTCAATCCACAGGGCGGATCGGGCGGCGTTCGATCACTTTGTCGATCAGGCCGTAGCTCACCGCTTCTGCCGGTGACATAAAGAAGTCACGGTCGGTGTCGACCTGGATGCGATCGAGGGGTTGGCCGGTGCGATCAGCCAGTTCGCGGTTGAGCTTGTCTTTGAGGAAGAGGATTTCGTTGGCCTGAATGCGGATATCGCTGGCCTGGCCGCGGGCGCCACCGAGCGGCTGGTGGATCATGATGCGCGAGTGGTGCAGGCTGCTGCGCTTGCCCTTGGCGCCGGCCGTGAGAAGAAAGGCCCCCATGCTGGCGGCCAGGCCCACGCAGACGGTCTGGACGTCGGGCTTGATGTGCTGCATCGTGTCGAAGATGCCAAGGCCGTCGTAGACGGAGCCACCGGGAGAGTTGATGTAAAGGAAGATGTCCTTTTCAGGGTCTTCTGCTTCCAGAAACAGCAACTGAGCCACCACCCGGTTGGCAGATTCCGCCGTGACCGTTTCACCAAGAAAAATGATGCGCTCGCGCAGCAGCCGGGAATAAATATCGAACGCGCGCTCGCCCCGGCCCGAATCCTCAATCACGATCGGGATCATGGACGAAAAATCAGCAACTCCCCCATCTTACCGAGGCCAGTGCACCCACGGTTCCCCCTCGCTGGGCCTGGGCCAGCTCGCCGGAGCAGGTCCAGCTCAGTGAGCGCTAGCGGTGGCGCCGGCCCATCGGGCGGGAGGGGGCAGCGCTAAGGTCCAGATAACCAGGAGAATCAGTGTGGGCGCCTGCCTCACCGTCGCTGACAGCAAGCGTTCGTTCCATCGTGCGTTTCCCCATGTGATCGCGCCCCTCTACCGGCGCATGGTGGACGAACTGCTGGTGGAGCTGCATCTGCTAAGCCGCCAGAAGGGCTTTCAGATCGATCCGCTGTTCGCGGTCGGCCTGACCCAGGTGTTCGACAGCTTCGCCCGTGGCTATCGGCCTGAAGCGCAGAGGGAACCGCTGTTCCAGGCCCTGTGCGCGGCCTGCGGCTATGAGGCCGATCATTTCCGCCGCCTGCGCAATGAGGCAGTGGCGGCCGTGGGCCAGCACAGCGTCGAAGACGTGCGCCGCTGGATCACCGAGCAGGGCACCGGTGCTCCTGAGCCGATCGCTGGTGTTCTCCAGGCGGTGAAGCGCCCGGACTTCCACTATTCGCGTCTGCTTGCCGTCGGGCTGCTCAGCCTGCTGCAAAAGGCCAAAGGGGCTGACGCTGTGGAGCCCCAAGCCCTGCGCCAGGCCGCCCACGACACCGGCGAAGCGATGGGTCTGCTCAAGGATCGTGTCGACAAGGACCTCAGCCTGTATGTGTCCAACCTCGAGAAGATGGCCCAGGCCGTTGAGCTGATGGAGGAAACGGTGGCGGCTGAGCGGCGGCGGCGTGAGCGCCAGAGCCTTGGCGCTACCTCTGAAGCTCCTGCCGCGGAGCCCGGTGTGGCTGTGGCCTCCGGCTCCGCTGACATCGCCGCAGGTCCTGAAGCGGGCAGCGGCACCGCAGCTCCCAGCGCCTGAAGCTGGCTTGCCCTGGGGCTGACCCTCAGGGCCTTGGCGGTGACTCCACCGGTGCGGCGCCCGGTGCAGCGTCAAGGGTGAGAGAGCCTGCCAACAAGGCCTGGGCCTGACCACTACTGCTTCCTTTCGCGACAGCTGGCCAACGGGCTACGAGCTCTAACTGGTCAGATTGCTGCAGCACCGGAGGCAGAGCCGGGGGCAGCAGTCCCAACGCGGCCAGCGCCTGGGGTCTTGCACGCAGCCGCAGGGTCTGCGGAAGTGTGGCCACTGCAGGAGTGAGCTCGATCTTCGGCAGCGGCGGCGCCGGCACGGGTGGCGGCAACGAGCCCAGAAACAGGGACAGCAGCGGCGGGGCGCCGGCGGTCGGCTGGATCCAGCGCCATCCCCCCACCACGGTGCCGTCCTGGCGCAGCCACACGCCCGTGGGCAAGGGAGGGGCCGGGTTGGCAGCAGCTTCACCAGCACGCTCCGCTGCTGACGGCAGCTGCTCCACCAGCCCCTGTTGCTTGAGCACCTCACGCAACTGGGCCAGCCACTGGATCCACTCCTGCCGTTGCTTGCCCACCTGCAGTTGCAGGTCGAGGGACGCCTGGAAGGCCCCCGCCGGCTGGGGGCTCAGCCGCAACCGGAACGGGCTGCCGCCTAACCGCCGCAGCAGGGTTTCCTGCAGTCCATACCGATCCACCAGCGGCTGGCGGATCAACTGACGGCTGAGCAGGCCTTCGAACAGCAGATCCAGGCGATCCCCCTCCACGTCGAGCAGCAGTGTTGCGGGCAGGGGCTGACGCGACGGCACGGCCGGCAGCTCAGCCAGCTCTGCCGCAGCTGCGGCCTTGCCGGATCCTGTGGCTTCCCCCCGCCAGGTGAGGCCCGTGGCATCTCCCGCCAGCACCAGGCAACCCTGTTGAAAACGGCCCAGCAGCGGCGCCAGGGCTCCGGTCAGCTGGCTGACAGCCGTGCCCGTCCAGGCGACCGTCTGGGCGGAACGCAGCTGGTCCACGCAGCGCTTCTCCATTCCCTTGGGCGGGCGAGCCGTGCGGCTCAGCTGCTGCTGCAGCTGCTGCCGGGAGAGGGGATCCGCGGCAATCACCAGCAGATCGTCAAGGCGAAAGCTGTTGGCGGGAAGTGCACGCTCGGGCAGTCCCTCGAAGCCCCTGCCACTGATCGCCAGCAGGGTGCCCCCATCACCGCTCTCTCCCCACAGCTGCCACCACTGCCCCTGCTGCCGTGCCCACAGCCGCGCGGCCAGTGGCTGCGACAGCCGCTCCTGCCAGAGTGCGGGCACGGGGCGAGCGGGCGCAGCGGCAAAGCTCTGAATCAGGGCAGCGACGGGGACCAGCCGCTCTAGGCCCGCGGCATTGGAGCGGGGGAACCGCTGCAGCTGAAGCGCCGGCAGCAGCAGCAGCACGATCACGCCGCTTGTGACCGGCAGCAGCGAGCGCCAACGAGGCATCCTGGGAGTGGGCAGACCTGGCCGGGGGAGCGGAGGCAGACGCCAGCGAGGGAAGGTGAGGCTCATGCGGGCAATGCCTCAGCCGCGACAGGGCCGTACAGGGTGGTGCGCTGCCGGACCGGGCGGCCCAGACCCAGGGCGGCGCTGCTCAGCTCCTGGGGGCTGCGGCTCGTGCCGCCAGTGGCGCCGGCCATGGTGGTGATGTGTTCTTCCATCAAGGTGCCGCCGATGTCGTTGCAACCCCAACGCAGGGCCTCGGTGGCCCCATCAAGGCCCAGCTTCACCCAGCTGGGCTGATGGTTCACCAACCAGCGCCCCAGCAGCAGGCGGGCCTGGGCGGTGAGTGTGAGCATGGCGGAGCGATCGGGCTGGTCGCGGCCCACCCGGCGCCGCAGGGGCTCAGGCGCGGCGGCGCCGATGAACGGCAGCAGCACAAACTCGGAGAAGCCCGGCACCCCTGCCTGCCAGGCCCGCTGCTGCAGCGCCACCAACGTGAACCAGTGGGCCACACGATCGGCGGCCGCTTCGATGTGACCCGTCATCATCGTGGCGGTGCTGGCCAGACCGTGGCGCTGCACCTGCAGCACCACCGCGCACCAGGCGCGCGCCGACAACTTTTCGGGGCACAGCTGCCGACGCACCCGCTCACTCAGCACCTCGGCGGCGGTGCCGGGCACCGAGCCCAGACCGGCTTCCCGCAAGCGTTGAATCACGGTGTCGAGCGGGCAATCGTCCTGCTCGGCGATGAAGAGCAGCTCCTGAGGCGAGAAGGCATGCAGATGGATCCCCGGGGCGGCTTCCAGCAAGGCTCCAAGCAGCGCCTCGTAGTAGCGCAGGGCGCTGCCCGCCTCGCGGGCCATCGGGTTGAGGCCGCCCTGCAGACACAGCTCAGTGGCGCCCCACGCCTGAGCGGCGCGGGCTTTCTCCTGCAGCAACGCAAAGCCATGCCAGAACGCCCCCTCGGCGCCGGCATCCCGGCGAAAGGCACAGAACCCACAGTGCTTCACGCAGTGGTTCGTGAAGTTGAGATTGCGGTTGATCACGTAGGTGACCGTTTCTCCCGCCAGTTGCCTGCGCAGCGTGTCAGCGCCGTGCTGCAGGGCTGCCGCAGGATGGTCGCCGCCGCAGAGTGCCAGGGCAGCGCCAGGATCGGGGAGCTGCTCCTCGTCAGAGGCCAGGCTGGCGATCAGCTCGTCCGTGGGGACTGAGCTCCATCGATCGGCAGCAGAGTGTGGGGGAGGCGGCACCAGAGCGTCACCCGCTTCGCGCCAGGCCCACGGCGCGATGGGCCTGAGCGGGTCGAGGGTCATCGACGCGGGTTGGCGGCGCGCTGACGGCGGCGGCGATCCCGCCACTCGACGGTGGACAGGTAAACGACGCCTCCACTCACGAACACAAGCAGCACAGAGGCCACGACCGCCAGAGCGTTCGTGAGGGTGAAGGCTGTTTCAGGCATCAGTTGCGCCGAACGGGGCTCAGATCAGAAGTTGATGCTGCCGTCGCCGTTGCGGCCCCACACCACCATGGCGATCGAGAAGCTGAAGAGGGCGGCGAGCGAGGACCAACCCAGGGTGATCAGCATGGCGTGGACACGGCTTTGACTCGGCGCACTTTACCTAAGCTGCTGCCTTGCCGGTATTGGCCGGTCGCGATGGCCATGGTTCGTCTTTTCTTCGCCACGCCAGGGGCAGGGGTGTCTGCCAACCCATGGGCCGGGTCTGCCCCTTGGAACGTTGCTCCTGGCAAAGCCGCCACGGTGCTGGAGCCTGTGCGCCTGCAGCAGCCCTATCCCAACTTCAAGGTGGTGGTGCTCGACGACGACGTGAACACCTATCAGCACGTGGTGGCCTGCCTGCTGACCTACATCCCCGGCATGCAGCCGGACCACGCCTGGGCCCTGGCCAAGCGGATCGACACCGAAGGCTCGGCGGTGGTGTGGTGTGGTCCGCAGGAGCAGGCGGAGCTGTACCACCAGCAACTCGCCGCCGAAGGGCTCACCATGGCGCCCCTGGAGCGGGCATGACCGGCTCAGGCCAGATCACGCGTCAGCGAGGAGAGTTCCAGCAGATTGCGCGTGCGCACAGAGCCGGTGCAGGCATCGAGCACGAAGCTCATCACGCGCCCGGGGCATACGGCCAATCCACGGATTCTGTGCCCCTGGGCCACATCGGCCTTCACCACCTGAACGGCTTCACCCTGGTGCGAACTGAGCTGACGGGCGATGGCGGCGCGTGTCTGATGCACGGAATGCCCTCCGAACTGTCATCGTTTTAACAGTTCCTGCGACCGTTTCTCATGAAGGACACCGTTTGATGGGTCGCGTGGTGATCACCCACAGCACCTACATCGAGGGTCTGATTCCGGTGTTGCGGCGGCTGGCGGCCGGCGATGGCGTCGACACGGTGACCCCGGCGGTGATCACCCGCGTGAAAGGCCGCAGTCCAGTGCTGCGCTTGAAGGTGTCCGCACCGATCCGAGGTGGCTTCAAGCTGCTGGCGCGCAAGGGCACCACCGCCCAGGAGGTGTTCGTGGTGACCACCCTGGAGAAGGAGGCGCTGCAGTCGAGGTTGGATGGCCTCACTGAGGCTTGATGGACAGCAAGAGGTGTGGTGGGGGGGTTGCGCCGGTTTGCTGGACGGATCCAGGCGGCGGCGAGGCAGTGATCCGGCCCGCATGAACGCCGCAGCAACGGCCGGGGAGCTTGAGAGAGAAAAGGGTGAACCGCCGTGCCGTCTTGCCCCAGATTTCGACCTGGAAGAACCAGAGGGGCAGGCAAAGCGGGGCTTCGTTTCCAGCAGCAAGGCCGGCATACGTCACCGTCGCGACAGACCACCCACGTCGAAGAAGGAGTCAGATCAGAAAACTGTGAAAGGCAGTCACCAACACAGCAGTTCGACCACACCCTAAGGCTTTTACTCGGGAGGCAGCGGCCAGATCGCACGCACCTGATCGAGGCGATCCATGGCCTCCTGCAGCCGCTGTTCCGGTTGCTGCTCACTCAGCAGCACGGTGACGTGGCCCAGCTTGCGGCTCGGACTCGACTCCCGTTTTCCGTACCAATGCACGCTGGCGCCGGGCAGGTCGGCCAGGGCTCGGCGCTGCTCCTCGTAGGACGACTCGGCAGTTTCAAAGCCCAGCAGGTTCACCATCAGGGCGCCCGGCACCTTCAGGGCCGTGTCACCGAGGTCGAGACCCTGCACGATGCGCACCTGCTGCTCGAACTGGCTGGTGGCGGTGGCCTCGATCGTGTAGTGGCCGGAATTGTGGGTGCGGGGTGCCAGTTCGTTCACCTGGAGCCCGGCTGAACCGTAGAAGAACTCCACCGACAGAACTCCGGCGTAATCGAGCGCCGTGAGCAGGGAAGCCGCCACGTTCCGGGCGCGCGCCTGCACCGCATGGCTCACAGGGGCGGGGGCGAGCACCCAGTCGCAGACGCGGTTGTGCTGGTGGGTCTGCACCAGCGGGAAGGTGCGTACATTGCCGTCGCGATCCCGGCAGGCCACCAGGGCGAGTTCCTGCTCGAATGTCACGAACTCCTCCAGCAACCACTGCTCAGGCGGCACACGCTCCAGCAGTGCGGCCAGTTCCTCGTCGTCGTGGATGCAGGCGGTGCCGCGGCCGTCGTAGCCGCCGGTGGCGGCCTTGGCCATCAGGGGAAAGCTGAAGCCCTCCGGCAGATGGGGGGCGGCAGGTTCGGGCGGGTTGGCAGGCTGAAGGATGACCGGCTGCCAGCCCCCCGCGGCGGGCCCGCCCTCTGGCTGTGGCAGCGGACCAGGAGCCAGCCCCGCAGGAGGCGCCAGCACCGCTTCGAGCGGAATCCAGCGGGGCGAGGCCAGCTGCAAGCGGCCGAGCAGTTCCCGCTGGCTGCGCTTCGACACCAGCGGCTGCAGCGCCTGCAGCCGCGGCAGGAACACCACACCCTCTGCTTCCAGCGCTGCCAGGGCGTCGAGGTTGAGCCATTCGTTCTCGAAGCTGATCGCCTGGCACAGGGCAGCCAGGGCCCGGGTGCCGGCCAGGTCATCGATGGGCGCGAGAACCACGCTGGTGGCCAGGGCTGCGGCCGGGTCGGTGGCCAGGGGCGTCTGGACGTGAAGCTCGACGCCCAGCCGCCGCGCCGCTTCCGCCAGCATCAGGGCCAGTTGGCCGCCCCCCACCACGCCGATGCTGCCGCTCATGGTTGCTGCCCCTGATGGTGGTCCGCCGGGGCGGCCGAGCAAGCGTGCAGCCTGACATCCACCGCGTCCATCGGGCTCAGGTGAGGCTGCGGTCGCCGGCCAGCAGGTAGCGCAGCAGCGAGAAGACCAGCACGATCAGGAACAGGGCCAGGCCCACGGTGCAGGCATAGCTGATCTCCAGTTCCGAGAAGGCCTGGTCATAGACGTAATAGACGAGGGTGCGGGTGGAATCGGCCGGCCCCCCCTGGGTCATCAGGAACACCTCTTCGAACACCTTGGTGGCCGCGATCGCCGAGATCACCGCCACCAGGGTGATGTAAGGGCGCAGCAGGGGCAGGGTGATATCCAGATGGCTGCGCCAGCCTTCGCTGCCATCCAGTGCCGCCGCTTCGTAGAGCTCCGGCGAGATGCCCTGCAGACCGGCCAGGAAGATCACCATGTAATAACCCAGTCCCTTCCACAGGGTGACGAGCATCACCGCCGGCAAGGCCAGCAACGGGCTGGTGAGAAAACCGATCGGTTCGAACGTGCCGCCCAGCAGCGCTGCCAACCAGCCGTTGATCAGGCCGTTTTCGGCGTACAGCCAGCGAAAGGCGATCGCCGCCACCACGATCGACACCAGCACGGGGGTGTAGAAGGCGGCCCTGAACCAGTGGATGCCGGGCAGGCTGCGGTTCACGAGCACCGCCAGGGCCAGCGAGCCGAACACGATCGGCGGCACCACACCCACCAGATAGAGAAAAGTGGTGCCCAGCACCTGAAAGAACACCGGGTCGGTGAGCAGGCGGCGGATGTTGGCGAGGCCCACGAACCGCAGCGGTTCGCTCATGTCCAGGCCGGTGGCGGTGAAGCTGATCACCAGAGCCATCGCCGCCGGCACAAGCACGGACACCGCCAGCAGCAGCAGCGCCGGCGCCAGGAAGCCCCAGGGGGTGAGGCGACGACCAAGGAGCGAAGGCGTGGGCGAGGGCGTGACCGGGGCTGTGGACATTGCCGTTCCCGTGGGCGTGGCCAGAGCCGGGGCCGCAGCAGGGGCCGGGCGCGGTACGGATGGGCCGTTCATGGCGCCATTGTGGGAGATCAGCGCGCAGGGGCCACCGCCTTGGGACACCCGCAGCCGAGCGTGTCGCCGCAGGGCCCCTTGCAGCCCGGAGCTTCAGCGCAGGGCGTGCTGCGCGAGGTGTTCGGCTACGAGGCCTTCCGCGGCCCGCAGCAGGCGATCGTGGAGCACGTGATCGACGGTGGCTCGGCGCTGGTGCTGATGCCCACCGGCGGCGGGAAATCGCTCTGCTATCAGATCCCGGCACTGTTCCGCCCTGGGTTGGCGGTGGTGATCTCGCCACTCATCGCCTTGATGCAGGACCAGGTGGAAGCCCTGCGGCAATCGGGCGTGCGGGCGGCGGCGCTGCATTCGGCGCTCGCGCCGGAGGAGAGCAGCGCCATCTGGCGCGCTTTCCAGGCCCAGGACCTGGATCTCTTGTATGTGTCGCCGGAGCGGCTGCTGGCCGGCGACCTGCTCGATCGGCTGGCGGAGCGACCGCTGGCGCTGTTCGCCATTGATGAGGCCCATTGCGTGTCGCAGTGGGGGCACGATTTCCGGCCGGACTACCTGCAGCTGGTGGAGCTGGCGACCCGCTTTCCCCAGGTGCCACGGCTGGCGCTCACCGCCACCGCCGACCCGCGCACCCGCGACGAGATCGTGGCGCGGCTGGCGCTGGAGCAGGGCCGTGTCTTCACGGCCAGCTTCGATCGCCCCAACATCCGCTACCTGCTGCGTGACAAGGACGAGGCCAAGGCCCAGCTGCTGGCCTTCCTCGAGGCGCATCGCGGCGATGCTGGCATTGTCTATGCCCGCTCCCGCGCCCGGGTGGACCGCTTCGCCGCGGACCTGCGCGCCGCTGGTCATGACGCCATCGCCTATCACGCGGGAATGGAGGCGCCGCAGCGCAGCGCCGCACTCAGCCGCTTCCGCCGGGACAGCGGGGTGATCGTGGTGGCCACGATCGCCTTCGGCATGGGCATCGACAAGCCGGATGTGCGCTTTGTGGCCCATGTCGATCTGCCCAAGAGCCTGGAGGCCTACTACCAGGAAACCGGCCGGGCTGGCCGGGACGGGCTGCCGGCCACCGCCTGGATGGTGCACGGCGACGGTGATGTGCCGCAGCTGCGGCGCTTCATCGACGACTCCGAGGCCGAGCCGGCCCAGAAACGGATCGAGCACGGAAAACTGGACGCCCTGATCGGCTTCACAGAAGCGCCCGGCTGCCGCCGTCAGGTGCTGCTGGCGCACTTCGGCGAAACGCTGGAGCAGCCCTGCGGCAATTGCGACCGCTGCCTGGAGCCCCAGGAGCGGACCGATGTGACGATCCCGGCCCAGAAAGCCCTCTCGGCGGTATATCGCACCGGGCAGCGGTTCGGCGCCGCCCACGTGGTGGATGTGCTGCTGGGGGCCGACACAGCGCGCCTACGGGCCCTGGGGCACCACGAACTGAGTGTGTACGGCATCGGCAAGGAACTGGACCGGGGCCAGTGGCGCACCCTGCTGCGGCAGCTCACCGCCGCCGGGCTGCTGGAGCCGGTGCCCGATGGACACGGGGGGCTGCGCTGGGGGGCCGAGGCGCAGGTGCGGCCGCTGCTGCGTGGCGAACAGCGGCTGGAGCTGCCGCTGCCACCACCGCGCCAGGAGCGGCGCTCGCGGGCACGCAGCGGCGCGCTGAGCGGGGCCGCAGGCGCTGCCGGGGCTGGGGCCGACGGGCAGGGCGCCGATCTCGAGCTGCTGCAACGGCTCAAGGACTGGCGGCGGGAACAGGCGCGTGAGCAGGCGGTGCCTCCCTATGTGGTGTTCCATGACCGGACGCTGGTGGAGTTGGCCGCGCGGCGGCCGCTCCAGAGCGCGGAACTGGCGGCGATCAGCGGCATCGGCGCTGCCAAGCTGGAGCGCTATGGCAGCGCCTTGCTGAGCCTGCTCAACAGCGACAGCTGAGCCGGCCGCAGGTAGCCGCGCCTTACCTTCAGCACGATCAGACCCCCCTCCGTTCGAAGGGTCTCCGCAATGACCTCCAGCCAGCCCACCAGCTCCCGATCCGACCGCACCCCAGGCCCTGGAGTGGTGGCGGGGTCGCCGTTGCGCACGATCGAGGTGGCGCTGGCCAGCAATCCCTACACGGTGCGGATCGGTGAAGGGGCGCTGGAGGCGCTGGGCGGTCTGCTGGAGGAACGGGGCTGCGCGGCCGGCACCCAGGTGCTGCTGGTCACCAATCCTGAGGTGGATCACCACTACGGCGCCCGGGTACTGGCCAGCCTGCAGCGGCACGGCTTCCACACCACCCGGCTGGTGATCGCCGCGGGGGAAGAGCAGAAGACCCTCGCCACCGTGTCCCAGATCCACGACGCGGCCTACGCGCAGCGACTGGAGCGGCGATCCCTGGTGGTGGCGCTGGGCGGCGGTGTGGTGGGCGACATGGCGGGTTTCGCCGCCGCCACCTGGCTGCGCGGCATCCCCGTGGTGCAGGTGCCCACCACCCTGCTGGCGATGGTGGATGCGGCGATCGGCGGCAAGACTGGCGTGAACCACCCCGGCGGCAAGAACCTGATCGGCGCCTTTCACCAGCCGGAGCTGGTGCTGGTGGATCCCGCCACGCTCACCACGTTGCCGGAGCGGGAGTTCCGCGCCGGCATGGCGGAGGTGATCAAATACGGCGTGATCGGTGACCCGATCCTGTTCGCCGATCTGGAGTCGGCGGCGGATCTTTCCAGCCTCGAGGCGATCGGCCCGGCCCGCCTGCAGCGGCTGCTGCAGCGCTCGGCTGCCGCCAAGGCCCGGGTGGTGGCAGCTGATGAACGGGAGGGCGGCCTGCGGGCGATCCTCAACTACGGCCACACCCTCGGCCACGTGGTGGAAACGCTCTGCGGCTACGGCACCGTGATCCACGGCGAAGCGGTGGCGATGGGGATGGAGGCCGTCGGTCAGCTGGCTTTGGCGATGGGCCTGTGGAAAGCCGCCGACCAGGAACGCCAGCGGGCGGTGATCGCCAAGGCCGGCCTGCCGCTGGTTCTGCCGCCGCTGGACGTGGAGGCGGCGATGCAGACCCTGCAGAGCGACAAGAAGGTGAACCAGGGGCAGCTGCGCTTCGTGCTGCCCACCGGCATCGGCCATGTGGTGATCCGCAACGACGTGGATCCGGCCCTGATCCGCCAGCTGCTGGCCGGCTCGCTCTGAGCGGCGACCGCGACGCCGCAGCCCCCTGGGCTCAGGCGCTAGTTGGTGAGCTGTGCGGTTCGCCGGCCTGCGCCAGCAGCATCCGCACCATCAGTGAGAGCGTCTGGCGGTTGCCGCCCGCGGAACGCCAGGCCTCCAGCCACACCTGCAGCGGTGCGGATTCGTTGCTGCTGCCCGTTCCGTTGCCGCTGGTGCCGGCGCCATTCGCAGCGGCAGGTTCTGCCGACAGGCGCGCCAGGAAGGCGGCGGCATCGTCGAGGCAGGAGGTTCCCTTGCCGAAGCCATCGAGCCGGGGATCAAGGGCCGCCAGCAGGGTTTCCAGCTGCTGGCGGTTCAGCGGCGGCAGCTGGGGCGCACCATCGTGGCCATCATTGAACAAGGGAATGCCGTGAAACGCTGACCAAGCATCGCGGCAAAGCTGTCAAAACGTCACGGTTTCTGGCGAATGAACAGCCCCAGCCCGTTGCGATCGAGGTTTCCGACCCACACGGTCGTGGGCATTCCGCCGGCCCCGGCCTGAAACGTGACCGCCGCAGGGCCAAAGGCGTTTTCGCCGCGGGGTTGGTAGGAGAAGGTGTTGCCGCTCACCGGCGTGAGCGGGAAGCGCTGCGGCTCCGGGCCGATCAGCAGCTCAAGGCCGTCGGCCCCGCGGCGGATGTCGAGCAGCCCGAAGTAGTCGTTCTCGTAGCGGCCCACGTAGCGCTCCAGGGGCAGCGGCGGCACGACGACAGCGGGGGCCACCACGGCGGGGTAGTCCTGCTGGCTCATGCTCTTGAAGATGCCCTGCAGCAAGGGGAGGTAGTCACGGCTGATCTCCCCTTCCACCGCCAGATCCAGAAAGCTGAGCGCCACCGCTTCCGGCAGGCCCACTGGTTGGCCGTTGGTGAGCACCACGATGCCGAGCTTTTCGGCAGGCAGCAGATACACAGCCGTGGCGGCACCAAGGAAGAAGGCACCGGAGTGGGAGAGCTGCACCAGCCCTGCTCCGTGCTTGCCCACATTCCAGCCGAGCCCATAGAGCCCGGCCGCATCGGTGGCTGGATCCGCCGGTGGGGTGCTGATCACCTGCGGGCGATGGGTTTCGGCCAGGGCAGCGGCCTGCAGCACGGGCTTGCCGGCAAAGCGGCCGCCGTTGAGCTGCAAGCGCAACCAGCTGCCCATGTCCCGCGCTGACGCGCTCACCCCGCCAGCGGGAGATTCCGCATCGGCATCGCGATCGAAGCGCGCCACCCAGCCCTGTGCGGTGGGCACGTGCAGGCGGGCACGGTTGGCGTCGGCGATCAACGCGGCATGGCTGGAGGTGGTGCGCGTCATGCCCAGGGGCTTGTAGAGCCGCTCGCGCGAGATCGCCTCCCAGCTGCTGCCACCGGCACGGGCAGCCGCCTCTGCCGCGGCGGTGAAGCCGAAGTTGGTGTAGGCGTAGTGGGCCCGGAAACGGTTGTTGGTGGGCAGGAAACGCAGCCGGGACAGGATCGTGTTGCGATCGAAGCCGAGATCCTCCAGGTCGTCGCCGGCATGATCAGGCAGACCGCTGCGGTGCGAGAGCAGATCGCGCAGGGTCACATCTGGCGCGGTGCCGGCCGGACCGATGCGGGCCTCAGGCAGGGTGCGCAGCACCGGATCGTCCCAGCCCACCACCCCATCTCCCACCAGGGCCGCCACCACGGTGCTGGCCACCGGCTTGGAGAGGGAGGCCAGCTGGAACATCGTGTCGGGATCGACCGTTCCTGCCTGCCCCGCCTTGCGCACGCCGTAGCCACGCAGAAACACCAGTTGATCGTTGTGCACCACCGCGATCGCCATGCCCGGCACGCCGGTGCGGCGCTGCATGGAGGTGGCGAGGCCATCGAGGCGTGCCAGGGCGGCAGCGAGGGATTGTGGGGTGACCCGCTGGGCCGCTGCCGCCGCCCGTGCAGCTGGAGCCGCGGCGAAGCCGGTGGCGAGGCTGGCGGCCAGCAGGCCGGCAACCATCAGCAGGCGGGGGAGGCGGGAAGTGACCGGCACCGGGGCTTTGGCAGTACGGCCGGAAGCTAAGGCCGCTGCACAGATCCGCCCGCCACTGAACGGGGATGGTCATGCCCTGCGCCGGCGCGATGCCAGCAAGCGGGCATACTTGTCAAGGACCAGCATTTCACGGTGGTGGTGCCTTCGGGCAGGGGTCTCGGGTGGTGGTTCACCTGAGACCTTTCCATTGGCAAGGTCTGCGGATGGCCTGTCCTGAGCCAGTGCGGCTGGCGCCGCTGGAGCTGCTGAAGCCGCGAGCGTTCTGCCGCGGTCCAGGGCTGGGTCTGGTCTGGATGGTTCACGCCGAAGCGTCGCAACGGAGGGCCTCCTGTGAATGGACCGAAGACCGGTGCCACAGCAGATCTGAACGATTCACGTCGGCAGAATGTCTGCACATCGTCCAGATACCGCCGAACAGCCGCCCAGTGTTACCCACATCTACCGACGCGACCCTGGCCTTGAGCTCTGCTTAGAAGTCTGCAGAAGAAAAGGATGACGGCGTCTTGCGACTAGTCTGAGCGAATAGCCAAGCGCTGGTCGCGGCAACGCCGATGCATGGGAGCAGGAAAATGAACTCGCCAATGCCAACTTGATTCGAAGACAAGGTGACAACCACAAGGAAGCTGACAGCGGCAAGCAGGCACAGGCAAAGTGAGCTTGCTCTTTGCAGGCTTGGAATACAACCTGTGGCGACAAGGCAAACCCAAAGGGCAGGGGCTACGTAGATACCCCAGGCGAACCAGTCAAGGCTGTTCCAGGCGATCTCAATAAGGGCACCAAGGCCTCTTGCTCGTGCAACCTCACCGATGCAAAGAAAGAAGAGTGCCAGCACAACGTATGGAACGACAACGATGGCCCCAACGGCATGCAGGAGTCGATTCATTCCTTAGCCTCCAGAGAAGCGCACATCCTCTAGCCCATCACACAGTCCTGAGGCAGTCTCCATAAGTGCGCACTGAGAAGATGATCATAGCTTATTGATAGCGACGGAGGCCAATACGATCCATCCACTAGCGCCTTCACCGCGGCATCAAGGGCCTCAGCAGTGGCCCCAAGCTTCAACAGGTGGACGTCCTGCTCAGCCATCCCGATGGTCCCCCCTCGCGTAGCGCCCTCCCGGTCAACGGCACCAAGGACGGCAGAGCCAGTGGCCAGTTGGCAGCCAGCGGCAGGAGCGACGGCATGGCCTGCAGCAAGGCCGGCGGCCCTGAGCTGCAGCACCTGGAGCAACGCCTGGATCGGCTGGAGCAGTTGGTTGCGCTGATCGCCTAGCTGCTGGCGGGTTCTAGCCTCCCGCCAACCTGAAGCTCGAGCCCTTGCTCATGCCCTTAAACCTTGAGAAGCTGGGCCGCTTCCTACTGCGTGGCCTCCGTATTGGCGCCAGCACGATCTCGATCGTGGAGCTGCTGCGCAGTGACTGGACCGGCGGCATCGCCGCCGGCTTGGCCTGGCTGGTGTTTCTGCAGGTGGAGCGGCGGCTTCCGCCGGTACCTCAGGAGCCCAAGACCTGATCCGTAGGCAGCTTGTTCGCTTTGCTGGCACACCCAGGCCTCCAGCGCCAGGCGCAGGTCATCAGGCAGATCACTGCCACGATTCCCCTTGCCGTAGCGACGATCCTCCTGGGCATCCAGGATTTGGGCCTTGCGCAACAAGGCGTTGATCTCCTGCTGGAGCTCCCTATCCGCCCTGAGCATCCACTCATGGCTCACGGCCTTGTGTTTGGAGGCATTGGCCTGAACCTTGGTGCCATCCAGCGCCACATGGCTCAGGCTCACCATCCCGGCTGGTTGTCAGAGCCGCAGGATTTGAACGAACAGACCCTTGAGCGCGTCAAGTGGGCGCGTCAAGGTTCCGGCGTCGGAACTCACTGATGTGGCTGTGGTCTGGCTGCTGGTTGGCCGTCAGCACCCGGAAGGCCAGGTCCTCGTAGCAGGCGTGCTCGATCCTGCGGGAAGAGACGATGCCCACGCAGTACGCATCGAGCAACAGCAGCGTCAACCGCTTCGCGGAAACCTGCCGGCTAAATCCTGGGGTTAAAGCCCTTCTCCCCGCAGGGATCCTTGGGTTGAGCAGGTATCAGGACCTGTGAGAGATCCAGCTCATCCACCAGATCCAGCAGGAATACACCTGATGGTCTTCTAAGAGCCAGTCACTGGGTGATGGCGGCAGCAGGGTGGTCTGCTCAGGCTGCCAGGGGCGGAAGGTCTTGGGCATACCCCATTCTCTCGCCCAGATTGATTGCAGCAACTTAGATCTGGGCGGTTTCAGGGGCTTCTGTGGAGAGGCTGGCCGCGGTCTACGGGCAACTAACTCCTAGCTGCACCCAATCCTTCCTTTATGGGGAAGCGGAGGCGTAATGGCTGGTTTCGGGGAGTGCCCTGCAAGGATCCACTGAAATGAAGCAGATGTGCTGACGATGCGCATCAATTTGCCCATATCAGAATATGGCTGAATAAACTTACCAATCCTGCAGACTTAATGCAGAAGAGCTTAAGAAAGACGAAAGACCATTGGCGAATCAATGCTCGTGTTCATGAGCAGACTTGGAGCACATCCATATCACATGGATGTGCACATCCACAAAGGAGTCAGTCATGGGTATGGGAAAAGACATGAAAGCCACCGCTAAGAACATCGAAGGCAAAGTTCAGGAGGCCACTGGCAACATCACCGGTAACAAGAAGGATCAGCTAGCAGGCAAGGTCAAGCAAGCCCAAGCCAGCGGTGAACATGCCATGGAAGACCTGAAAGACACAGTGCGCGACGCCACCAACTAAATAGAGATTGCTCAGCTGATCAACACACTTTAGGAGCTTCGTCATGCTTAACTACGCCATTACTTTCTTTGTCATTGCGATCGTCGCTGCGGTCCTGGGCTTCAGCGGTATCGCCGGATCAGCTGCGAGCATCGCTCAGATCCTGTTCCTTGTGTTTCTCGTGCTTGCCGTGATCTCTTTCCTCACCGGCCGGCGCGGCGCAATGTGAATAGCAGCGTTAATCATAATGTTCTGCTCAGATCATTGTGATCGGAGTCCAGTAATCAATGGTTACTGACTATTGAACAACTCTGGACATGCAGTATTGGTTGCCACAGCTTTTCTTTTCATTGCACTAAACCTCTTTCCACCCTCGCTATCGTCACCATGAAGCACCACTTTCGTTTTCTGCGCCAGTTGGCCGCCACTTGCCTTGGCCTTGTCTTCAGCCTGCTGGTGTTGATCGCCACGCCGGCTTTGAGCGCTCCCGCCCAGGCCTCAGGAGCCTTCACTCTCAGCGCCTCCCCCTTGCCCCTGGCCTCCACCGCCGGCCGCGTCAAGGCTGGCGCCAAGGACATCGAGGGCAAGACCCAGGAATCGATTGGCAAGGTCACTGGCAACAAGGGAGATCGCCTCGCCGGTAAGGCGAAGCAGGCTGAGGCTAAAGGCCGGAATGCTGTTGAAGACGTCAAGGGCAAGGCCGGAATGGGCTGAGCCAGGATCAGTGGCCCGGCCTGATATCACGCCTGAAAACGCCAGGCCGGGCCGCTTACGTCTAGGAGCCTGTTGGTCTACGCGCAACAGGCTCCTAGCCCTGACGGAGTGATCTGTACTAGCACTGCCGCTCAAAACGGCCCAAGCCCGCCTTCTGGAACTGTTGCCACTGCTCCACAGCCTGCGTCGGCGAAGGCGGGTACGGATCTCCGTCCAGGAGAGGGCGTTACCTCAAGTCCGATGGGCTTCCGTCCATCCCATGGCCAACCGGAGGTGGTCACCAATCCCTGAACAGTCAATCGGGGCGACAGGATTCGAACCTGCGACCTAGTGCTCCCAAAGCTCTTATGTTAGGCCTGCCTCAGTTTTTGCAATCACTTGAGTTCCCTCCTCAAGCCACTGCTGTCACTGCCTTTTGGGCTGCCTGTGGTTGCCAAGTTCTGGCTGGCTATGCCAGACTTTGTGGATGATTCTCTTGCGGATTATCTTGCAAGTGCGTCGTTCTGCCTGATTGTCTGGATCCTGTGCCGAAGTCCCAAGCCGGCAGCCGCATGGCAAGAGATGCAAGAGATCGCGATTGGGTGACAGCCTTGCGCTTGTCGCTGAAATCCGACCTGGGCCCCCGGAGTGGCTGGACCGTTTCGGAGATGCGTGGACGGGTCCTGCTCAATCTTTCGGCTGGGGCCGCTGGTGGAACACGCCAACAGCGGGTTTTGCCCATGGCCTGGGCTGCGACTGAGCGACAGCGGATTCACACGGCTGTTCTCGCCATCCACAAGGCCTTTGGGGAAGGCGTACCGCTGGATTTGGCAATTCAGGCGAGCAACTCAACCCCAGGCGAGGACGTTGCCATTGGTAATGGAGCTTCCCCTTTGGACGTCGACTGGCCCTCACTCATTGAGGGTTTCAGGGAGTACAAGCTGAGTAGTGGAGCTATCAAGCCATCAACCTGGCAGAGCATCTACCGCAGGCGTATGGCAGCCATCCTCGAGGCCGCCGGAGGGAAGCGGCGTCCGGTCTCCCCCAAACAACTCCTGGAAACGATCGTTGGTGCCTGGAAGGATCGACCAGGGACCCGGGGACGACAGCTTCAGGTCCAGCTCACCGCCGCCTTACTCCGATGGGGCGTGGATTCCGAGCGGCTACAGCCCCACTGGGCGCCACCCCTGGATCTTTCTGTCTATGTAGGCAGAAGGCGGGTGAGCAGCAGCATCACCACCCCGATCGAGGTAGAGCACATCCTGCAACTCGTTGCTGCTATCCCCGACGAACGCTGGCGTCTTGCTTTTCAGCTGATGGCTGCCTACGGACTGCGCCCCGAGGAATTGCAGCACCTGGAGCATCGGCAGGGTCAGCTCTGGACTACCTATCAGAAGGTGTCTAGTCGTGGACGGACTCGTCCTCGACTTTTGCGAGTGCTTCCCTGCGATGACTGGGCTGTGTCTTGGCAGCTGGAGAGGGTGTTTCGTCCTCAGTTGATGCCGCCGATGCGACCGGGCCACGGTGCTGAGGACTTCGGGACTTATATGCGTCGTCGCTCTCTCTGGAGGAACTTGCGCCTCCAGTACGAATCCTCGGGTGAGAAGTTGGTGCTCTACTCCTGCCGACACGGCTATGCCCACCGCGCTCATGTTGTGTGCGACCTGCCACCCAAGGTGGTGGCTGCGGCGATGGGGCACACACTGGAAACCCACCTGGCGGCCTACAGCCGATGGTGTGGTGACGACGTGGTGGATGACGCTTTCGCCAAGGCAGAGCAGAGGTTGGGCCGGGGCCTACGCGCTCAGATCTCTGCGATGCAATACCGCACGGCTTGAGAGAACCTGCTCAAGCCTTGTTCCGCCATGGTCGCCAAGTACTCCTCGACTGTTTTGGGAGGATTCTTCAGGCTGGCTCGGTGCAGTCGCATCGCCGTGCAGACTCTCGCGCTATCCAGATTCAACTGATCCACCAGAAACGGATCGGGATGGCAGGCGCCAATCCCATAGCTCGCCAAGGCTTGCTCCGGGAAGTCATCCAGGTTGAAGGTGAGGATCAGATCGGCCCCGCACTTGATGGCGGCGGCTAGGACATGGCGGTCGTCCGGATCAGGTAGCTCCAGGGCTGGAATCAGGGTCTGATGGCCATCCACCAGCGCATCGCGCACGTGAGCATTCATCAGCGAGCGGGTGCGCTCCAGTTGCTGTTTGGGCAGATCAGGCCGGTTCCGCAGTACTGCTGTGATCCACTCGTCGTGAATCTGGTCGCTCCATCGCGCCTGGTAGAGATCCGTGAGGGCCAGTCGCATCAGCAGATCGCGAAGGGGAGCCGGATAGAGAACGCACGCGTCGTAGACGACGGTGAGGCGATTCACCTCAGTAGCCCATGCCCAGCTCTTGGGCCTGAGCTGCCAACTCATCGAGGGCTGCGGCACGCTGCTGATCGATGGCGTGCTTGTACGCCATCAGGTCGGCCGTGCGAATGCGCCGATGGGTACCGACCTTGCGGAAAGGGATCTCCCCTTGCTCTAGGCGCTCGATCAGGAACGGCCGTGACACATTCAGGAGATCAGCGGCTTGCTGGGTCCTGAGCTCGGCGTGCACCGGAACCAGCGTGACGGCATTGCCCTTGGCCATCTGCACCAGGATTCCCTGCAGCAACTCCAGTGCCGCAACCGGGATGGGGACGGACGCGTGCTGGCCACCTTCCAGATCCAGGGAGAGGCTGGCTTGACGCAGGCCAAGGCTGGTACGGAGGCAGGAGAGATCGCGCAGGCTTGCTTCTGCGGCCTTGGCCGCCTCAGCCGTGGGGATCACGGGCTCAATTGAACTGGGAAAAGCGACGGCCATGGACCAGGAGGAGGGGAAGGCCACTCGAACCTTAATCGAAATAAACGGAGCAAACGCAGCTTCCGCAAGAGCGTTGGGCTGGCGCGTCCTATTCCTGCTCAGATCTATGCATGGTCCGATTGTGTCCGGCTCCGCTTCTATGCGCCTGCTGCTGCTCGCCGCGTTTGTGATGGCAACCGCGCTGATCCCGTTGCCCGCCCAAGCCGCGGGTGACACCCTGGGCCAATCGGTGGAGCTGCTGCAGCGGTTTCCCTTTCGGCCCGACTGTGACGGCAACACCCAGGAGATCGTGGCCTGCCAGTGGCGCCAGCGGAATCAGGATGACGCCACGCTGCAGCGCCTGCTGAGTAGTACAGCCCTGCTGGAGCAATGGCGCGCCAGCCGCCGACGAGTCTGTGAGCTAGCCGCAACGAAGGCGGAGGGGGGCTCAATTCACCCCATCGTCTGGCTGAGCTGCGAGACCAGCGTCAATGCAGCATTGATCCAGCAGATCAGCCAGCCCCTGGTCCCCTGATCGGGCCTCGACATCTACAGGTGGCGGCGGCTCCAGCCTGTGATGGTTGCCTCCACGTTCTCCAGGTGCCACTGGAGCGGACCCCGACCCTGGGTGCAGCCCCAGCGGCGGTAGTGCTTGCCTGGTTGCAGTACCCCCCGCAGCCGCAGCTGGCGGAGGGTTTCGCGGCTCATTCCCAGGGCAGCACAGGCCTCTGCCGTGGTCACCCAGACCCGGTCACGCCCATTTTTGGGAGGTGTCGTCTGTTTCTCCATCAGGCCAGCTCCTGCAGAACGTCGATCAGGGCGGGGTTCCAGAAGGTTTGGTAACTGCTGAGGCCACCGGGGCAGTAGGGCAGGGCCTCTGCCCACTGCAGGCCAGCATTGGTGAGCTCCCATTCCCCACGCTGGTTGCGGACCTGCAGCCCACAGGCGGCGAGGTGCTGGTTTGTTTCTTTGGTCTTCATGCTCAGCAACTGCCCGAGCCCCGTGGCATTGAGGGAGCAGATCGGTTTCTCCGTCGCCGGCAGTGCCCGCCGCAGGGTTTCGGTCGCCAGGCCAGTGTTCACTTCAATGCAGGTGAGTGTGGCGGCCATGGCGATGCCGAGCTTCACGCCGGGGAGCTGGGCCACTGCCTGACCGATCAGCAGCAAGGCGCTGACGCTGTCCTGCTTGTCAGGCTGTAGAGCCGCTTGGGCAGGAGCCATGCCGGGTATGGCGTAGTGACCGGTGCGGCGGAGGGTGGGGAGCACCTCATGTGTGACCCAGCGCTTGAAGCATCTGGCCTCAGGCTTGTGGCTGCCGAGCACCAGGTCGTAGAGCCCCGGCTCGTTGATCAGACTCAGGCTGGGCGGATCGCCCGCGGAAGCACCCTCATTTGAAATGAGGGTCTTCTCGTCGGCATCGAGGCGGCTGAGAGCCTGGCTGACATTGCCAATGGCGAGGGTGGCGCAGACATTGGCGGCGACGAACCAGGGTTCGCCACGCTCGTCGGTGAAGACCCGGATCTGTTGTCTCTCGAACTCGAAGGGCACTAGGGAGAAAGCGGTGTTGGTCATCGTTGTGAAATTGGTTTGAAGGACGGTGCCCAACCGGTGGTGGTGACCGCATCGGGGCGCAAGACGGCGTTGGTGCTGGACGGAATGAGCCGCGGCGGTATCGAGCCAGCGTTCACCAGTAGAAGGGTGCTCAGCTGTAAAACCAGGACCAGCAGCAGCAGCCGGTAGAGGTCCCGCAGGCTGCTGACGTGGACGGTGGTGGTGGGCCGGCGGGCGCGGCAAATGGTCGGCGGCTGGGGTTTTCCCCCCTGGGTCCGGCCGCCGCCACCAACACCGCCGCCGATGTTGAGGAGGTGTGTCATCAGAAGGGCACCTCCTCAACATCGGCGGCCCAGCCCCTGGAGCCTGTGCCGGTGGACGCGCTGGCCGCGGGGTAGCCGTCGAGCTCGTTCAACCCATCGGTTGGATCGACCTGTTCGTAGGGCGCGAACTTCACGACCTGAGCGGTGCGCAGATGTGAGGGGAAGCCCTCCACATCCACGTAAAGCGTCCTGCGCTTGCCGGTGTCGCCGGTGGTAGCGCTCACGAACTGGGGAGGGATACGACCACGGTCGATAGCCGCGCGCAAGGCCCGGGAGCTGGGGAAGTGGAGGGCCCTTGCTGCCTCTGCCAGGGGGAGCCAGGGGCTGCTGCTGAGTCTGGGCTTGAGCTCCAGACGCGCCTGAATCAGATGCAGCTGAGCACTGATCAGATCGAACAGCTGCTTGGTGTCGTCTGTGGCTGTCAGGGAAGGACGCATGGCAGATGAGTTGGCACAGACACATTTCAGCCCATTGGATTAACAGATGGAGGCACTTAAACCGTGCAAACCGTGCGAGTTCAGCGGAACTGCACGGTTTGCACGGTTTAAGGGAGTGCACTATGGCTGGGTTCCGATTCAAATAAATGGGCCACAGCGCGCTTCGCCGCGCCTCCTACACTTGTTGCCATTTATGTCATGGCGAGCACTCTTTACTGCACATGGCCTGCTTGTTGAAGGGTGCAATCTGACGGGGGGCAGTAGCATGAAGGCTGCCGAACATTGTATGAGTTGGTGGATTAGCAGCTCCGCCTGGGCTGGTAATAACGGCGGTGATCGGGGGCGTGATCGGCAGGTCGTTCCACTACTGAGTGGGTGGCACAGGTCGTTACCGCTGGATGGACCGTCACCGTTCATCAATGCCGCCGAAGGCACCGCCATCGGAGGGGCCCGCTGATGGACGACCTCAACCAGAGCAACGCGGCGGGACTGGGGGATGCCACCGTGCGGCCCACCACCGGGGTGGCAATAGCCGAGCTACCGCATGAGAGAGCAAGGCCAAGAGCCTCGTCGACCTGGTGGAGGGACATCGCCGTGGCCTTGCGGGTAGATGTGGAGGAGGAGGAGAAGACAAGGGAAGCGGAGAAATTCGGCCTCTGGATGGAGAAGTACATCCGCCTAGAGGAGTCGCTGCGGCACATCAAGTTGTTGGGTCTGAGGGATGACGAGGTGCGGTTCCGAACGGTGCCCGTCAACCCAGAACACAAAAGCCTCCGCCGCAACTTCAAAGGCGAGGAGGGCGATCGAGATATTGCTAAAACAATCGTGGAAGAGCTAGCGCCTCTGGTGATGAATGGTGCTGCTGCCTTTGTGCTGCCAAATCCTGGCGGCAACAAGAAAGCCGACATAACCGAGGTCAGATCGATCAGGGCTGAGTGGGACGACCAGCCAATCGAATGGCAGATCGAGGGGTGGAAGGTGTTAGGCCTGCCCAAGCCCACATTCCAGGTAGCCACTGGAGGGAAAAGCGTCCACAGCTACTGGGTGCTCACCGAGGGGGTAGATCCTTTGCGGGGGGAGCTGGCAGCACGCCGGGTGGTGAAGCGGGCCACGGATGCGGGCTTTCCCTCGGATCCGGCGGTGGTGGGCAGGTCGCAGCCGATGCGGCTGGCCGGATCGCTCTATATCGGCAAGCCCTCCAAGGAGGGGCAGCCGAAGAACCCGCTGGCGGGTAAGCCCATTGGCTATGCCCAGATTTTGGAAGGAGCGGATCCGGAGCGGCGTTACACAATTGAGGAGCTTGAGGCGGTGCTGCCGGAGCTCACCAAGGGCGAATCCGAGGAGGAGGGTCGGGTACGGGCCGCTGCAGGCCACGTGTCGCACTCAGGCGAAGAAGATCCCTGTCCGGTTTGTGGTCGGGATTCCGACGCCGATTGCACGATCTTCGACAACCCAGATGGGGTGGTGGTGGTGTGCCATCGCGGGAAGAGCTTTAACCCGCCGACGGAACTGACCAAGGGTGATGTGATCGCCGGGAAGGTGGATCCTGCGACTCGGTGGGCGTACGCCGGGGAATCGGCCACGGGGAGCTGGGGACGACCGGCCGCGAAATTCAAGGAGGTGGGGCCGGAGGTGGCTCTGTTTAATGCCCGTCAGATGGAACAAGCCCTGACTGAGGCGCTGGCCACTCCGCGGCCGAAGCGAGATGAGGGGGCAGTGGCTTCGACTCCAGAGGAGGTGTCCACTCAAGAAGAAGCTCCTGCTCTAGGGGTCACCGGCAACCCCGACATCGATTGGAAGACGGCGGTTTACTGGGCGGAGAGCGAAGAGGATCGAGCCGCCCTAGGAGCAGCAGGTTTTGCCATCGCTGAAGGGATGGAGGGCAAGGACTTCCAGAGACGAACGGTGTTCCTGTGTTGGCCCAGCCGAGCGATGGTGAAAGTGCCACAGGCATTGAAGAAAGTCGCGGTGAAGTTTGCTGGCGTTGGTGGGGATCCTCGTCTGATTTACATGCCTTGTGAGGTGCCGCAGACCCGTGGTGGGTTGGACCCTGACGCGAGCGCGAACACACCGTCCAGCTTCCTCAAGCGACATGGGGGGAAGGAGCTGCTGCTGCTTGCAAGTCAGGCGGAGATGTGCTGCAAAAGAGATGAAGGCCGGCTGAAGTGGTGCTGGGATGGGTCACGCAAAAAGCCGAAGTTGCCGGTTCAGGTCACTATTGCAATGTCCGTTTTCAAGGATCAGTTCGTCGTTGATGGGCATGAGGAGCGCCTCTACGAATGGGAGGGTGATCACTGGTTGCCGTTGCCGGGAAAAGCGAGCACGGCGATTCAGCAGCCTCTGCAGCGGTGGGTGGCGGCGATGCAATGGAGCAACGATCTCACTCTTGACAGCAAGGCGAGGATCGGATTGGTCGCCGAGTTGCGCGATCACCCGAGTCGGCGGGCATTGTCTCTTGATCCGGTAGTTCAGCACGGGGTGCTGCCCATGCGAAATGGGGTTGTCAGGCTGTTGGATGGGGTGCTGCTGCCCCATGACCGGAAGTACGGCAACACCTGGGTGCTGCCATACGAGTTCAGGCCGGACGAGCTGCCTGTGAAGATCCTCGCTTGCATCGAGCAGTTGCTGCCAAAGCCGCATCAGCAGCGGTTGTTTCGGGCGGCATGTGCAGCCGCGTTGCGGCGGCTGGGGGCTAAGGGCTTCGTGGAGCTGACCGGCGTCGGTGACTCCGGCAAGTCGGTGCTGGCGCGGCTGCTGGAAGCACTGGTTGGGAGGGAATGTACGGCCAGCAGTCAGCTCCATCTAATGGAGGACAGGAACCAGCGGTTCGAGACGTATAAGGCGCGGGGTGCGGCGCTGCTGCAGTTTGCGGAGAGCCAGGACTATGCAGGACCGCTGGAGCGGCTGAAAGCCTTCACCGGGGGGGACTCCATCGTGGCTGAACGCAAGAACTCGACCGAGAAGTATGACTTCACCTTTCGCGGCTTGGTGCTGTTAGTGGGGAACTCAGCGGTCAAGGCGAAGGACGACTCTTCGGCGGTATTTAATCGAAGGAGGAGTATCCACCTTGATCAGCCTATCCCTGTGGCAGACCGGAGGGACATGTTGTCCTGGCGGGTTGATCACTGGGAAGGAGAGTTGGCGGACGAGCTGGGGGCCTTCGTGCCATGGGTGTTGGCCATGGATCCTCAGGAGGCAAGGGAGGCCATGGAGGAATCTGGGGGGCTGGCTGAGCTTGATGGGTTGCTGGATATGGAGCTGACTAACCCACTGGCGGATTGGGCGGAGCAGTATCTGATCTTCGATGACACTCCAGATGAGAAGGGGAAGTATCACGGGCTAAAGATCGGTACCATCACCTCCAGTGAGGGTTCCATGTTCGATGCGCCGAATCACAATATCTCGATGTTCGCTTACCCCGCCTACCGCGGCTGGATGGAGGATTCTGGCCTCAAGGGCAAAGAGTTGGCTCTAAGCCGGTTCAAAACCGCGCTTGTGAGTCTGTTGCGTGATCGATTGGGGCTACCACTGCCGAAGGGTTCAATGAACGTGAGTCCTTACAGGACAGGGTATGGGGCACGGATCCCGATGCTGAGGATGCGGAACGGAAATGTGGACGCTGATGTCCCTGGAGTAATTCGGTTTGCACTTCAGCGGAAGCTCGGCGGCCATTCGATGGAAGCGTAACGGTGGCTCGAGCTGGAGGCAGCGATGGCAAGGAACCAGTCGGACCTAGGGGGTGACGGATCCCGGCAAGGGGAGATGGGTTCGTTATGTACTTGTGACGTTAAGAACCCAGTCGTGAACAGGGATGTGACGGATGTGACGCTTTTCTTCTATTGAGATTTTGATTGGGAAAGAAAGGGAGAGAAAGAAAGGGGGTTGGTGACGAGTATGTCTACCCCTGAGTGGGGCCGATGGAGTTGGGAATATCCATCACATCCACCACACCCCCTGGTAGGCCTGGGTTTTTGACGTCACCTATCCGTCACGCCCCCGTCACCACCCATCACGCTGCGCCCGGCTTCGCCCACTGCGGTGGCTTTAGGGGGCGCCCCCGGCGCAAGTGGCAAGGCGCCAAGCTGCCCTCACCTCAGGCGAGCGCATAGGTATCAAGCCACTTGGCAAGTGTTACACGAAACCCTTGCGTGCCGCTCCTGTGTCCGCTCATTGCAGACTCTGGTGCCCTCACGCTTCCTGGGTTTGGCCAAGAAGATAGGCGGCCTTACAAGGCGGCAGTAAACTTAACTATCAGATGCTGGTTCCCCGCGTGGTCTTTAAGCGCCTGGAGCCCTGGCAAGTCTCCCGCATCCGCCTCAGCCCTCATACTTCATCCAGATCGGCCAGTGGGCTGAGTCAGGAGCGGTTGGCGGAAGCAGAAGGCACGAGATGGCCGTAGTGGATGTCGCCACTGCTGGAAGGCCCGCCAAAACTGACGAAATCCAACTCGAACAGAAGCTGCAATGACCTCAGCAACCCTGAAACCCAGGCAAAGGAAGGCCGTTTTGATGACGGCTGAGGGGATGCAGCTGCGTGAAATTGCGCAGGAGCTGGGTATTGGCTACACGACGCTGCTGTCATGGGGGCGGAACCCTGCGTATGTGCGAGCGGTTGATGAGGCCTTGCAGCACATTGAATCTGAGGCAACGAAGGAGTTGCAGCAGGGCTACGGAGATGCGGTTCAAAAAGCCAGAGAGCTGCTGCAGTCACAATCCGAATCGATTGCTTTAGGGGCTGCAAAGCTGATTATTAACACCATGAACCATGTGGTCGAGCGTCGTGAGTCTGCTACTCGGTGGGCAGAACTATCGCAGCAGATTGAGGGCTTAGAGAAGCGTCTGGCACGCAACGAGGTCATGGCCTCGGCGCATGACGTGGACCTGGGCGAAAGGGCGATAGAAGCGCACAGCATTGCTAGTCGGGGATAGATGGTCATTACGCAGAGCTTCTTGTGGCCACATTCGCCATTTGTTTGGTCTGTGGGGAGTGATCGTGAGAATGGCCAGGACAATACCCCTGTGACTGTTTTGTAGATTGCGGACATGACGTCATTTTGCGATCATGCCAATGACCAGCTTGGTTCCCTTTGACTTTATTGATTCAGAGGATGGCTGGATCCAGTCTTCTGTGTCTGAAAGTCTGCATGACTGATTCATTGAGAAGGGAGGACTTTTCCTGACAGCCAGTGTCATCCTTCATTCAGCTCTCCACTGAAGAAGTTCTCCGCGCTGGCCTCTCTAGCTCTTCTCTTTCACTCTTATACATTTACAAGTAACTATATGTCTTGTCTGCTTCTCTAAGGCTCATTCAGGATCTCGGTCATTGCCCGGCTGGTAGTCATTCAGTCCTCCTCAATTGCTTGACGTATTGCTCGCTGTGCCCTTATGTTGCTTTCAACCGATGAGACAGGACTGCGCCGCAGTCGCTCACTCTCACCGGTCAGGCTCACAGCCTTGATGCTGAGAGCCAAAGTGTCTAATCCTTCCTCCAACAACAGCGCAACTTGCGCACCAACCCTATGCATCATTGCTAGCGGTATTTGCTGCGGCTACAACATAGAAACGCTCCCCCAAGGTCGTACGGATCCCAGCCACTCCCGGTTGTGGTGCCGTCAACCGGTAGGTGCAAACGAGACGCCTGACGGTATTCAATCCGTTCAGCGCAGGGCATGCGGCCCCGTAGAGATACTCGTTCGACCAAACGACGGAGGGGTTTAGCGGGAGGACGAGGGCAGCAGATGCCCGAGGACGGATCGAGCCGGTGCGCACCGTTGTGCGGGTCAACAGGCTTCCCGTGACTAAGTCTCTCCAGCGTTGCGCCAACACACAACAGGCGCCCATACATGCGCAGGACAGTATCAATAGACGCTAAGTCTTCCTCCTGCGGGGCCTTGCGGCCCTGACGCGCTACGCCCTTCCTTTGCCCATTGGGGCCCGGCGGTGCCGTCGCAGCGAGATCGAGCACGATCTCCTTCCCTCTTCCCATCTCTTCCAGATGGATCACCAGGGATGCGGTGCAAAACCGGCTTCCAGTCTCCGGATGGGACTGAAAAGAAGGGCAAGAACACCCGACGAACACCATCCAAATCCCCAATCCACCTGCATGCCTTCCAGACCTCTTGGAGGTCACTGCGTAGCAGGCAAGGCGCAGCGAGCGCCTGACGTGACCCCCTTTGCTGGTCCAGTTCCTCTGAGAGCTTGGGGGTAGTCAGGCCGCTCTCCACTGCTGGAGGACTTCCAGGGGCGTACGCCCCTGGAGCGCCGAATGCGGTCTGTAGGTGTTGTACTCGATTCGGTGCTGTTCCGCCAACAGCCTGGCTTCCGCCACCGTTGCGAACAGCTCGATATTCAGGAACTCATCCCGGAAGCGGCCGTTGAACGACTCCACGAATGGATTCTCCCAGGGCGAACCTGGCTCGATGTAAGCCGTACACAAACCGCTGCCTGTGCACCACTCCTGCAGGGCATGAGCAATGAACTCAGGCCCATTGTCCATTCGCAGATAGGTGGGTGCCGGAAACAGCCTGAGCAACTCCTCGATCGTGTCGATCACATCTACAGCCTTGCAGCGGCGGCCGACACGAATGGCCAGGCAGACCCGGCTGTATTCATCCAGCACGTTCAGGAACTTCAGCGTCCGTCCATCCATCGTCTGGTCAAACTGGAAGTCGATCGCCCAAACCTGGTGGGGGTATTCGGCCCGCAGGAGCTCTCTGGAGCCGCTGGCAGTGCGGGAACGCTTGCGCCGGCGCGGCAGGGGCCGCTGGAGGCCCTCCTCCCGCCAGATCCGTTGCACCCGCTTGTGGTTGACACTCCAGCCCTCCAGCCGCAGCCGGCGGTAGACCAGACGCCGGCCCCAGCGCACATGGCGCCGGGCCAGCTCACGGATCCGCCGGCGGAGCTTCTGCTCCTCGATCGCCGCCACCGGCATGGGCCGGCGCTGGGTGTTGCGGTTCTGGCCGGCCAGCCGGCAGGCCCGTCTCTGGGAGACCCGGAATTGATCCTGCAGAACCATCACTGCCCTGCGACGTCGTTCCGGGCTCAGAAGTTTCCCTCGGCCAGCTCCTTCAGCATCGCCTTGTCCAGCTCAGCGTCGGCCAGCAATCGCTTGAGACGAGTGTTCTCCTGCTCAAGCTCCTTGAGGCGCTTGGCTTCTGTGGCCTTCATGCCGCCGTAGAGCTGCTGCCAGCGGTGGTAGCTCGGGACCGACACCTCCAGGGCTCGACACACGTCGGCGACGGTCTGACCCTGGTTGAGGAGCTGCTCAGCGGTGCGCAGCTTGCGGATGATCTGATCGGGCGTGTGGCGCTTGCGTTTCATGGGGCTTCTCCTGGCCAAGTCTGGCCGGTAGGGAAGCTCTCATAAGGGCTGGCTCAGTTTTCGGGGTCCACGTCACGCCCCCCTGTGTCCCTGCCAGGGGGCGTCTTGCTGTTTGGCGGTTCAAGTCCGCCTGGATTGGTTCGCCCCGCTACGTGCGGGGCTTTTTTGTGTCCCTCTGATGCTGTGACTTTCATGACTGCTTCCAGCCTCTACCTGCCAGGTCCACCCCTGTGTCCCCCTGAGCCCGTCTTCCTCAGCAGAAGCGAACGGGATACGCGCCAGCTCTCCCTGGTCAGCTATCTGCTGCCCACCCACTGGGCCTGCTACTTCATCAACGCTGACCCCACCGGTCTTGAGGATGACCAGATCGCTGCTGCCGATGCCTGGTGGCAGGAGACCTTCTCCTCCCGATGCGCCAGCTGCGTCGATGCCGCTGAGGAGTACGGCTTTACGGCGTTCCACGACGCTGCTGGCTACTGCCTGGCCACTGACTGCACCATCTACCGCTTCCTCCTGACGGCTCCAGTGCCGGCGGTGCCGGCTGTGGCTTCCCCCGTTGGGCCCCCGGCGACTGCTGAGGCTCCCCCGTTGGCTGCAAGGCCATGAGCGGTTATTGCAAGGTCCGCTTCCGCTGTGCCCGCAGCGGCAACGCCACCGCCGGTCTGGTCTTGCCAGCGGAGCGCGTCCGAGGCGCCTCCTACTCCAGCCTCTCGCGCTACTTCCCGGCCGCTGCCTTTGCCCGCATTCGCTCTCCCTGGCTGGATGTCTCCCCGCCATTCGATGAGGCCGCTGAAGCCCTGCGGTTCTGTTTCCCCGAGAACGGACCAGGGCACTGACGCGTGTGCACACCAGTGAGCGCTCTGGTCCCCACCTGCCGCTCCACCACTTCCAACTGGTGAACCCCCTGCCTCCCTCTCAATTCCCTCCACCGCCTGCTGCGCAGGCTTTTTTCATGCATTTCCACAGCCAGATCACCATCCGCCGCCCCGATGGTTCCCTCTTCCCTCCGATCGGCCTCCTCCATGAAGACGATGACGTCCTCACCGGAATCCTGTTCCTGCAGAGCATGGGCCGCCAGATGGCGTGGCATCGCAATGGCGAGCTCAGCGGCCTCCAGCTCCAGGTCACCCCTGCCCCTGAGCCTGAAAGCGCCCGAACCGTCAGCCGGGAAGCCGCCAGCTTGCCCCCACCGAGCGCCGCGGAGCTGGAACTGGAAGAAGCCTTCTCCTTCCTCGATTCCCCTGCCTGCTGCCCCAATGGAGCCCAGAGGCCATGAATATCACCGTGCTGACTGGCACCGCCCCCCTGCCGGTACAGCTGACCTGCTTTGAGTGCGGCGCCATCCGCGCCGAGCTGCTCCTGCTGGTCCCCAGCGTCACCCCCCGCTGGCACGAAGAGTCCGCCGGTGGCTTCTCAGTGCTGATCGAGGTCTGGGGGAAGCAGGCACAGGAACTCAGCGACCACGCCACCCCCGGCATGCGGCTGGCCGCCTCCGGACGGCTATGCGGCAACCACTGCGGCCTGCGGCTGGTGGTCGATCGCTTCCGGCTGCTCAACACATCCCCCTCCTCCAGCTGATCCGTTCAAACGGGCAGGCGGGTGTGAGCCCCGCCGCAGCAGTTGCCGGTCTCCCCCCCGAGGCCGGCTTTTTTGTCCTCTCTGGCGGCCTCTGTGCCGCAGCTGTGAACCTCATGTCCCACGATTTCCACTCCGGTGTCTTCCTCAACAGCCAGCCCGCCTGGCACCGCCTGGGCCTGGTCCTTGACGGCACCCTGCCGGCGCGGGAAGCCTTCCGCCTCGGTGGCGCCGACTTCCATCTCGCCGGCCGCCCCGTCTACGACGCCGATATGCAGCCCATTGATGGCTACCAGGCAATTACAAGGACCGATACCGGCACCACCCTCTCGGTGATGAACGCCACCTATGAGGTGGTGCAAAACGAGCAGTTGATCCGGGTCGCCGAGGCCCTCCATAGCGATGCGGTCATGGATGCGGTCTGCGTCCTGGCCGGCGGCCGCAAGGTGACCTTTACGGCAAGGGTGCGCCAATCAGAAGGGGAGGTGCTCCCTGGTGATCCGGTGAATCAGTACCTGGTTGGCTGCACGAGCCATGACGGCACGATCGCTTTCTCCGTGTTCTTCTCCCCCATCCGGGTGGTGTGCAAGAACACGCTCTCTCCTGCCCTGGGTCTTGCCTCAGCGCGTAGCCGGCGCCAGCAGGGCTGCCGCATCCGCCACACCCGCAATGCCAATGCCTTGATCAGCCGGCTCCCTGAGCTGATTGACCTGCAGCGGCAGCAATTCAGTGGAGGGCTGGCCGAACTGCGGGCGATGGCCGCCGCCCCCTGCACGGCTGCGCAGTTCCGCAGCTATGTCGAGACCCTGTTCGCCGATCAGCTGCGGGGCTCGATCAATGACCGCCGGGGCGATGCGGCGACCAGCCGGCCCAGGCGGCTGGAGGATCTCCCCGCCTGGGAGGGTCTGTCCGCCAAGTTCGACGGCCAGGCCATCGGCAGTGACATCCCGGGGGTGCAGGGCTCGATGTGGGGCGCCTACCAGGCGGTGACCGAATACCTCTCCCACGACGCTGGCCGCTCGAGAGATCCGATCGAAGCCGCCCGCCAGCGGCTGGAGGGGCTGTGGTTCGGTAAAGCCGCCGCCACCCTCACCCAGGCGCATGAACTGGCGCTGGCGGCGACCCGCAGCTGAGGGCCTGCGGCTGGCTACAGACGGGATCAGAAGAAAGCAGACGAAAAATGGGCAAGGTCTCTGACCTCCTTGCCCGTTTTGTCCACACCAGCGGGCTGCGATGACCACCGGTGCGGCTTGATGGTGCCATGGCTTCTTAGGGATTCGGTTGAGCTGGGAGGCGCCGGAGCTTCCCCCGATCCCGTAGATCCTGGCGATCTTGAACTGGTTAACAACCTTAGGTGTGGTGGTGGCGGCCTTTGCCCCGAGCACGTCAGCAGTGGAGCCCTGCGGGCTTACCGGGGCATCCGACCCTTGTGTGAGCTGAATCCCCCAGGATGAGTGCCTCCACAACAGAGAAAAGCCCCAATCATCCCATTCCATGAACAATCATCACCCAGCGTTTCGAACAATTCCGATGACTTCCTACGAACCCAACGTCTGGACAACGATCGCCACCTTCTGTCGGGAGCTAGCTCCTATCAGCGGGGCGTTACTTGACTCCATCGGTCAAACAGCAGCAGCAATCGATCGCGCCGGATTCGAATCTCGCTCACTCAGAGCACCGGTAAATCGAAACCAACAGCCGGTGCTAACCAACGAGAACGAATCCGGTCACGGCTGATCGGGATCCCCTCCCTGGTCAGATATCCCACCATCCGGCGGCTGCGGCTGCAGGGGTCTTCCAGGTCATGGGCATGGATCCTGGCCATGATCCGTAGCGTCGATCGCGGCAGGCGCAACAGCGCACACTGAAGACTGACGCTGAGCTCTGATGCCAGTAATCGACCAGCTTGCGCAGTTCACGGGCATTAGAGCAACTCAGACATTTTTGAGCCACTCCAGCTCCATCTGCAGCCACGCGTAGCCGTCAGCCTTCTGCTAGGCAGTACTGATGGAACAGCTCGGCCTCTTTGGCCTGCCCCTCGTCCTTGCCATTGGGCTCCTTGCCTCTGGTGAAACGCTCGGTGGCTCCGTCGAGCAGCTGCCGCTTCCATTGGCTGCCCTGGATCGGGTGTACAGCGTGGTGGGCGGCGATCTCATGGATCGTCTTGCGGTCACTGATCGCCGCCATGGCGACCTTGGCCTTGACCTCGGGGCGGTAGGTACGGCGCTTGCTCAACACTGTGAGCCCCCTTTCAGGGGCGATGCCCCACCTCAGAGGTTAACGATGGGGGCTGTCCAGAAAAACCAGTCCACCTCTCGGTGGGCAGTTGATCGACCATGGCCTCCAGCCCTACGTCCCGCGCTTTTTCCGTTTCTGGAGACCTGGAGTCTGGGGCGGCCAGGCCACCGAGCCAGCTGCCGCCGCGTTCTGGCCGGACCTGATCCAGGCTCTGGTGGGTCCAGGGGGCTTCCCCGCGAGCGTTCTTCGGCAGGCGCACCATCAAGGCCCGATCCCTGAGCCAGTGGGCCAGGGCGCCTTTGATGCAGCGCTTGAGATAGGCCGCTGCCGTGCTGTGGTCTTTGATGCGGCCACAGGCCCGCAACAGCTCCAGCTGGGCCACACCACGCGCCTCATCGGCTTCGACCAAGTTGGCGTAGCGGCGGTGGTCCTTCGGGTGCACCTGGAGGGCATTGATGCACAAAGCGATCGCGTTGAGAGAGAGAGAGGGCCCATCGTGAGTTGGCGCAGGACGCGCCCCTCAACAGGCAGCACCGCGTAGGGACCATCGGAGGAAAACCAAGCCAGCAATACGACGCCCCCTCGACCCGCGTGCTGTGCCAGCAAGGCCCCGACAGGTGCTCCTGAACGACCACCGCCCCAGCCACCGCGCAACCAAGGCGCTGAACCCCACCGGGGAGTGACAAAGACCCGACCGCTGAACTCAGCCGGTACTTCCTTCTGTCCGCCTCAAAACACCTCCAGCAACACCCACCCGCGCCACGGCCGGGCAAAGCGAAACCCTGAGCAGGCGCTAGCGGGTGAAGCGAAGACCGCAGGCCCAGGGTCCCGACAGGTCCCATCGATAAGGCCCAGCAGAGCCCTCTGCCGCTCCTGCACTTCAGTTGCACCGAGCAAACACCAGGTTAGTGAGTTTGTGCATGGGGCTGAAAACCACTAAACCGACGCCTGCTGGATCGGCTGATCGCCAGGGTTGTTCTCGCCCTGCCGGTTCGACATCGCCAGCAGCAGCGGCAATAGCCGCAGCCTGTTGTAACGCTGCAACCACAGGCAGGGCAGGTTGAACAGCGTTGCGAAGCTCAGGTTGATCACCACGCCCACCGGTGGCAGCCACAGCGCCGTCACGATCCAGAACGGCCAGATGGCGAGGTGAACCAGTTCGGCCCGGCGTGTTTCCTCCACCAGGCGATGCAAGGTGCCGGCATCGCGGCCCACCAGGCTGTTCTTCCGCACACCCCCCGGCAGGGCATCGCCGGCATCCGGCATCAGGGGTTTCCATCGCTTGATGCCGAGCCACCGCTCATACGTCTTCCTGCTCTCGGGCCAGGGGCGCGGCCGCGTCAGCCAGCTGTCGTCCGCCAGCACCGCCTGCGGCAGGCGCCGGGCCAGGCCACCGATCACCACTGACCACACCAACCACCCCAGCACACAGGCCAGGGCCGCTATCGCGTCGAGACCTGCCTGCCTTTCCATTCGATCGTTCCTTGTTTCAGATTCAAGATCGCCATGAAGAACACGGCCAGAAAGAACAGCACGGGGATCGGAAACACCAGGCAGATCCAGGCGAAGTTCCCCACACCCCTGGTGAGCGTGATCAGCTGCACGGCGAAGGCGAGGTAAAGCAGCAGGTTGGGCAGCACCGACGGTTGGCCCATCAACGGCCAGCCCAGCAGCGATGCCGGCAGGCACCACGCCGCCCAGAACAGGCCGGAGATCCACAGCAGCACGGCGAGCATCCAGAAGCCATTCACCTCTCCTGCGGCGGTGGCGAAGTTCTTGGCGAAGCCCCGCACCATGTCGCGAAAGCCGCCGGGATACATGCGGTACTCGATCAGCCCGTCGCCGATGTAGGCGCTCACCGGGAGTCCGGCTTCCTCATAGAGATGGCCCATGAACCAGTCCTCCACCACCTTGCCGGCCACGGCCTCATGGCCGCCGACGCGGTTGTAGTCGGCCCGGCTGGTGGCCATCGCCGGCCCGAAGGCCACGCCACAACGGGGCCCCATCGGCACTGCCATTAACCCCACCAGGCTGAACAGCACCGACAGCTGCTCATAGGCCTTCTCGGTGCGATGGAACGGCTGCACTGACACCAGTCCGCCCAGCTTCTGCTGGTCTGCCACCAGGCGTTCCAGAAATTCAGGGCTGGGCTCAGTGTCGGCGTCGAGAAACACCAGCAGCTCGCCCTTGCTGGCCTGCACGCCATGGTGCAAGGCCCAGGTCTTGCCGCACCATCCCTCCGCAAGCGGCGGCGGTTGAATCACCGTGGCCCCGGCCGCTGCCGCGATCTCCGCCGTGCCATCGCTGCTGTGGTCATCCACCACGATCACCTCCAGTGGCGCGAAGGTCTGGGCCTGGAGCGCCGGCAGCAGGTTGGGCAGGGTGCCCTCTTCGTCGCGGGCGGGAATCAGCACCGACACCTGCGGCTGACCCTCCACCGTGCCCTCCGGCAGCCGGAAGAGCCGCAGACAGAGCGCCCAGCCAAGAAGCCAGCGCACCAGCATGGAGAGAGCGACGAGATTCATGGCGGTTCCCAGGGGAATGGGCTCCAGACGTTGAACGTAGGAAGCGAGTGCGCTGGCGGTGGTCCTCAGTCAGCGGCCCCGGGAGTGTTGTCACTCGGGTGGAGCAGCAGCGGGAATCCGTTGTACTCCGTGAAAAGAATTAGCAGACCCTGAGGAGGTCACGCCACCGCGGACACAGGCGCCTGTACCCAAAGGACGGCCTGGCACTGTGGTCCGCGGCGGCGCATTTCAGCTACTGCAGTGGTTTTCGCCAGGCACTTCCTGGCACATCCTCGACACCCCCCCCAGCGCCACGGGCGGTGACGGCGTAACCCCGAGCAGGCGCGAGCGGGTGGAGCAGGCATCGCAGGCGCTGGGAACCTCCAGGCGCTGCTCGACGAGCAGCACGTTTCACCTGAGGGAGAGGCAAAGGGGCCGCAGCCCCTCAGGCGTCAGTCCAGCTCCCAGCTGCGTTCACAGCGTCGCAGCTCCAGCTCGATCGCCAGCTTGCGCGGCCGTTGATGCAGTGGCCAAATCAGCCCCAGCAACCAGCGCAGCTGACGCGTGTGGCGCTGCAGCCACTTTCAGCAGGAGATCTTGATCGAGCGGCTTTTCATGGCTGAGGCGCCAAAGAACACCGCTCGCGAAACCCGGGGCCAGATCCGTCAAGGGCGTTGCAGGCCCTTGCAACGCCCTTGACGGATCTGGCCGCAGGCCGAAAGGCGCAGCCATAGAAAAGACCTGCCCACCGGGTTACGGTCGGCGGTGTCTGGCGCAGCGGCCATGAAACTGCCGCCTCAAGGCTCCTCAAAGGGATAGAAGCCCGGCTGCTCCTCCACCTGCTGGCGATCCAGATAGGAGTTGGAGGACCAGCTATCCCAATCAGAACCCAACAGGCCCTGGTCGGCAGCAGGCAGCGAGAGTTCAGCCTGCAGACACTCCGGTCCGGCTCAGGCTCCTGCCAACCCTGGGCGCAGGCAACCTGCCAGGCCTCGATCGTGGCGGCCAGCTGAGCGCTGGTGGTTGCGGGTGGGAGTGGAGACGTCGGCTCCATGGCAGGAACGGCGTAGAACACCGTCCCCACCCAGCGGCTGCAGCAGCTCAGGCAGGGGTGCCAAAGGCACTCGCGTCAGCCCTTGCCGGTTGCTGCCCCCATCCCCCCAACCCAGCGAGGGACCGATGGGGTGCGGGTGGATCATCGGGGCGGGGTTAGGCGTTCCGGTGGAGGTGATCACCAGACGGACACCTGCTGCCTGGCCAAAGGATTGTTGTTAGTTGACGAGCCGAATGGCATGACCTGGGCGATATCGCTATCGCGTCTTGCCCTGGAGCAGGAATCTGGTCGGTGGTGGTCACCGGCTGATTGCTCTGTAAGAGAAGTTCCACCACCGAACCCCCGCCGAGACATTGACCTTGAGCGATTAAAACAACAGAATCATTTAACTCTTTACTAGTCACCAGCCAGAGTAAAAGGGCTTGGTACGACAACAGCTGGTCCATGAATGCCGCGCCACTGCCGGTGGTGGGATCGATCGCTGCAGGGTTGAACCATCACACCAAGCGAGCTGAGTTCAGCTGCACCAGCTAAGCAAGAGTACTGGGCAGGGAAACAGCACAAACAACTTAACATTTGAGTAGGCAGGAAGACTCATTTCATGGGTGTTTGAAACACCATGTTCGTATTGTGGAGATATCCGCAGAAGAAAGGACCATGGCTCGCTCGACCTACCCAGTTTCCTATTCGGCTAATCAGCACCCCACCGGGAACGACATGGCTCATGGGCTGCAGGTGCCAGAAATGGATAGTTCCCAGGAGAAGCAATGGGATTCTGTGGAAGCGTATTTTGAATGCATCACCACCTGCTCACTCGACGACGGAGAGTGTGTCACCCATTGCGTGGAGGAACTACGTGAACACCATTGACTGGTTTTCCAAGCCGTCCTCTTTGTGTGCTGGTATGAGCGCAGCTCAGTGAGAGTTTGGGCAATGGCATCAGCCAGTCGTGGGCCCATTGTAGGGGAGCTATCGGTCGTCGCCGTAGGGCTTGGGACTGTGGAATGGATACCATTGACCAAAAGGATGCTGCCGTATGACCTCATTGTTTCTATGTTGCGGCAGCATCCCCCGACTTCATCGGCAGGCAGGGCCAGAAAGTGAAGCCTGAGCCGATCAGGTGCTTGGAGACTTAGGAGGAGGTTGATTGTTCAGCTGGTAGCAATTATTTAGAAGTATGCCATGAATATTCCAGCTCTTGGCAACAGAGCAAGCGGCAGTCACTCGTTGTTTCACAGTCGCTTGTCCCCCCGCACGACGCCCCGGATTAAAGCCATTCAGCCAGCTCCACAGTGATTCCATCCGGTCCGCAGAGAAAAATGAGCTTTCGGCGATGGAAGGTGATGACCTCGTTTCGCAGCTTGATGCCCGCAGCTTTCAGCCTGTCAACTTCAGCATCCAGGTTATCTACCGCAAAGCAGATATGATTGAACCCCAGCTTGGCGAGATTGCCAGTCGTTGGAGCAGGAAGGGGAACAGGCTGACGGTACTTCAGCAGTTGTACTTCGATGCGCGGTGAGCAGTTCTCCAAAGCAAGTGTGATGTGTTCTGCTTCGATACCTTCCACCCCCATGTAACTGGAGAAGACGGGGCCCTTGATCACTACAGCCTTATCCTCCTTGAAGCCCAGGAGCCCGAAAAAGTGCTTGGCTGCCTCAACATCACTGATCACAACTGTGATGTGGTCAAAATGTTCAATCATGGGGGGCACCTGTTGGTGGATGGAGCAGGTTTCTGTCATTTCTCACCACTACCGGTGAAGCGGCAGGTGGAGCATTTAAGCAAGCATGGACCAAGCTGCCCGCTCGATCAGCCAGGGTCGTTTTCTACAGCCTCTGGTAGCACCAGTTCCACAGCTCGCCTGGCCTCACCCAGCACCTGGAACAACACCTGTGGAGTTTCCCGGAGCAGGTCCAGCCAGTGCCCCGGGTATGCCGCGTGGTTTTAAAGGGCACTGTCGATCTCCAACCGGTCCCCCAGCAGGACTGAACCGAGTTCCGCCACCAGTTCTTCTCGGGCATAGGCCCGAGAACCAAACCGCCCCCTCAGATCCCGCTGGAGGCAGCTGGCGTGCCCCGTGGAGTGGATCACCTCGTGGGCCCAGGTGGCGTAGAACCCAGCGGCGGAGTGAAAGGCAGCGTGCTCCGGCAGCTGGATCCGATCGATCTGGAGGAGGTGGCAGGCTCGTTCACCCCCAAAGCTGAGCGGTACCGGCCAGGCCCCCAGCAGAGCTTCTGCTGCAGCCAGGCGGTCTGGTTCACTGCGCTCCGCCCCAGCTGCTTCTGCCTGCCTCTGCTCCACCCAACCAGCAAGGGCGTCACCTTCCAGGTCGATCGCGTTGAACACCACCACGGGCCGGAAGCTCATCCATACCCGGTCTGTATGCGCGTCGTCCGGCTTGATGCCTGGGGTGGCTGTCGATGCGTCCAGGCTCCCCGACCGCTCCGTGTCACCTGCCACCCGGTTCACCTGCGGCCTCAGGATCCGCACCCCCTGAGAGCCCTTGCGGGGGAAGATCCCTAAAGCTTTGGCCTCAGCAAACCCGCACCAGTAGGGCAGCGCTGAAGCCCTCAGGTGCATCCCGAAGGTCAACAGGATCGGGTTCGCTCCCTGGTAGCGATGCCCTGAGAGCAGGTTGACGTGGTGCCCACCACCGGAGGCGTCCCACTCCCTCCGCCAGGGCGTAGTGCCAGCCTCCAGCAGCTGGATGATCGCCTCCACCAGCTTCTCTGTAGAAGCAGCCTCTCCCTGCCGGTGGTTGCTTCTGGAGCGGGACTCGGGACTGGGACCGGGAGCGGGAGGAAGAAGAAACAGCAGCCATCAGGCATCAGCACAGGACCCGAAGCACCAGCACGGCCAGCAGCAAGGGCTGGCCCAGGCACTAAGGCACAAGCCAGTGCCCCAGGCGTTTCGCACGGAAGGCGGGCCAGCTTGCGTCAGCCCTTGTGCGGCCGCGCATGCTGAGGAACCCTGCGCTTGATGACATGAACCAGGAAGACGTCCCCCTTGACATTCATCTGGAGGGAAAAGATGCCAGCGCCAACCACACATCTGTTGGCTAGCCCATAGTCGCCAAAAACCCCGATCCCGCCCCGCCACAGCTCATCAGCAGGCGGTCCCTTCTTACTGAGCTGCTCCGCATCGAGGCTTCAGCGGGATCTGCCATGCGACTAGGCCGCGGCGGCCTTAATGATCGCCGTGGTGGAGGCCTCTACGGCTCGGGCCACCTCCTGCAGGGACGGATCAGCCGAGAGGCCCGCGAGCATCACCTCGGGGCGAATCATGCCGAGGCGGGTCTGGCCGGCTTCGGTGTAGACCGAAATCCTGCACGGCAAGGCCATGTTGAGCGCCATTGAGGTGCTAAGCACTGCGGCGGCCTGCTGAGGGTTGCACACCTCGAAGATGCGGCACTGCTCTGGGAATGGCAGACCTTTGCTGCGCAGGGTGTTGCCCAGATCATGTACTGCCAGTACGCCGAAGCCGTGGTCCACCACTGCCTCCTGGAGGGCGGCACTGGTCTCCTCGAAGGTTTTCAGTGTGTCGGTTATGAAGAACGGATCCATGGCTGGTGTTGGGTTGGAAGATGCGGAGTCCGTCTGAGCCGCCCTTGATAAGAGTCAGGTCGTTCCGTACCAGTTGCGATACCACTGAGTCATCTGCTCGATCTCCCTGCTCTGCTCCTTGCCCATCGCCTGCTGCATCGCCTTCAGCTGCGGATGCTGGCTGCTGTTCTGGGCCATCGAGGCCATCATCACGCCCATGCGGTGGTGGGGAATCATCTGCTCAATGAAGGCCCGATCGAAGTCGGCGGCGTTCTTGAGGGCGGCCAGGCTCGTGCCCATCATTTCCATTCCGCTGCAGCAGCCCATGCCCATACCAGGGCCCATGCCACCACCCATTCCCCCGATGCCCATGGCTCCACCACGCGTCATGGCGGGAACGTCGCCGCCGTACCACTGCCGGTACCAGGTGCGCATCTGAGCGTTCTCACTGGTCTGGCTGGCCTTGATGTTCCTGGCCAGCTCTTTGATCTCGGGCCGCTTAGCTCGGGTGAGGGCAAGATCGGCCATGGCGATCGCCCCGTGGTGGTGAGGGATCATCATCACGATGAAGTGCTGATCCATCGACTGGGAGCCCATCAGCCCCCCACCCATCATCCCCGATCCCATCCCGCCTACTGGTGGGATCGCTGAGGCGGGTGGCTGTGACAGTGCTGGAGCTGCCAGGGACAGGACAAGCACTCCCAATCCTGCTGTCGTCGCGAAACGGTGATGGTTCATCAGTTCTGCTCCCTGGGTTCTGCCTGTCATCAACATGGGGACGCAGAAGCAAACTGGACGAAGCTGCGGGTCATTGCTTCACATGCCAGCTGTCACACCTGAAGATTGGGGCAGATCAGATCGCCGTCCTTGGCGGGATCGCTCTGCCAGCCAGCCAGCAAGTCCTGCAGTTCCTTCCTGAGTTGCCTGAGCTCCTTGATCTGGCCATCGATCCGCTCGATCTGACGCCCCAGCTGGATCTCGATGTCGCCGCAGGGCAGCTCACCGGCGTCGTGCACCGCCAGGCAGCCCTGGATTTCCTCCAGGCTGAGCCCCAGGGTCTTGAGCCGACGGATGAACTCCAGGCGCCGCAGGCTCTCTTCAGCGAACAGGCGGAAGCCGCCTTCGCTGCGGCCGATCGCCGGGAGCAGCCCCAACTCTTCGTAGTAGCGCAGGGTCTTGACCGGCAGGCCACTGCGGCCAGCGAGGGCACCGATTTTCATGCCAGTCGTGACGCCGATGGCCACCATGGGCTTGACTCTCCATTCGTGGGGAGACTCTAAAATGGATCTCTGACTTTTTCGCTGGCATTCCGTGAACCGTATCGCCCTGGCTTTTGTCCTGCTGGCCGCTGGCTGCCTGTCCCCTGGCGCCGCCCGCGCCCAGGCCTACGACATGTTCCCGAGCAAGGCCGCTGCGGAAGTGCGTGCGAAGGAGCTGAAGTGCAGCGGTGTCTTTGCGATGGGCAAGGACTGGATGCCGTGTCAGAACTTTGATGTCTATCAAAAGGCCGTTTCCAAGGAGAAGTGACTCCACATTTCTGCTCTGTTTCCTTTACCCACGCGGTTACCACTCGATGAATCAGCACCACGCCATCCCCCTCTTGAAAGGAAGCCGGTGGCCTCTGCTGGCTGCCCTTGCAGCGACGACCTTCTCCCCGCTCTTCATCACTCCGCCCGCCGCCGCGCACATGAAGGGCATGTTCAAAACAAAGCAGGAGGCGGAGCAGCGCGCTGCTGAGCTCAAGTGCAAAGGAACTTTTGCGATGGGCTCCTTGTGGATGCCCTGTGCCAATGAACAGCAACTGCACAAGGCGCTTCAGAACGAGTGAGCCGCCTTCCCCTGCTACGTCGGGTGCACCGCAGCCTCGTGCCCCTGGCCGCCCTGCCACTGCTGCTAACTGCGCTCTCCGGCTCGCTCTACGGCGCCCTCTCGGCCCAGGGGATCGAGGCCTTCTGGCTGATGAAGCTGCACACGGGCAACTTCGGCCTTCTCAATCTGCAGCCCTGGTACTCCTCGATCCTGGCGCTGCTCACCCTGTTCGTCATCGGCTCCGGCCTGGGACTGCTGCTGGGTCGCCGCAGGGGGACGCCCGCCAGCCCACCGTTCTGAGCAGGCGGGCGATCAGCGGGGGACAGGCAACCCGGGGGAGTTCGCGGCCAGAGGCAGGGTCACCGTGAAACAGCTGCCGGAGTGCCCATCCGAGCGCACCGTGATCGCCCCCCGGTGGCGACGCACGATCGCCGCCACGATCGAGAGGCCAAGGCCGGTGCCGCCCTGTCGGCGGGAACGACCGGGATCACTGCGGAAGAAGCGATCGAAGATGCGTTGTTGATCGGCCGGAGTGATGCCGATGCCGCTGTCCTGCACCTCCAGCAGCCCATGACTTCCCTCGCGCTTCAGGCTCAGCACCACCTCCCCTCCTGACGGTGTGTACTGAATCGCGTTCAAGAGCATGTTGGACACGAGCCGATAGAGCTCTGATTCCACGCCCAACACGTTGAGATCGTCATCACCACCCTGCAGGCGGAGCTGCACCTCGGCAATCGACGCCCCCTCGCTGGTCTCCTCCAGCAGATCGCGCGCGATCTGTGTCAAGGAGCAGGACTGCAGGCCTGCTCCGGCCTCGGGACCATCCAGTCGGGCCAGCAGCAGCAGGTCACTGATCAAGCGGCTCAGCCGCTGACCCTGCCCGTAGACCACCGCCAGCGCGTGCTCCCCGGCGAGGGGGTCAGCTGACAGTTGCGTCTTGTGGGCCTCCACCACAGCCAGCAGGTTGGCCAGAGGTGCACGCAGTTCGTGGGCTGCATCGGCGGTGAACTGCTCCTGCTGCCGGTACGCCGCCAGCAGAGGCCGCATCGCCAGACCCGACAGCCACCAGCTGGCCAGGCCCGCCACCAGCAGGGCGAGCACAACAATCGTCTGGGTGGCCCACCAGAGCCGTTGCCGCTCTGCGTCGAGCCCGCTCAAGCTGCGTCCGATTTGCAGATACCCCCAATCCAGCTCCTGCGCATTCGCGCCAGGGTGCGCTGGCGTGTGGGAATGGTGCAGGTGGATCGAATACTGCAGAAAGCGATCACCTCCCAGCCCTGCCACCACCATCCAGGTGGGGCCGGGGCGTTCAGCCTTGACCCTTGGCGACCCCGGGGAGTGGGCGATCAGCGCACCACGGGGATCCAGCAGGCGCAGGTAGAACCGCTCCGAGTCCGTGATGCTCACAGCATGGCGCGGGATCAGTGAGGGGGCCGGCTGACAGGGGGATCCGACCAGACAAAGGCCAGGCAGCACCGCGGCCAGCTGGGGCGAGGGCCTGGCTTCCGCGGGCAGCAACGGCTTGAGGCTGTCATGCAAGGTGCCGGCCACGGTTTCCACCTCGCGCTCAAGGGCCGACCAGTTGGAGCGCATCAACAGGCCAAACATGCCAAGGCCTGCGCCATAGAGAATCACCCCGATCACCGCGAGGTAGACAGCCGCCAGTTGCAGGCGGCTGCGGGACATGGGTCCAGGCCTGGCCACGGTGAGCCGTTCTATTGCTCTTCCTCCGGCTCAGGATCAAAGCGGTAACCCTTCGAGGGGACCGTGGCAATCGGACAGGCCAGCCCGTAACTGGCGATCTTGCGCCGCAACAGACGCACCTGGGCCGCGACCACATTGCTGATCGGATCCTCATCCAACGACCAGAGCTGGGAGCGCAGCCGCGAACCCGGGATGATCTCCCGCGGATGCTCCATGAAATAGGCCATCAGCTGCAGTTCCTTGGTGGAGAGGGTGATCCTGGTGGTTTCCTTTCCCCGCTGAACGGTGAGGCAGCCCTCGGCCGGATCCAGCACATAGGGCCCGGAATTGAGCAGTGGCTCGCGATAGTTGGGCTGGCGGCGCTGCAGCGCCCGGATCCTTGCCAGCAGTTCCTCCATCGCGAAGGGCTTGCTCAGGTAGTCGTCGGCGCCGGCATCAAGGCCCTGCACCCGGTGGCTGGTGTCGGCCAGCGCCGTAAGCATCAGCACCGGCAGGGTGAGGCCAGCCCCGCGCACCCGCTGGCAGAGTTCCGGGCCTGAAACACCCGGCAACATCCAATCAACGATCAGCAGGTTGTAGGTGGTCAGCTCGCTGCGCAGCAGGCTCCAGGCCCCCAGGCCTTCCGCCACGTGATCGACGACATGCTGCTCGGCCCTGAGCACCGCCTGAATCGCCCCGGCCAGCTCGGCTTCGTCCTCCACCAGCAGGATGCGCAGGGGCATGGGCCTGGAACAGAAGTCAGAGATTGCGGCTGATCCTAGGTAGCGCAGCCGGTTTCACCTGTTTTTCATCCCCCTTGCGGCATCCTCTGCGGGTCCTTGTCCTGCCCTTGCGGCACCAGCAGCATGCGCGCCTTTCTTTTGGCCACCAGCCTCAGCCTCGGAACCCTGGCCCTCGGTGGCCTCAGCCCCGCCATGGCCCACGTGGGCCATGGCGATGAGTTTCAGCAGAAAGGGAATGTGCGCCAGGTGAAGGCCAGCGCGGAGATCGATTCCCTGCTGGGCATCACCACCGCCCCCGCCGCTGAAGCCGGTGGTGTGGTCACCATTCCGGTGGCGGCGGTGGTGGATGCGGACGGCAAGCCCCTGGCGTTCGTGAAGAGCGGCGCCACGTACGACCCGGTCTTCCTCCAGACCGGGGCCAGCCAGGGCGATCAGATCGAAATCACCGACGGCAGCATCTCGCCCGGGGACAACGTGGTGACCCAGGGGGCCCTCTCGCTCTACGCCGAATCGAAGAAGAGCCAGAGCGCCGCCGCACCCAGCGGAGAAGGATCCACACCGGAACCGGCAACCCCAGTGGCCGCCGCTGCAGGTGAAGCAGGCGGCCTCAACCCCCTTGTGATCGGTGCCGGCGCTGCGGTGCTTGTGGTGGGCGGGGTGCTCGTGGCCTCACGCATGGGCAAGAAGAACTGACCTCCGACCCCTTCGCCCTTTGCATCACCACCTCCCGATCCCATGTTCGAACGCCTTCTCAATCAGACGTTGCGCACGTCCATCGCCAAGCGCTGGCTGGTTGTTGTTGCCGCCATCCTGATCACCCTCTGGGGTCTGTCGATCATCAGCCGGATGCCCCTGGATGTCTTTCCCCAGTTCGCCCCTCCCCAGGTGGATGTGCAGACCACCGCTGATGGCCTGGCACCAGAAGAGGTGGAACAACGCATCACCGTGCCGATCGAGTCAGCCGTCAACGGGCTGCCGGGAGTGGAAACCGTGCGCTCCTCCTCCAAAGTGGGGCTCTCGATGGTGCAGGTGGTCTTTAATCAGAACGCCGACATCAACCGGGCCCGTCAATCGGTGGCGGAACGACTGCAGCAGATTGAGGCTGAGCTGCCTGCCAATGCCAGCGCCCCAGCGATCTCGCCGCTCGTGTCGCCGCTGGGCACAATCCTGCAGTACGCCTTCACGCTGAAGGGCGGCGGACCAACCTCAGCGATGGAGCTGCGCCGGATCGTCGCCACCACCTTCAACAACCAGATTCTGGCGGTGCCCGGTGTCTCCCAAGTGACCCTCTACGGCGGTGAGGAGGCCCAGCAGCAGATCCAGATCGACCCCCAGCAACTTCAGGCTCGCAATGTGTCGCTGCAGGCCGTGGCCGAGGCGGCCGCTGCCGCCAGTGCCAACGCCCCCGGCGGCTTTCTGATCGCCGGCGGGCAGGAGAAGCTGATCCGCGCCAGCGGCCAGGCGAGCAGCAGCGAGGATCTTGCCGATTCTGTGGTGACAGGCAGCAAAGGGCAATCGCTCCGGCTCGGTGATGTCGCCGAGGTGCGGCTGGCCAGCGCCCTCAAGCGCGGCGATGGCAGCTTCAACGGCAAGCCCGCGGTGGTGCTGATGATCAACAAACAGCCCGACATCGACACCCCCAGAGTCACCCGTGAGGTGGAGGAGCGGATCGCCGCCCTCAGCAAGAGCCTGCCGAGCGACATCCAGGTGAAGCGCACCTTCCGGCAGGCCAATTTCATTGACACAGCGATCAAGAACGTCAGCGCTTCCTTGATCGAAGGGATCGTGATCGTCTCGGTGGTGATGGTGCTGTTTCTGATGAACTGGCGCACCGCCGTGATCACCCTCAGTGCCATCCCTCTGTCGCTGGTGATCGGCCTGATGCTGATGAGCGCCTTTGGGCTGGAGATCAACACCATGACCCTCGGTGGTCTGGTGGTCGCCATCGGCTCGGTGGTCGACGACGCCATCGTCGACATGGAGAACGTCCACACGGGGCTGCGCCAGAACCAGGTGGTCGCCCATCCCAGGAATCCGCTGCAGGTGGTGTTCGAAGCGTCGGTGGAGGTGCGCCAACCGGTGCTCCTCTCCTCCCTGATCATCGTGGTGGTCTTCGCGCCGATCTTCAGCCTCACGGGGGTGGAAGGGCGGATCTTCGCGCCGATGGGCCTTGCCTACCTGTTCTCGATCGCGGCCTCCAGCCTGGTGGCGCTCACGCTCACGCCAGCGCTCTGCGCGATCCTGCTGGCCAACACGCGTCTCCCCGCCGAGAACACCTGGATTGCCACCTGGGCGGAGCGGACCTACCGGCCCCTGCTGGAGATGGCGCTGATCTCCCCCAAACGGGTGCTGGCCGCAGCGTTGGCGCTCGTGGTGGTGGCCTGCGCCATCCTGCCCAGCCTCGGGCGGGTGTTTCTGCCGGAGTTCCGCGAGAAATCCCTGGTGAACTCGATGGTGCTCTACCCCGGCGTGTCGCTGGAGATGACCAACCGCGCCGGCCTGGCCCTCTCCAAAACCCTGATGGCCAGCCCCCTGTTCGAGTGGGTGCAGATCCGCGCCGGGCGGGCCCCTGGAGATGCCGATGGAGCAGGCGTCAACCTGGCCCATGTGGATGTGGAGTTGAGTGATCAGGCGATGAAGGATCGCCCTGTTGCCATCGCCCAGCTACGAGAGGCCTTCCTGAAGCTGCCCGGGGTGGCCCCGAACATCGGTGGCTTCATCTCCCACCGCATGGATGAGGTGCTCTCGGGTGTGCGCAGTGCCATCGCCATCAAGATCTACGGGCCAGATCTGGCGGAGCTGCGCAGGATCGGCGAGCAGGTGCGGGATGCGATTGAGCCGATCCAGGGGGTGGTGGATCTGCAACTCGAACCCCAGTTGCCGATCCAGCAGGTGCAGATCGCCTTCGATCGTCAGGCCGCCACCGCCAATGGGCTCACGATGCAGCAACTCGCCGATGCGGTGGAGATCGCCCTGAACGGCAAGACGGTGGGACAGGTGGTGAGCAACGGCACCGATCGCACCGATGTGGTGGTGATGCTGCCCGAGGACTCCCGTAACAGCCTCGATGCCCTACGGGCCATACCGATCGCCACCCCCGCCGGCACCTTGCTGCCGCTGGGAAGCCTGGCCACCATCGACTACGGCCTGGGCGCCAATGTGGTGAATCGGGAGAATGTTTCCCGCTTGATCGTCGTGTCCACCAACGTCAGCGGCCGGGCGCTGGGAACGGTCGTCGGCGACATCCAGAAGACCATCGACAGCAAGATCAAATTGCCCAGCGGCTATCTGATCCGCTACGGCGGTCAGTTCGAATCGGAGGAGCGAGCCACCGCCAACCTGGTGATCTACAGCCTGTTGGCCATGATGGTGATCGCCGTGTTGATGTTCGTGTCTGTGAAATCACTACCGGCCACGATCGCCATCCTCCTCAACCTGCCCCTGGCCCTGGTCGGTGGCCTGGTGGCCATCCTGCTCACCGGCGGTGTGCTCTCGGTGGCCTCCCTGATTGGGTTCATCACCCTGTTCGGGGTGGCGGTCCGCAATGGCCTGCTGCTGGTGGACAACTACAACCGCCGCCACGCGGAAGGAATGGAGCTCAAGGAGGTGATCCGCGCCGGCAGCCTTCAGCGCCTCAACGCGATCCTGATGACGGCCCTGACCTCGGCTCTGGGCACGCTGCCCCTAGCCCTGGCCTTCGGGGCGGGCAACGAGATCCTGCAACCGCTGGCGATTGTGGTGCTCGGTGGCTTGATCACCTCCACCATCCTCACCTTGCTGGTGCTCCCTGCTCTTTACGCCCGCTTCGGTGGCTGGTTGCTTCCCCGCCAAAAGCCAGCTGTGCGCGAGGCTTGATCCCATGATCCGAGGTCCCGCCTCGAGTGCCATGGCGAACCCCCAGCGGCGGGGGCTGGTCGCCGGCCTGCTGGCCGCTGTGTTCTTCGGGCTCAGTGCGCCGTTGATCAGCGTGATCAGCTGCGAAGCCTCGCCGTTGATGATCGCGGCCCTGCTCTACGCCGGAGCCGCCCTGGCTCTGCTGGTGGTGCGGGCCGCCGGGGGCCGCCAGCAGGCAGAGTCGCCGGTTCAGCGACGCGATCTGGCCCCCCTGATGGGGCTCACGGTGCTGGGGGGCATCGTCGGGCCCCTGTGCCTGGTGCAGGGGCTCACCTTGCTGTCCGCCGGGTCGGCCTCGCTGCTGCTGAATCTGGAGGCGGTGTTCACGATGCTGATCGCGGTGCTGATCGGCCGGGAGCACCTCAGCCGCAACGGTTTGATCGCCGCGGCCCTGATCGTGGCAGGTGCCGTGTTTCTTTCGGAGGGATCGCTGGGCGGGACGACGGTCCAGGGGGGACTGTTGATCGGGTCGGCCTGCCTGGCCTGGGGCATCGACAACAACCTCAGCCAGCGGCTGAGCCTGCGCAATCCGCTCCAGATCTCCCTGCTCAAGGCCTTCGGAGCCTCGGTGCCGATGTTGCTGCTGGCCATGGGCCTCGGCCAGCGGTTCCCCGCCGGGCCCGGGCTGCTGGCCGCCCTGGCGATAGGGGCCGTGGGCTACGGGCTCTCGATCTGGCTCGATCTGCTGGCCCTCCGGGAGCTGGGTGCGGCCCGCGAGGCGGTGGTGTTCGCCACCGCACCGTTCGTGGGGGTGGTGTTCTCGGTGCTGGTGTTGCGCGAAGCCTTCACCATCCACCAGGCGCTCGCTGCACTGTTGATCATGGTTGGAGTGGGCGCGCTGCTCAAGGAGAACCACACCCACCGGCACCGCCACGCGGCCCTGCGGCATGTGCACCGGCATCAGCACGACCCGGCCGGCGGCGATCCCCATCACGCCCACGACCACCGGTTGGTGGATCTACCGCCGCCGGGGTCCCGGGGGCCCTACTGGCATGCCCACGACCATCTGCATGAACCGATCGACCATGACCATCCCCACGTGAGCGATGCCCACCACCGCCATCGCCACGGGTAAGCAGCGGGAGGAGGCAGGAGCTACGGCCTGATCAAGCCGCTCGGTACCGCCGCAACAGCGACGAGTTGACGATCACCGACAGCGAACTCATGGCCATGGCCGCACCGGCGATCATCGGGTTCAGCAATCCGAGCGCAGCAATCGGGATGCCGATCCCGTTGTAGATGAAGGCCCAGAAGAGGTTCTGGCGGATCTTGCGCATGGTGGCCCGCGACAGGCCGATGGCGGTCACGACCAGCCGCACGTCGTTGCCCATCAGGATGATGTCACCGGCCTCCTTGGCCACATCCGAACCGGAGCCGATGGCGATGCCGATGTTGGCGGTGGCCAGGGCCGGGGCGTCATTGACGCCATCACCCACCATGGCCACGTTCTGCCCCGCCAACTGCAGGGACTTGATCGTTCCAGCCTTGTCAGCTGGCCGGACCTCGGCGATCACCTCGGTGATCCCCACCTGGGCGGCAATCGCCTCTGCGGTGGTGCGGTTGTCGCCGCTGAGCATGATCACCCGCACCCCACGGCGCCGCAGCAGGGCCACGGCCTGCTCGGCCTCGGGCCTGACAGTATCGGCCACGGCGATCACTCCAAGGATCTGATCGGGGCGCCCCAGCACCATGGCCGTTTTCCCCTGGGCCTCGAGCCCAGCGAGCTGGCCCTCCACAGGTTCGGGAAGCCGGGGCAGGAAGCGGCTCGCCAGGGAACGGTTGCCGAACCAGACGACGTCCCCGCCCTCTTTGGCGGTGATGCCCTCACCCACCTGGGCCGCAAACTGCTCCAGCGGCAACAGCTCCAGATGGCGCTCTGCAACGGCCTCGGCAATCGCCGCCGCCAGGGGATGTTCTGAGCCATGCTCCAGGGAACCTGCGAGCTGAAGCACTTCCTGCTCCGAATGGCTTGCCAGGGGCTCCAGATCGGTGAGCACCGGCTTGCCCAAGGTGAGCGTGCCGGTCTTGTCGAAGACCACCGTGGTGAGCTTCTCGGCCCGCTCCAGCACCTCGCCGCTGCGGATCAGGATGCCCTGCTCGGCGCCCTTGCCCACCCCCACCATCAGCGCCGCGGGGGTGGCGATGCCCAGGGCACAGGGGCAGGAGATCACCAGCACGGCAATGAAGGCCAGCAGACCACTGCTGAACTGGCCCGCCAGGGTCCAGAAGGCAAACGCCGCGAAGGCGATCAACACCACGGCTGGAACAAACCAGCCGGTGACCTGATCGGCCAGGCGTTGCACGCTGGCGGTGCTGGCCTGGGCCTCCTCCACGATGCGCACGATCTGGGCCAGGGCGGTGTCGGATCCCACCCGGCTGGCCTGGAAGCGCAACAGGCCCATTCCATTCACGGTGCCGCCGATGAGTTCGGCACCAGCCTGTTTGGCCACCGGCAAGGATTCACCGGTGAGCAAGGATTCGTCCACTGAGGAGCTGCCATTCAGCACCACCCCATCGGCGGGGATCTTCTCGCCCGGGCGCACCAGAACAGTTTCGCCTGTGTCGATGGCATCGGCGGGCACGGTCATCTCCACCCCTTCGCGGATCACCGTGGCCGTGGCGGGCTGAAGATCGAGCAACTTGCGCACGGCGGCTGAGGAGCGTTTCTTGATGATCTCCTCCATGTATTTGCCCATCAGCACGAAGGCGATCACCACCGCCGAGACTTCGAAATAGACATCCCGTTCACTGACGCCAACCGGCAGCCAGGTGGGCGCAAAGACCACCACCACGCTGTAGAAGTAGGCGACGGAGGTGCCAAGGGCGATCAGCACGTCCATGTTGAGGGCGCGGCGTTTGAGAGCAGCCCAGGCGCCGGTATAGAACGACCAGCCACCGATGAACTGCACCGGGGTGGCGAGCAAGAACAGCCACTTCCCCCAGCTCATCCAGGGCAGGAAGGACACAGGAGCCCAGGACACCAGACTCACCCCAGCGGCCAGTGCGATGAAGGCCCCGGCCCGGAACAGCGCCAGCGCCAGCACCCCGCCGATCACGAAGCCCACGCGACGGCGCATCACGCGCAATTCGCGGTCGGGATTCTGGAAGGTCTGCAGGCAACTCTGGCTGCAGAAGTAGTAGTCGCGGCCGCCGCGCTGGGTGCTGAGGGCTGTGGCCCTGGGAACCACCATGCCGCAGATCGGATCCTTGGCCATGCCTTTGCCGCCGCCGGTGGGCGGCGGGCCGTGGCTACCGGGGGGCATGTGGTGATGGTCGTGTTCCTTGCAGCTCGTCGAAGCGTTCATCCTTCCTGCTCCTGATCCATGGGGCTTGCTAAAGGTGGTTTAAACAGGTTTTCGCTCAAAGACGGAACAGCGCGTCGTACTTGAAGTACTCCGGCTTGCGCAATCCCTCCACCGCCAGCATCCTGCGCAGTTCGATGATCTCGGCGCGCTGGGCCACGATCACGCCGCGAGCAAAGCGCCGGATTGTGGTGTTTGTGCTCTTGGCCAGGGCGTCGTGGGCCATCATCAGTGCCCCGGCGTGGTGCTCAAGCATGCCCTCGAGGAACCACACCACCCTGTTCTCCTTGGTGGGGAGCTCGCCCATCATCCGCATGCCATCGATCTGGGCCTGGCTCATGCGCGTGAGGCCGGAGAGGCTGTTCGGATCACCGCCGCTCGCCAGTGCCACCGGGTAGACGGGTGCCTGGGGGTACCAGGCCTTGCGCCACAGGCCCATCGCCCGGATTTCGTTGGCCTGATCGCGCCAGATCGTATTGCCCAGAGCACCGACACCAGGGGAACCGATGCCGAACACAAATTCGCTCATTCGCAGCGCGCCGGTGTGGTGCTGCACCATCCCGTCAATGAAGCGCAGGTCGTAGGTGGCACCGGCCGGGCCCACGTCGTGGGCGTGGCCGGCATGGGCCGGGGCGGATCCGGCCGGAGCAGACATCCCAGGCATGTTCATCATCCCTGGCATGCCCTGGTGCCCTTCGTGATTCATGCCACCGGGCATCTGGGCCAGGGCAGGAGCCGCAACGGAGAGGGCAGAGGCCAGACCGATCAGGGTGGCGGTGAAGCGGAATGGGTACATGGCGGCAAGGTGAGACCTCCCAACGGTATGGTCTCCCCTTGACAGGAGAGTCAAGGGCCAAGGGCGCAGCAAATCTGCGCCGGTCGATGCCGGTCATCACGGGCTTGACTCTCCACCTGAGTGGAGGCACTACGGTTGAGACATTCCCGCATCGCAGACCATGGACTCGACATCTTTCCGCGGTCATTCGCGGTTCTTTGGGCTGCTGCTGGGGGTCGGCGCTGTTGCTGCCGTTGTCTCAGCGGGCGGGTCGCTCCCGGCACGCGCCAGTGCTCCAGCCCTGATGCCGGTCACCTCCTACCGATCCGCGAGCTGCGGGTGCTGCAAGGGCTGGGTGCAGCACATGCGCGCCAATGGCTTCGCAGTGCGCGATGTCGTGGTGGCCGATGTCGGCGTCGTCAAGCGACGCCTGGGGGTCCCCGCCCGCCTGGCCTCGTGCCACACCGCCGAAGTGGCTGGATTTGCCCTTGAGGGTCACGTCCCTGCCGCCGATGTGAAACGGCTGCTGCAGAAACGCCCACCTGTGGCGGGCCTCGCCCTTCCGGGGATGCCCCTGGGCTCCCCAGGCATGGAATCGGCCTACGGCAAGGAGGCGTTCACGGTGATGGCCTTCACGCGGACCGGAGCCATCAGCAGTTTCTCCCAGCACGGCAAATGAGGACCCAACCATGACCACTCCCCTTCGGCGACGCCAGGTGCTCGGACTTGGGCTCGCCGGCCTCGGCACGGCCGTGGTCGGCCCACTTCTCTGGGATCGGGTGCAGCACTCCGCCGCCCGTGCGCAGCCCGCCGGTGCGACGCGGCTGGGCTCCGTTGGCGGCGTGGCCGATCTGGAGCTGGTGGCCAGCGCCACGCCGGGGAGGCTTCCCGGTGGCCCCGCCACGTTGCTCACCTACAACGGCCGCTCGCCCGGCCCGCTGCTGGAGGTGAATGCCGGCGATCAGGTGCGGCTCCTGCTGCGCAACGACCTCCAGGAACCCACCAACCTGCATTTCCACGGACTGCACATCCCGCCTACCGGATCAGGCGACAACGTCTTCCTGACCGTGCCGCCCGGTGGCTCCTTTTCCTATGAGTTCACGCTCGCCAAAGACCACCCGGCCGGCCTCTTCTACGTGCACCCCCATCACCACGGTCACTCGGCCGATCAGGTGTTCGGTGGTCTCGGGGGCGCCCTGGTGGTGCGCGGCAATCTGGATCGGATTCCAGAGGTGGCGGCCGCCAGCGAAAGCGTGCTGGTGCTCAAGGACTTCGCCAGCGCCGACGGTACGGCTGAGGCCGGCATGGGGATGGGGATGGAGCGCATGCTCGGCCGGGAAGGTCCACTGCTGACGGTGAACGGGGAGCTCAATCCCGGCCTGGCGATCCCCAGCGGCGGTCTGCTGCGGCTCCGTTTGCTCAATGCTTCCAATGCCCGCATCTACCGCCTCGCCCTGGAAGGGCACCGGATGGTGCTGATCGCCACCGATGGCGGCGCCATCGCGACCCCTGAGGCCCTCGACGAACTGCTGCTGGCCCCTGGCGAGCGGGCCGATGTGCTGGTGCAGGGCAACCAGACTCCAGGCAGCTACCGGCTGCTCAACCTGCCCTACCAGCGCAGTGGCCACATGGGGATGGGCCAGGTGGCGGACGCTCCTCAAACCCTGGCCACCCTCAACTACGCCGGATCAGTGGCGCCGCTGCCACTCCCAAAAACCCTGATTCCCGTGGCGGCCCTGCCGCAGCCGGAGCGCACGCGCCGCTTCTCCCTGGCCCATGCCATGGGGATGGGAATGGGCGGCATGCAACACGGCATGGGCGGCGGGGGGATGGGCGGGGGTGGCATGGGCTTCGTGATCAATGGCCAGCCCTTCGATCCAGATCGCATCGACACCCGGGTGTCGCTGAGTAGCACGGAAGACTGGCTGATCGTCAATGACGATGTGATGGATCACCCCTTCCACTTGCACGTCAATCCCTTCCAGGTGATCAGCCGCGCCGGCCGCCCCGAAGCCCAGCGCCGCTGGAAGGACACCTTGCAGGTGAAGGCTGGCGAGGAGGTGCGGATCCGCGTCACGTTCAAAGATTTCACGGGGCGCACCGTCTACCACTGCCACAACCTCGACCACGAGGATCTGGGGCTGATGGGGGTACTGCAGATCGACTAGTGGATGGTCTGACTCAGCTCAAGATGCTCACGCCCATAGCCGCCAAAGACACAGGACTCGAATTGATCCGTGAATGCGCCACGTCCTGACCCTGTTGCTGTCCTGCTGCTGGCTGGCCGCTCCGGCGCTGGCCGCGGATATGGAGGCGTGCCGGAACCTGTTGGAGCAACGCGATGCCCTGGCCGAGCAGGCCATGAAGGCCGAAATCGCCCTGGTTCGAACCATCCGCGAACGAATCTGCTCGGTCCTCAGCCAGCAGGCCGATGGGGCCAATGCCAACGACCGCAAAGTGCGCACCATCGACTACCAGGCCCTGCTCGACTGCCGCCACAAGTCGGAAGTACAGCTGCTGCGCAACCAGCAGGTTCTCTACGTCAACCGCCAGCAGTTCAGGTTCTACGTGGCGGCTGGAGCCAAGCTGGCCCGGCAAGCCGATGGGCTGATGCAGCAGATGCAGAATCAGGAGTGTCCCAAGCTGCGTTGACGAGCAACCTGTGGCTATACGGTGCCGCCAGATCCTTGACCCTGAAGTGACTACAGGCTGTTAGATGGGGCCTGGAGGACAGGGCCATGGCGGAACCTTGCTGCAACAGCGGAACCAGCGGGCAGAACGCTGGAGCCACCATGGAGCCGCAGCCGGAGCTGGCAAGCGCCAGAGAAGCGCTGTTTCGGATCAGCGCAATGGATTGCGCCACCGAGGAAACCGAGATCCGCCATGCCCTCTCAGGTCTCGACGGCATCCGCAGCCTGAGGTTCGTGCTGGCCGATCGCGTTCTGGCGATCGATGCCGAAGCAGCAGCGCTCAACTCCGCCCTTGCCGCGATCCGCCGTTTGGGATTCAGCCCGGAGCCGATCAGCGCCGATCACCGACAGACAGCCGATCAGATCCGTACCGAACGGCGCCTCGAACGGCTCCGCCTGGGGGGTTCCCTGGCACTGGCGCTTACGGCGGAGCTCCTGCATCTGGTCGTTCCCGCCTACCCGGGCTATGAACTGGTGGAGATCGGGATCGCCATCGCCGCGATCGCCCTGGCGGGCTTCTCCGTATTTCGCAAGGGCCTTGCGGCCCTGCGCCAGGGCCGGCTCAACATCAATGCATTGATGAGCGTGGCGGTCACGGGCGCCTTCCTGATCGGCCGCTTCCCGGAAGCCGCCATGGTGATGGCGCTCTATGCCGTGGCCGAGGCGATCGAGGTGCGGGCGGTGGAGCGGGCCCGCCAGGCGATCACCAGCCTGATGGCTCTGGCTCCCGATGAGGCGGAGATCCGCCAGAGCGATGGCCGCTGGCAGCGCGTGACCGCCAGTGCTGTGGCCATCGGTGATGTGGCGAGGGTCCGCCCGGGGGAACGACTGCCGCTTGATGGCACGGTGCTTTCTGGCGTAAGTGCGATCGATCAGGCGCCGATTACCGGCGAAAGCCTGCCGGTCGACAAAGGCCCAGGTGATGAGGTGTTTGCGGGCACCATCAACCAGGGCGGCGCCCTGGAAATCCAGGTCACGGCACCTGCCTCGCTGAGCACCCTGGCGCGCATCATCCAGGCCGTGGAGGAAGCCCAGGCCTCCCGTGCTCCGATCCAACGCTTCGTGGATCGCTTTGCAGCCCGCTACACCCCGGCGGTGTTCGTGGTGGCCCTGGCCGTGGCCCTGCTGGCGCCACCCTTGCTGGGGTTCACCCCCCTACAGGCGATCTACAAGGCCCTGGTGCTGCTGGTGATCGCTTGCCCCTGCGCTCTGGTGATCGCCACACCAGTCACGGTGGTGAGCGGCCTGGCCACCGCCGCCCGCCGCGGCATCATCATCAAGGGCGGGCTTTACATCGAGGAGGCCCGCAAGATCAAGGTGCTGGCCCTCGACAAGACCGGCACAATCACCCTGGGCCAGCCCCAGCTGGTGGCCTTCTCCCCTCAGCAAGAAGGGGCAGACGCTGGCGTTCTCAAACAGTGGGCCAGCAGCCTGGCGGAGCGCTCCGACCATCCGGTGTCACGGGCCATCGCCGCAGGCCTCGATGGTGAGCGGCTGGCCGTGGAGTCCTTCGAGGCCCTCCCCGGAAGGGGGGTGCTGGGCGTGATCGCGGGGCGGCCGCTGATGCTGGCCAACCACCGCTGGATCGAGGAGCTGGGGCTCTGCTCCAGCGACCTGGAAGCATCGATGCAGGTCCATGAGCGCCAGGGTTGCTCGCTCAGCCTGCTGGCGGATGACAGCGGCGTGCTCGCCCTGATTGCCGTCGCCGACACCGTTCGGCCCAGCTCCGAGGCCGCCATGGTGGCCCTGCGGGCCCTCGGCGTCACCCCGGTGATGCTCACGGGCGACAACGCAGCCACCGCCGGTGCGATCGCGGCCCTGGCCGGCATCGAGGAGGTGAAAAGCAACCTGCTGCCCCAGGATAAGCTCGAGGCGGTGGCCGATCTGCAGGCCCGCTATGGATTCGCGGCCATGGCCGGCGATGGCATCAACGATGCCCCGGCTCTGGCCCAGGCGGACATCGGTTTCGCGATGGGGGCAGCCGGCACCCACATCGCCGTCGAAGCGGCCGACGTGGTGATCATGAACGACGATCTGATGCGCGTACCGGAAACGATCGCCCTTTCGCGCCGCACCTTTCGAATCCTGCGCCAGAACATCGCGCTGGCGTTGGGAATCAAGGCCATTTTTCTGGTGCTCACCGTGGCCGGTAACGCCACGATGTGGATGGCGGTCTTTGCGGACATGGGCACCAGCTTGATCGTGATCGCCAATGGTCTGCGGCTGCTCCGCAGACCCAATCTCCTCACCCTTCCTGGCTAAGCAGCCTTGACTCTCCTCTAGAGTGGAGACTGTATGGTGGTTTTTCCTTCAATGACTGTGTGATGAAGCTCACTCCGTTGGTTTTATTGCTTTTGGCTGGGATTGCCGTTGGCTCCATGGCCGCTCCTGCCCAGGCGAATGAATCCTCCATTCCCACCAGTACCGAGCGGAATCGAGATTCCAATACAGCTCTCCCGGTTGTCGCACAACAACCGGGAGGTGGCACACCTTCCACGGGGGGATGTTGCTGCTGCAGGTAGTCCAAGCCCGTCATGAACTGACATCGCCAGGCTTTTGAGTTCTGCCAGTCTTCTGATCAACCACTGCGGGTCTTCAGGCGACTGGCTTTCTGCTTTCGGTGCACCGATTCAGCTCGGCGAGAATTCCGCAGATCTCCCCTTGATCCGGCTGCTGGCAGAGCCCTCTGAGCTCCCGCAGTTGATCCTGAAGTTTGTGCAACTCATTCACGCGGGCATCGACCTCGGCGATCTTCTCGTCCAGCAGGGCATTCACCGTCTGACAGCTTCCTGAGGGTGTGTCGAGCGCCCCGATCAGGATGCGGACCTCCTCCAGGCTCATGTCAAGGCTGCGGCAATAGCGGATGAAGCGTAACTTCTCCGCATGGCGCGGCGAATAGAGGCGGTAGTTGCCATCGGTGCGCTGTGGCAGCGGCAGCAAGTGCTCGCGTTCGTAATAGCGGATGGTTTCGATCTTGACCCCGGTGGACCGGGCCAACTCGCCGATCTGCATGGATTCATCCCCTTGGGTTGGCAAGTCGGGCGGACAAGCCTCCCTGGCGCAACGCTAGGCCCTTGACCCTGAAGCCACTTCAGGCTTTTCAATGGCCGTATCTCAGCCGTTCTCTCCCCCTGTGAGCAGCGCTACGCGAACCAAACCTCTCTCCAGCCGTCGATCGAGCCAGGAGCCAGGCCGGCCCTGGGTGCGCCTCACCATGGCCGTGCTCGCCACGATCGGCATGATCGATACCGGCTCGATCACCGCCAAGCGCTGGGGTTGGATCGGCAGCCTGTCCTGTCCGGGCGGTAGCGATGGCTGCGACAAGGTGCTCGGCAGCGCCTGGGGCACGCTGCTGGGCCAGCCACTTTCTCTCTATGGGTTCCTGGCCTACGGCACGGTGCTCCTGCTGGCCCTGATGCCGTTACTGCGAGGAGGTCTGCGCGTCCCAGCCTCGGAGGGCAATCGCTGGGCTCTGTTCCTCGTCAGCTGCGGCATGGCCGTCTTCAGCCTGGTGCTGATGGGGCTCCTGGTCTTCGAGATCAAGGCCTTCTGCACCTTCTGTGTGGTCTCAGCCGCCCTCAGCCTCGCGCTGTTCCTGTTGAGCCTTGTTGGAGGTGGCTGGATCGACCGCAACCAACTGATCTTTCGCGGAGTGATGACAGTCCTCCTTGTTGGTCTGCTGGGGCTGGGCTGGGCAGCATCGGCGGACCAGCCTGTCGCTCAAAGCGGACGGGCGGCTCCAGCTGTCATCAGCGCCAGTTCGCCGGCCAAGATTGCCCTGGCGGAGCATCTGAGCAGCGTCGGCGCCCGGGTGTTCACGGCGTACTGGTGCCCCCACTGCCATGACCAGAAGGAGGCCTTCGGCAAGGAGGCCGCCGCCAAGCTCCAGGTGATCGAATGCGCCGAAGACGGCGCCAACAGCCAAGCGCAGCTGTGCAAGCAGCAGGGGGTTCAGGGCTATCCCAGCTGGCAGATCAAGGGCGTCGTGGATTCGGGCGTCAAGCCACTGAACACCCTCGCCGATCTCAGTGGCTACACCGGTCCGCGTGACTTCTGAGCAGGCCGTGATCCCTTCCCTAGGGCGGGGTCAGGCCAGCCATGCCCCAGCAGGATCGCAGCCACCCTCGCCTTAGCCTCCAGCTCCGCTGACGTCGCTTCATGCCTGATGCACCGATCGGCACCGCCTCTCGCATCGACACGCAGGCCGTGGAGGTACCCGCCGGCCTGGGCACCCTGCGCACCTTTCTGCGGGTGCTCGGCCCCGGCTATCTGGTGGCCGTGGGTTACATGGATCCCGGCAACTGGGCCACGGATCTGGCGGCCGGTTCCCAGTTCGGCTATCGCCTGCTGTGGGTGATCGGGCTCTCCAGCCTGATGGCGATGGTGCTCCAGTCGCTCTGCTGCCGGCTGGGCATCGCCACGCGGCTGGATCTGGCCCAGGCCTGCAGCCAGCTCCTGCCGCGGTTCTGCCGGATTCCCCTGTGGCTGCTGGCCGAGGTGGCGATCATTGCCTGTGACCTGGCCGAGCTGGTGGGCAGCGCCATTGCCCTGCAGCTGCTTTTCGGTCTTCCTTTGCCCTGGGGGGTGGGCCTAACGGCCGCCGACACCCTGTTGCTGCTGGCCCTGCAGCGCTTCGGGATCCGCCGGCTGGAGGCCCTTGTGATCGCCCTGGTCGCCCTGGTCGGGGGTTGCTTCGCGGTGGAGATGTTCCTGCTGCAGCTCAATTGGAGCCAGGTGGGCCAGGGCTTCTTTCCCCAGGCCGCCAGCCTCAGGGACGGGCAGCAGCTGTTTCTGGCTGCCGGGATTCTCGGGGCCACGGTGATGCCACACAACCTCTATCTGCACTCCTCGCTGGTGCAAACCCGCCGCTGGATCGGCGGCCAGGTGGCGCAGCGCAGGGCCCTGGCTTTCAGCACCTGGGACACCCTGATCGCCCTCAGCCTGGCCTTTCTGATCAATGTCTCGATCCTGGTGCTGGCCGCCGGCAGCTTCTACGGACGGCTACCGCAGCCGGTCACGGACCTGAGCGAGGCCTACCGGTTGCTGACGCCGATGCTGGGCACGTCGCTCGCCAGCGTGCTGTTCGGGGTGGCCCTGCTGGCGGCGGGCCAGAGCTCCACCCTCACCGCCACCATGGCCGGCCAGATCGTGATGGAGGGGTTCCTGCAGATCCGACTGCCCGACTGGAAGCGGCGACTGCTGACCCGCGGCCTCGCCCTGATTCCGGCGATGGCCACGGTGATCCTGTTCGGGGAACGGGCCACCACGAATCTGCTGGTGCTGAGCCAGGTGTTGCTGTCGCTGCAGTTGCCGTTCGCGGTGATCCCGCTGGTGTGGTTCTGCGGGCGGCGCAGTCTGATGGGCGAGCTCAGAGCGCCGCTCTGGCTTCAGGCAGCAGGCTGGCTGTGCGCCAGCGTGATTGCGATGATCAACCTCTCCTTGCTCAGCGCGGTGCTGCGGGGTGGCTGAACTGTTGACAGCCGCCTCTGCGTGGACCCATGACGAGCAAAAACCACTGGGAGTCGATCTACGCATCGAAGCCCCTGAGTCGTTGAGCTGGTATCAAGCCCATGCCGATGACTCACTCCGGCTGCTTCAGGCTGCCGGCCTACCACTGGATGCGACGATCATCGATGTGGGCGGGGGTGCCTCCACGCTTGTGGATGACCTCCTGAACCTTGGCTATCAACGGATCACGGTTCTGGACCTTTCCAGCGCGGCACTGGCCGTGACCCGAGAGCGGCTTGGCGCACGCGCCGCTGCGGTGCAGTGGCTGGAGGCCGACATCCTCACGGCCACCCTGCCCGACCATGCCTATGACGTCTGGCATGACAGGGCGGTGTTTCATTTCCTCACCAGCCCCGCCGATCAGCAGGCCTATGTCCGGGCCGTGCTGCAGGCGCTCAAGCCTGGTGGCACTCTGCTCCTGGCAACCTTTGCAGAAGATGGCCCCACCACTTGCAGTGCCTTGCCTGTGGTGCGGTACAGCCCTGAGAGGCTCCAGGAAACTTTGGGGACAACATTCCGTTTGCTCGATCATGGGTGGTTCCGCCATCGCACACCAAGCGGCGCGGAGCAACACTTTCTGTCCTGTCGGTTCCAACGGACTTCCCCATCGTTTGCATAGGAGCCTGCCCGTTGCTTTGGTGATCCTGATGACCTCCCAGCCGCGAGAACAGCGCCGCGGCTGGTTGGCGGGCCTGATTGCTGCCGCCCTGTTCGGCTCCAGCGCTCCGCTGATCGGCAGCTTGAGCCACGGGCCGTCCCCCGTGCTCGTGGCGGGTCTGCTGTATGCCGGTGCGGCATTGGTGCTGTTGCCCCTGGCCGTGGTCGAGGCCCCGACCAGCCGCCACGCTCCGATCCAGCGGCAGGATCTCCCCCTTTTGGGGCTGATCACCCTGCTGGGCGGCATCGCCGGTCCGATCGCCCTGGTCAAGGGCCTGGGGCTGCTCACCCCGGGGGCCTCGGCGCTGCTGCTCAACCTGGAGGCGGTGTTCACGGTGCTGATCGCCGTAGGGGTGGGGAAGGAGCATCTCGGCCGTGACGGCTGGGCAGCGGCCGCCCTGACGCTCACCGGAGCCCTGGTGCTCTCGGTGGGTCCCATGGGCGGCAGCCAGTGGCAGGGCGTGCTGTGGATCGCCCTGGTCTGCCTGTGCTGGGGCATCGACAACAACCTCTCCCAGCGCCTCAGCCTACGCAACCCCCTGCAGATCTCCGCCGCCAATGCCCTCGGGGCTGCCCTGCCGATGCTGGCCGTGGCCCAGCTGCAAGGGCACCCCATTCCGTTCGCCTGGATGAGCGTCGCCCTGCTCGGCATCGGCGGCCTGGGCTATGGCGTGTCGATCTGGCTGGACATGGTGGCCCTGGCCTCCATTGGCGCCGCCAGGGAAGCCGTGGTCTTCTCCACCGCTCCCTTCCTTGGTGCTCTGGTAGCGGTGGGCCTGCTGGGTTCACCGCTCAGTCCATCGCTGCTGCTGGCGGCGGCCGCCATGGCGGTCAGCACAGGCTTGCTGGTGCGATCCAGCCATGGCCACTGGCATCGCCATGCCGAACTCGATCACCAGCACCGTCACTTCCACACCCCTGTAGACGGCGATGCGCACCACCTTCATTCCCACCGTCCGGAGGATCTCGCGGACCTCGAGCCTGGCCAGCCCTTCTGGCACAGCCATCGCCACCGCCATGCCCCGCTGTCCCACGAGCACCACCACGTCAGCGACGTTCACCATCGCCATCAGCACTGAGTCGCCCGCTCTGCCTACTCCTCAGATCCGGATCAATGGCCAGCTCCCCGCTGGTGATCCCAAGCCGCTGGTCAGTGCGCTCCAAGCCGGTTCGGGCAAAAGCGCAGCACCTGGCGGCCATGGATCAGCCAGCCCTCCATTGGGGTCAGGGAGACACGATGTGATGGACGACTCATGCCTCTGTGAGTATGGCCTCGATCAACCGGCAGCACTCCTGCACATTGCTCACGCTCTGTACCCCCTTGCTCAGCGAGCAGAAGAACTCACGCCACAGCGGCGGCACCGCCAGCAGGATCAGTGGCCTGCCTGCATTGAGCGCATGGGCGGCTTCTGAGGCTGTGCCGGGGCCGCCGCCCCCGCAGATCACCACCACATCGGCGCTGAGCACGTTGATCACGTTGCGGGCCTTTCCCAAGCCGGTGAACAGGGCCAGATCCAGCTCCGCAGTGCTTTGCCTCTCCTCTCTGCTCCCTTCATCGGGCAACACCCCCACCACCAGGTGCCCCTCCACCCGATTCGCTCCGCGGCTCGCTCCCGCCATCACCCCCGCAGGTCGGCCACCGGTGAGCAGCACCCATCCCCTGGTGCTGATGCACTCCCCCAGCTCCTCGGCCAGGGCCACCGCCTTAGCGGAAGCGCCCTCTCCCGCACCCATCACACCCACCACTGTTCGTCGGTTGCTCATGCCACCTCCGGGCACCAGCCCCGCTGGCGCGTCATGTCCTCGGTCCAACCCTGGCAGCGGCAGGTGAGGTGCTCCCCTTGGGGCAGCAGGCCCTGGTGCAGCTGGCAGGTGAGCAGGGGGATGCAGCTCACCCCCGCGTAATGCCGGAAGAAGTGGCAGGTGAGGCAAACCGTGTGGCTGCGGCTGGCCACCAGCACCTCCTCATCGAGATAGGGCCATGCCTCCGATTGATGCCTCCTGCCCAGCAGGGTTTGCGCACCGATGGGAACCATGGGAGCGAGCGGGGTGAGCAGACACGGGCGTCTATGCTGTGGAAGTACAGCCGTACTAGCGGGGATGAGTCTTGCTTGGCCAGCGAGGGAGCGACATTCCTCGTGCATTGGCGGGTGGATGGAGGCTCGGCACCGTGGCCTGTGCACGGTCTTCGTGCGCTGTGCCACTTGGGCCTCCTTGCCGCAGCTCGGGCGACTTTCAGTCGTCCTTGAGGCGGGCGTTTCACATGTCTTCGGGCTTGCGTTCTTCCTGGAACTTCCATCCGCAACCCTTCCCTCCTCTAGGGTCACTCATTGAAACGACGAACCAGCCAGGGAAAATTGGAAGTGGCTGAGGCAGGGGGCCCGTCGCCGAGGCGTTTCGCGCATGCCGTTTGAGGGTGTCCGTCGTCGCGTGCACCTTCTTGGCCAGCTGCTTCGTGGTGTACACCTCAGGGGAGAGATCGGGAATCGAAACCGGAATGGTTGAGCGGGGAACCATCAATCCAGTGCCGAGCTGCTGGTGGCCATCCGGTACTGCCTTCAGTCCGAGCTGCGACCGGATGAACGCCTGCACAATCAGATTGAACTCAAGGCTCTTTCCCGAGGTGAGCCGGTTCTGATTCAGCTGACACCACGCGAGGATGGCACTCAGCCCCTCGCGACCATCGATGGGGATCTCCTCGGACAGAACAAAACGGCTCAGCTGCGCCAGAAGCTCGTCAATGAGTGTGTCGTCCAGCCAGCCAGTGGCCTCATCCTGCGCCTCCGGGGGCGACGGGAACAGCGCCTTGTACGTGAGGTGGCCCTTGCATCTCCTGGACCGGGCGACCCGTTGAGACCGCAGGCGGGGAACCGCATGGATCATCACCGGGCGATGCGGATCACATAGAGCGCCACGATCACTCAGAGTCCCAAGGGAACTGATCACATCGACCCCCAGGCCGATATCAAATGATGAAAAGCGTGGGGCGCAGACCTCAGCTATTCGGAGGAGGGAGATGTTGCTGATCTCAACTCGCGCCAATTCACAGAGATGCTGCATGCGCAGATCCAGTTTCTGGCAGAAATCTGGGATCTCCGCTAACGGCTGCAGAAGCCTACGCTCCGCTTCCAGGATTGAATTAGTTGGCCATGCGGCGCTGATTCCTGAAGAGATTTGCTGGATGCTCTGCAGGTCGAAAGCAATCAGATTCCCGATCTGCTTTTCGTTAATGAACAACCTGTTGGGCTGCATCTTAACAGCGGGGGGGCTTCAGAATCACCTGGTAGGTTTCGGATGCGTTGCGCTCAACCCTTTCCTTGGCCAAGGCGATCCCTGGCTGAAACGCTTGCTGATCTGCAACCCTCATCCCTAAGGGATGTTGGTCAGGAGAATATCTGGGGACGGCTTGGAGTCGGGGCGTTCGTCCCACTGCTGTGATGCAGTCGGTGCCTACTCGTGCTCTCGTGGTGGACATTCCTCTGAACGCCGGCGGAGCCGCACCCGGTGATGATGAGGCTCATTTGAGTCTAACTGTAGCAGGATTTCCCCGTTTGCTCCCTGACGTGACCACTAGTGATGGTTGCAGGCTAGCGAAAGCGCTGGTCATGGGCACTACCTGTGGATTCTCAGCAGTGAGAACGGCCCTACCTGGGGACTGCCCTGCCCACATGGGGACAGCTACGTCAACGATTGGGTATGCCTTAGGCACAACACGCGTGAGAACTCGTATTGAAGTCGCTTTTTGTACGGACTCATAACGCCCTTAGCCAGGTTCTAGGTGACAATGACGACTGAGCGATGCGCCAAGTCGACCTTAGATCGGAGGACGATCTCTCAGACCTGAGCGCACCCTCACTACGTCACTACCAGCGCTGGGTGCTGTTCGTCAGGTAGCGGGTTGCTGCAGGTTTCAAAAGAATTCAGTGGCTTCGTTGATCAGCAGCATCTGACCAAACCCCACGAGCTGCCGGCGTGAAACCTCCCCCTGCAGCTTGCTGATCTCTGATTCCCAGCGTTGGGCAGGGCATTGTCTTGCAGATTCTCTTGCAAGCACCTTGGCCAATCCCAGAAAAGTCAATCGGGGCGACAGGATTCGAACCTGCGACCTAGTGCTCCCAAAGCACCCGCGCTACCAAGCTGCGCCACGCCCCGTCGAGCCAACCCTACCGCACGCACCACCGGAAGCCTGCAACCCCTAAATCCCTGTGAGAGCAGCAGGTTTCAGCGCCCATTGATCACGCCACGCCCTTGCCTCAGTGCTTGCCAGCACGGCAATCGAGAGCCTGGAAGGCTCAGCTGTGATCAGCACCAATCTGTTGGATCAACCTGGGATCCAAGGGAAGCGCGCTGGACTGCCCGAACGCAGCCAACGCATAGACCTCGCCCCATACCGAGGCGGCCGACCGGTTGGGGTGGGGAGATGTCTGCTGCCGCGCTCGGGTCCCGACTGCGGCACCTCAACGGAGCCGCGTGGGAATCCGCATCCACGATCAGGCTGTTCCCAGCGCCTGCACTCACCGAAAGGAAGCAGAAGCAGAAGTAGAAGTAGAACGACCCGTTCAGAATTGCAACGCCTGCGTGGTTAAGAATGAGGAAGGAAGGATGTCACAGCCCCCTTCTCGGCGTCTGGTGAATGGACACCCCATCGTGGTGTTGATGGACTCAGCCCATCCCTTCTGTCGGCAACCGATTTCCCGCCTCGCTCCGGGTACGGCTCCGCGCCTGCAGCCGGGCCAACGGAGGCAGATGGTCCCAGCAAAGGGGAGAACGACACCGTCCCATCGCCCTGCTACGTCGCCGCACTCCATGTCCAGCAGCACCGACTCCCCCAGCTTCGACATCTACGCCTCCCGCACGTTGCTGCTGACCGTCACCCGCAGCCTCTCGGTGGTGTCCATGGTGCTGTTAATGGTGTTCACCTCCGCCATCTTTGGCGTGCCAGGCCGTAAGTGGCGCGGGCAGCTCCGCCGAGCTCAACCCGCAGAGCCGGCAGACGGGCTGAACCCCGCACCAGAAGCGGCACCCACGCCTGAGGCGGCACCGCCACCTCAGGCCCTGCATCGCAGAGCACCATTGGTGGTTGGCAATCCTCTCCGGCGGCATCAGCATCGCCAAGGAGCGCCTTTCTGCCACCGCGCCCGGTATCAATGGGATTCGCTTCACCTCGCACCTACACCCTGGTTTCGGTAGGGGCGGCCGTGGCCACGATCGTGCTCAAAACCGCCGCTTGGAAGCTCACCGGGTCGGTGGGGCTGCTCTCCGATGCGATCGAATCCGGGGTGAACCTGGTGGCGGCGCTCGGCGCCTTCTGGGCGCTCACGCTCGCCGCCAAGCCAGCCGACCGTTCTCACCCCTACGGCCATTTCAAGGCCGAGTACTTCTCCAGCGGGCTGGAGAGCGTGCTGATCGTGGTGGCGGCTTTGGCGATCATCACGGCGGCCGTGGGACGACTTCAGCACCCGGAGCCCCTGGAGCAACTCGGCATCGGCCTGGCGCTCTCCCTGGTGGCCACGGCCCTGAACGGCCTGGTGGCCTGGTTGCTGCTGCGGGCGGCGCGTCGCTTCCACTCGATCACGCTGCGGGCCGATGCCCACCACCTGCTCACCGACGTCTGGACCTCGTTCGGTGTGGTGCTGGGAATCGGACTGGTCAAGCTCACCGGTCTGACGATCCTCGACCCGCTGATCGCCATTGCTGTGGCGCTCAACATCCTGGTCACCGGCTGGAAGCTGCTGCACGAAACCGCCTCCGGACTGCTCGATCGGGCCTTGCCCGAGCCCGACCAGAAACAACTGGAAGACCTGCTCGCTGCCTACGCCACGCCGGAGCTGCATTTCCACGCCTTGCGCACACGCGTGGCTGGTTCACGCCGCTTCGTGGCCTTCCACGTGCTCGTGCCAGGCCACTGGACCGTGCAGGCCGGCCACGATCTCTGCGACCGGCTGGAGAGGGAGATCGCCCAGGCGCTGCCACGCACCCACGTGCTCACCCACCTGGAACCGCTCGAAGATCCGAAAGCCTGGGACGATCAGGGCTTCGGTTGGGACGAGGGGTGAGGATTGGACGTGATGCCTCTTTGGACACGCTCAGGAGGCTGCTGGAAATGGGGGAAGAGATACGGGAGTTCGCCTGTTGTGTGACCGTCGTTAGTGCCGCAACAATCCGGTTGAGTGAGCGGTACGCAGGGGCTGGCCAGCGGCTTGACCAGGCCGAAATGAATGGTTAGGAACCTTCGTTGTGGTCTTCCTGGTTCCCTGTTGGCCTCACTCGTGCCATGTCAGTTAAATGGTTCGCAAAGACCGATCAGCACCTGCCAGGCGGCACCTTCATCCTCTCCGCCATGACCTTTTGACGCTTGGAGCGCTGCCTGATCGTGCACGTGCTGGTAGGCACCAACCCAAGCCGCAGGGCCGCCCATGAATCCAGCCCTTCCCTGCGATCGCAGGGTCATGGCTCAGTTGATGCGATGCCCTTTGCTGAGTTTCCCTGGGAGGCTTCAGAAGGGCTGGATCATTTGTTTCGAAGCTTGTTTTGGATCTGAAGAATGGCAAGGGAAGCCTCTATCATCATCGAACTGCAACACGAAATAATCGTTCGACAATGATCATTAGGCACGATCTCAGATTGGTCTTTCTTCATATCCCGAAGTGCGCAGGCAAAGAGTTGCGTGCAGTATTTTCTGCTGGCTCAAAGCCTGAGGATATGGAGAGTTACTTCAACTTTGCCTACAGTCAAAAGCTTAAACGGCATGTTGACTTGGCCCACCTGCCCATTGATGATATAATCCATTTCCCTGCCTACCACTCGTTAAGAAACTACACCGTCATCGCTGCAGTGCGCAATCCCTATCAACGACTACGCTCTGCGATCAAGGAGTATTGCCGTCAATACTCCAAAGAAGACGAACGAATTGCAAATCAAAGTGGGCCCACAATGTTATCCAGATCAACTTACATGCGAGAAGTCCCGGTCAGGCACGGTCTACGTGATCCTCGGTTCGTTCACTCAATGCCAATGCACTGGTTCTCTCACTATGGCCAAGAACCTTGGGTTGACCATATTGTACGCTGCGAAAGCCTACGAAACGACGTGTGCAATCTTGCGCAAAAACTGAATTTGCCGCCAGAAATCGAAGATCTGGCGACCAAGACTCTTGCAGACCAAGATCCTGCCGGCAACACCGAGGCCGTCACTCCGGAGGAAGTAAATCTCGCGAATACTCTGTATGCTGTGGATTTTGATGTGTTTGGCTACTCTCGGCTCCAGGCAGAAGGAACGAATCATGGCCTTATTGCAGAAACCATCTCTGCCCTAACTCCTGGTGAAAGGCATTCCCATAGCATTGGGCTTCTCGAAAGGGCACAAAGAGTGGAGTGGCACTGGGGGCCTGTGAGTGAAATCCCGAGCCAATCTCAAATGACGCCAACAAGATAAGTCTTGAGTAGGGCCTCCTGAGATAGTGACGCATGGACTCACTCCACACAAAGGGAGCAGCAGCAACGGCGTGATAGCAAATTCTCTGGTTGCAGCAGTTCGATCACAGAAGAGCGTCCATGGGGAGCCTCTGGCCACCTCATTCCCCATGAGAAGCTGCAGCCAGTAGGTACAAGCACATAGAGGCTCCCAGAGCTATTCGGATCCATTGCCAGCACATTCAGTGCATTGGTTGAACTCTGGGTGACTGTGAATTTGTCGCGAATCAGACCCATCTCATCCTAATCGACCGATGATCGCTATAGAGTTTGCCGCCACGGGGACGGAAGAACTGTCTAACGCGAACTGATGACGATGCTCGCGCTGTTACGTGCGGAGATCATAGGCCGGCTATTCGGCTTAGTGGAGCTGATCTACGATCATTATCTGTGAGCGGTTCGGGCTTCTATCGCAAGCAAGAATGATGAAAACAGCGCCAAACTGTTATCCGAGTATGCTAGCCTACTTCGTAGAAAACTAAACTCTGATCATCTCGAGACAACTGTACTTGCTGAAAGACAGGAAGCTCATCATCAATGTATCCAGGAGTTTCCACCCTTACGTTCCCTGATTGCTCAACTTCATCCTGGCTGAGCCTGGCCACAACACTCCATGTCACACCACCATCAGAGCTGGAGCTGACCTCGGCTACTGTGTTGAGACCTATTCTAGCGTTATAAGTAATATAGAGTGTGCCGTCATCTGCTATGCTCATTTGCATGTAGTCGCCGCTTCGATAGTTAACAATCTCCTCTGGCTCGCTCCAAGTGTTAGCAGTAGAATCATAGCGAAGATAGACAACCTGTCCCTCTCCATTGTTGGTAGCAACATGGATGTTTCCTTCGGGATCAGTTACAGAGCTGAAATGGGTCGCATTTGGATCGCGCTGGTCGTTGCCAAGCTCAATCAATACTTGATTCGTAATCCGAGATCCAGTGCTGTCTGGATAGGCGAATTCAGCCCACTTTAATGTCAGCCCATCTTTATAGAGCAAGCCAACTCCCCTGTCAGTAACAATGACTTCCCCGGAAATTGGGCCATCACCAGTTGAGCTTGGGATGGTGCGGGGGGCCTGAACCCAACTTTCCCCACCATCCATGCTGTAGGAAACCATTAAGCTAACGTCACCGGTCAATCGGTTAGTTGCCGTATAGGAAACGAATAGAGTTCCATCATCAGACCTTGCAACGGACGGTCTCTCGTAGATCATTGTTCGATCTCGAGCAACATCGACGGTGGCTTCTATCTCCCAGGAAGCATCACTATCAGAGTAAGCAAGCTGAGAGAAGGCAATGGATCCAAAGTCAGTAGAAAATGCAACGTACAACCCGTCCCCAATCAATACACCATCGGACGTTGAGGAGGCATCTGAGCCTGGCAGGACTACCGAAGAATCCCAAGTCTCCCCTCCATTCACAGCTGTGTATAGTGTAAGTTCGCCAGTATTGGGCAGAATATGAATGATGCCATCATCTGTGATCCAAGAATGCTCCTGGAATCGAGCTGAAATCATACCTTCACCACCTTCTATCGAGGTTGGCGTGCCCGTGATGGCGTCAATTTCGTCCTGAGTGAATGCAGCTTTAATAGAAGAATAAGCCTCAAGAACCTGATCTTCTAGATTCGATCCAGCAACCTTCGCTCCCGAGATAGACTGAAGGGTTGGGAGTGTGTCATTGGAGATCCTCGTAGTGTCGAGTAACCAATCTGTTCTTGCTGAATCAGTGTGAATCAAAAGAGAGCGATCGACCTCGTTGAAGAAGGGAGCCACTCCTGCTTCAAGGCCAGTGGAGGCGGAAGGCCACCAAGGCTGGTTCCTAGTGAAGCTTTCAGAAAAATCCACGACGCTACACTTGAATCAAAACTTAACCATAGGTGCGTTGCATGGTTTTGCAATAGTCCTGTAACAATTAACTTCTAGTTAAGAATGCGGAACGTTTTGCTTTGAACACAGGCTTCCTTGCGGGGAAGGCAATATGGTACTCATGTGCGTAGAGTAAATGAGATTTGAGTTAGTTCAAATGAGCATTAATCTCGCATTGTTAAACTTCAATGAAAATTCGAACTTGTATGAATTTACTGAGGAAGAGCTTTTCATTCCTCTGGGTGCAGCCGTCACCACTTTGGCTGGCGACGATGTCATCAGAGTAACGGATTCGCTTGGAACGGGCCTGACGGTTGAAGGGTCGCTGGAGGCTGGAACAGGTAATGACAGATTTGCTGCAAGCGCGTCCGAAAACGGAATTGTCAATCTAGGTATCGTCAATACAGGTGATGGAAATGATGTGTTGGCTGGGCGAGGCGGCTCTGGCTTCGGTGTAGCCAACTCTGGCTCCATTATCTTTGGAGGAGGGGAAGATGTATTGCTGGCCGAAGGCGTTACATCTGGTTTATTCAATGACTCCCTCATTAACATGGCCTCTGGGGCCGATGCGATCAGGGCGATCGGTCGAGATGGTGATGGAATCATCAACTCATCGGTGATCTTTCTAGGTGACAGTGATGACATCGTTAATGCAAGCAGCGAGGGTGATGATGGAATTGATAATCGTGGGTTGCTGGATGGTGGTACTGGTGATGACACGGTTAGAGGATCAAGTACTTCTGATGCTGGCATTGAAAACAACGGAGGAAATCTTTTCTTGGCAAGGGGTGATGACGCCATCATTGGCAAGGGCGGCCAATATGGAATCTTTAACCTTAATAGTGGGTTGATTGGCTCTGGCCCGGGTAACGACCTTGTTAAGGGTGAGGGCGCTGGCTATGGAATCTTTAACCAAGGTGGAATCAATACTGACGAAGGGTCTGATCAAGTTGTTGGAATAGGGGGGGCTTGCGGCATCCAGAACGAATCACTGATTCAGACATCAGAAGGAAATGACTCTGTGGTTGGCAGTGGTGATACCCTTGGTATCTCAATTGGTGAATCGGGTCGCATCTTCACTGGCTCCGAGGATGACACAATCGCGGGAGAAGCTGATAATGGAGATGGCGTTTCTAACGCCGGAATTATATTCACTGATGTAGGCGATGATCTCCTTATTGGCAATAGTGAGAATGGGATTGGGGTTGTTAATTCTAACCTGATTAACTTTGCTAATGGGTCCGATCGATTGATTGCACGTTCACTTGATGGAGACTCCTCGGGCTTGCTCAATGATGGCGGCTCAGTCTTTATGGGTCGAGACGGCGACGCTGTGGAGGGTGAGAGTCTTGGTGGGTATGGAATCTCTAACACCAACAATGGCATTCTAAACGCTGGGTCTGGTGCTGATCAGATTGTCGGCATAGGCGGCTCAGCTGGTGTTTTTAATCAGGGAACCATTGATGCTGGTGCAGATGATGATTCTCTTGTGGGTCAAGTGAGAGGAGCAGAAGGGGCGGCTATCTGGAACGAAGGGTTTATCAGTATGGGAGAAGGCAATGACACGGTTGACGCCATCTTGGGAGGTTTTACAGGTGGTGGCATCGTTGATTTAGGGAATGGAAACGATGCCATCTTGGGTTTTGGCGATGTCAACGCGAATGGCGGAGCAGGCACTGATCGACTGCTGCTTGACGCTGGGACTTACCAGATTTCGGAAGGCGTGCTTACGCGCTCTGGCTCTAGTGCTGTATTGACGTTTCAAGGAATTGAACAGATCGGCAGTGCCACTTCTGGGGACAGCGTGAATCTTCTTAATGGCACTCTCGTCGTTGGAGTGGATGGAGCTATTGCTTTTACCTAGATCTATTCTGCATGAATAGAACACAGCAACACTGGGTAGCCCCTTGGGCTATCTAGTGGTCGCTGAAGGCGGGCCATCAAGCTGACAATTCTCCTGCTGCTTCAGCAGCAGCGCATTCAACGGGTGGCTGCAGCGATCAGGGCTTTGGTGCCAGCAGCTCGGCCAGGAAGCTGGAGAGGCGGAATCCAGCCGGACTGGAATAGACGATGTCGGAAATCCTCCAGGTGCCTGCAGGCCCCGGCACCAGCTGATAGCGCAGCTGCTGCGGCATCTCAGAGGGGCGGTTGCGCAGGCCTGCCTGCACCGCCACCCGGGCTTCCAGCCCTCCGCCGGGAAGAGCGGTGCAGCCGAGCACTTTCGCGCCAAAGGTTGACACCTGGGTGCCGCTGAACAGATCGAAGTCAACGAATCGACCGCTGGCTGGATCGAGCGCATAGGCACGCCGCAACTTCTGATACAGCCCATCAGTGAATCGGCTTTGCTGGCTCGTGATCTCGATCGGCCCGCGCCGCTCCTGCCGAGCCACCTGCCAGCGGTAGAGGCCATCAAGCTGGGCCTTCGCGGAAGCAGGGCACGGGGTGATCGCCACAGCCAGCAACGCTGGCAACAGCAGGGGTAGTGGCATGACGTCGTGCTGGCGCTTGTTTCGATCCTGGCAGCCAGGACACGCTTCAGGGCGAGGCCATTCCGATTGCAACAGCACTCTGTGAATTGGCGATGCCCAGGCCGCTTCATGGTGCGGGGTGGCGTCCTTCTCGAGATCCCCCTCTGCCAGGAACGATGACGTCCCATGCTCCAGCCATTGAAGCTCTTGCCTCTCCGCACCTCTTGTTCGAGCAGTTCCCCAGGCCTGGCTGGCTGCGTGGTCACCCCCACCACAATGGCCATCTGCATCTGATCTGGGGCAGATTGGAGCGCTTGCGGAGGTAGCTGTGCTGATGGATGGTCGTGCACTTGCCCTGGCTTGTGGGCTGGGGCTGCTGGCGCAGGCGTCGCCTGCTCGTACGGACGAGGTGATCGGCCGTCCTGGCGACGGCGGGGTGATCACGGTGCGGCCGGCCACGCAGCTGGACAGCCGCCAGGGTCTGGGGCGCTTCGTGGGCATCTCCGGTGCCAACAGCGGGGCGCGCACGCTCTCGCTCAACCGCGTCGTGATCCCGCCCGGTGCCAAGGCCCGAGCCCATCTCCACCGCAACTACGAGACGGCGATCTACCTGCTGCAGGGAACGGTGGAAACCCGCTATGGCGCCGGCCTGCGCCATCGGGTGGTGAACCGCGCCGGCGATTTCATCTTCATTCCCGCTGATCTTCCCCATCAACCGGTGAATCTCAGCGCCACCGAGCCAGCGATCGCCATCGTCACCCGCTCCGACCCCAATGAGCAGGAAAGCGTGGTTCTGCTCGACGATCAGGGTCAGCCCCTGCCGGCCCACCTCCAGCACGGTCACGCCCATCCCTGAGCGCGGGCGATTGCCAACGAGTGATAGGCGTCGCTGCTGCAGCCTTCAGGCCTGGGGTGCCAGCAGCTCGTCAAGATAGCTGGAGAGGCGGAACCCAGCCGGATGGGAATAGATGATGCCTGCAATCTTCCAGCTGCCAGCGGCGCCGCGCACCAGCTGATAGCGCAGCTTCTTCGGCGCCTCCTTGGGGCGGTTGCGCAGGCCTGCCTGCACAGGCACCAGGGCCTCCAGCCCTCCGCCGGGGGCGGCGGTGCAGCCCAGCACCTAGGCACCGAAGGTCGACACCTGGGTGCCGCTGAACAGATCGAAGTCGACAAAACGGCCGCTGGCTGGATCGAGCCCATAGGCGCGCCGCAGCTTCTGGTAAAGCCCATCGGTGAAGCGGCCTTGCTGGCTCTTGAGGTCGATCGGAACGCGCAGCTCTTGCCGCGCCACCTGACAGCGGTAGAGACCATCCAGCTGGGCCTTCACCGGAGCTGGGCATGGCGCGATCGCCGCGGCCGCCAACAGCGGCATCAGCTGGGGCAGGGTCATGACGGCGCGCTGGCATTGCCGGGAAACCTGGCAGCAGGTATGGGCTCTGGGCGGGGAGATTCGCCTTTGGCAAGGTTGTTTCGCTCGTCGTCTGGGCCTGCTGGCGCTGCTGCCCTCCCTGCCTGAAGGCCAACGCCCCCTTCTTCCATGGGCCCCAAACGCTGGTGATCAGGCCGCGCCTTCGGCTCTTCCCTGCTGATTCCCCCACAAACCATCTATCATTGATGCAAATGCATCGGGTTGATGGCTGTAGTTGATCGCTCGCCGCCGCTCGCCGCCGCAGCGGCTCCGCTCACGGATGCCCAGCTGCTGATCCAGGCGGTGCTGCGGGCCTCTGATGAGCTGGCGCTGAGCCGCTCGGCCCTGGCGCGGGTGCTGGGTCGCGATCGCTCGCTCTTCGCCCGCGGCAAGGGCATCGACCCGGCCTCCAAGACCGGTGAGCTGGCCCTGTTGGTGGTGCGTCTGTACCGGAGCCTGGCGGTGCTGGTAGGCAATGACCGCGAGCAGATGTGCCACTGGTTTCACACCGCCAACCGCCACACCGGCGGCGTGCCGGCGGAGCAGGTGCAGCGAACCGAGGAACTGGTGGAGATCGTGCACTACCTCGACGCCATGCGCGCCCGCCTTTGACGGCGATGGATCTGCTCGCCATCGTGCAGGCCGCAGCGGAGGTCCCCTTGGCGGGAACGGTTCTACGGCTTGTGCAGCAGCAGGGCATCGATTCGCTGGGCCCCCTGGTGGATGACCTGGAGCAGCTGGCGCGGCTGGAGGCCCTGGTAGAACGCAGCAAGCCGCCGAGGCCCTCCCTGCTGGCGAGCCATCCGCTGCTCGCCACCCCGTTCCGCTACCCGCCCCTGCGGCATGGCTCCCGCTTCGGGGGTCGGGAGCATCGGGGGATGTTCTACGGCTCCCGCACGCGCATCGGTTCGTTGGTGGAGGGGGCGTATTACGCCCTGCTGTTCTGGGAAGGATTCAGCGAACCGCCTAAGGCGCCCATACGTCGCCGGCAGACCCTGTTCTCTGTGCTGCTGCAAACCAGCAGGGGACTGCAATTACAGGATTTGGCCGACGCAGCCGCCCAGGCTGACTTGCGGGACCCACGGCACTACGGACCCACCCAACGGCTGGGGACCTGGATGCGGGAGGAGGGAATCGAGGCGTTCGAGTATCTGAGCGCCCGCACCCGTGAGACGCTGGTCCAGGTGGGGGTGTTCACGCCGGCGGCACTGGTCTCCACGCCGTTTGATCAGGTGGAGATCACCGGCGAGGTCAACGCCGATCACGCGTCCTTCCTGAGCCATGACGACGGGACGGTGCATCGCTTCCCCCGGGAGTTGTTCCTGGTGGAGGGAGAGCTGCCGCAGGCTGCAGCGTGAGGGTCAGGCCCTCGCCGGGGATTTAGCCAGAATCGCCAGACGGATCCAACCTCTCGCGGAAATAGGTCTGCAGCTGGGGATCGCAGGCAAACACCCAGCAGCTCTTCATGCCGCGGGTCATCAGGGTGCGGTAGGTGTTGCGGATCAGGCGGCTGAGCCGCTCCTCGGTGCCCTCCGGGTCGGTGGCCATGGCGGCCCGCCAGCCGCTCAGGCTCTTGTCGCTGCGGGCCCTAGTGGTGGGATTCGCCAGCAGCCGGCCACCTCGGAACTGGAGATCCGGCCCGATGATCACGCCGATCGTGTCGACCTCCAACCCCTGGCAGGTGTGCACGCAGCCCACCTCCTCAACGCCGGTGGGACTGATGATCCAGGTGTTGCCCTCCGAGGCCAGGTTCCAGCGGGCGGCGTAGCCATGCTCGGGGATCACGATGTCGCTGAGATCCGGGCTGCGTTTCGAGGCCCAGTTCCAGCAGTAGCCGGCCACCAGCCGGGCGCGGTTGTTGCCATTGGCGTGGCGGATCGCCGCATGCAGGCTCTGCGGGTCATCGAAAAGGCGGAAGTCGAACACCTCCCGGTCGAGCTCCGGGTTGGCGGTGGAGCGGATGCCGAGCAGATCATCCAGCCAGGCCAGATAGCCATCGGAGCCGGCACAGCGGAACTGGGAAGGCAGCTCATCGCACACCACCTGCGCGCCTAGCTGGCTGGCGTGCTCGCGGATCTCGGCTTCTGTGCCGATGTCCTTCCAGGCGACCTGCTGGTCTTCATCGAGGAAGAACACACTCAGGTGGCTGGCGTTGATGATCTCCCTGACCTGGTTCTCTCCCTGGTTGCCATAAAGGCCGCTGAAGCGGTTCAGCCGGTGGGCCTCGTCGACCACCAGGGTGTCGTACAAACCGGGGGGGCAGTCAACAAAGGCACCCGATCCGCAGAAGAGGTTGTCGAAACGGGTGCGCCGAAGCTGACCGGTGAGTTTGGCCTTGAACACTGTGCGCGGGGCGGCGTTCTTGCTCACGTAGCGGATGTTGAGCCCCTTCTGCAGCATGGCCGCCATCAAGTGGATCGCCACCACTGACTTGCCGGTCCCAGGGCCGCCCCGCACCAGCAGCACGGTGCGCTTGCCGGGCCGCAGCTTTCTCGCGAACTGCAGGGCTCGCTCATAGACGACCTTCTGCTCCTCAATCAGGGTGAATTCACTGTTTCCAAGCACCATCTGCTCGAACACTTCCGCCAGCTGCCGTGATGGCCGGGTCCGGCCATCACGGATCCGCTTGATCGTCTCGCCGCCATCGCCCTGCGTAAGGCAGCGGGTCAGGAAGCCAACCAGTTCATCGGTGTGATGCCTGAGGAACACCGGAGCCCGCTCCAGGTAGTCCTGGTAGCAGTCCGCGAGAACCCCGCTGCCGTCGCTGCAGTTGTGAAGGTAGGCGCAAGGGGTGATCGCGATGGCGTGCTCCTGTACGGCGGTGTTGAAGTCCTCCAGCAGGCAGGAGTAGCTCCAGGCCTGGTAGGAGGGGTGGGTGAGATCCCGTGGGCCGCCACCCACGACGGAGCGCACCACACCATCCATGGCTGTGGCATCCACGGTTTCCCACTGCTTGAGCTCCACGATCACCGCCGCATGTCGCTCGTCCGGGGAGCGGCCGGAGAGCAGCAGATCGATCCGGCGCGAGGTGTTGTGGATCTGATACTCGATCGCCACCCCCAGCCCCGCAGGGATCTGGGGGGCCAGCAGGAATTGGCTGACGTACTGAAAGGAATTACGCCAGGCCCGCACCTCTGCCGGGCTGACCCGCCGACCGGCAAGGGCCTTGAGCCGCTCTCCAACCTCCTCCTCAATGCGATTACGGCGCACATGCTCCAGGAAAACCTCGCGGGTTTCCAGGTAGATGATCATTGCGCCCGCCTGTCATGGCGAGTTGATCCTATGGATGGGCAACAACACCCTTCCCGCCAGGGCCATGCATTCGCTGCATTGTTTGATCTGTTGCTGCTGCTTGCAGGCTTGAGGCCTGCCAGGGCTCTTGCCATGTAGAGGTCCCGTTGGAGGCCCGGCCCCGCGTACCGATTGGGCATCAACCGACACAGAGCGGCAGAGGCGGGACCTCGCGGTAGAGGGGCCGAACACTTGGGTGCGCTGGGCTTCCGTTCCCAGTGGCAGCGGATCCTGCCGGTAACGATGGCGTGGCGTGGATGGAACCCATGGTGCCGATTCCCTTCCGGCAGACCAGGGCTCACCCCTCCAGCATCCCCCGCACAAACCGATCACTCCAGGCCACCGCCGTCGCCCAGTTCTCCGCCTCGATGAGGCCGGAGCTGCGGGTGGGCTTGAAGCTGTGGTCCCCGCTGGCGATCCAGCGCAGCCGCACATGGGGAGAAAGGCTGTAGGTCTCCACCTCCTCCCGTCGCCCGAAGTTGTCGCGCTCCCCCTGCAGGATCAGGGTGGGGGTGTGCAGGGCGGCCAGGTGCTCGGTGCGCAGCTGCAGCGGCTTGCCGGGCGGATGGAAGGGATAGCCCAGGCACAGGCAGCCCCGCACCCCATCACCGGCGGCCAGTTCATCCACCAGCTGGCTGGCCACCCGGCCGCCCATCGACTTGCCGCCGATGAACAGCGGCCGCTCCGGGCTTTCGCCCCTCTCCAGCCGCACCTGCTGGCGGAACGCCTCCTGCAGCACGGGCATCCGATCAGGCCCCTGGCGGCGGGCCGTTTCGCGCATCCGGGCCATGTAGGGAAACTCAAAGCGCACCACCCGCCAGCCCTGCTGCGCAAGGCCGCTGGCGATGGCCGCCATGAACGCGCTGTCCATCGGTGCACCGGCCCCGTGGGCTAGCAGCACGGTGGCCGGCGCGGCATCGGGACCATCGATCAACCGTGGCGCGGAAGTGGGGGCCTCAGTCGTCATCCGCCAATCCTGGATCGGTTCAGGGTGATGCGTGAGCCGGGCCACCATGGGCTGATCAATCCTGAGGGCTACGCCATGGATCCAGCCACGGCCCTCGCCTGGGCGCTGCTGTCGATGGCCGCCGCCGCGGCGCTTGGCCTGGTGATCCTGATCGCTGGCCTGGCGCGGGTGTTTGCGCGGGCGCCCAGGCTGGCGGAACGGCCGCAGCCGGGAACTGACGTGTTAGCTGCCCTGGCCAACACTTCGCTTACGGCGGTGGTGCCCGCCTACAACGAAGCTGCCAACATCGCCGCCTGCCTTTCCAGCCTGCTGAGCAGCGAGGACCCCTGTGGCGACTGGCGGGTGCTGCTGGTGGACGATCGCTCCAGCGATGCCACGGTGGCGATCGCCCTGGAGGCGGCAATGGCCTGCGGCGCCACGGAGCCGCACTTCTCGCTGCTTGATGCCGGGGCCCGGCCGGTGGGCGAGCGCTGGGTGGGCAAGAACTGGGCCTGCAGCCGCGCCATGGAGCACGTTGTGAGCGAATGGGTGCTGTTCGTCGATGCCGATGTGCGCCTGCAGCCGGCCACCCTGCGGCGCGCCCTGGCCCAGGCAATCGCAGACGGGGCCGACCTGTTCAGCCTGGCGCCGCGGCTGAGGTGCGGCTGCCTGGCGGAGTGGATGGTGCAGCCGATCATGGCCAGCCTGCTGGGGCTCGGCTTTCCGATCGAAGCCGCCAACGATCCCGCCAGTCCGGTGGCCTTCGCCGCCGGGGCGTTCATGTTGTTCCGCCGCAGCGCCTACCTAGCGATCGGCGGCCACCGGGCCCTGGCGGCGGAGGTGGTGGAGGACCTGGCCCTGGCGCGGCGGATCAAGCAAGGCGGCCATCGTCTGTGCTACCTGCTGGGGCTGGATGCGCTCGAGTTGCGCATGTACAGCGATTTCGCCTCCCTCTGGGAGGGCTGGACCAAGAACTGGCTGCTTGGCCTCGATGGCGATGTGGCCAGGGCCCTGGCGGCCTCGTCGGTGGTGCTGCTGATGTTCAGCGGCCCCTGGTTGCTGACACCGGCCGCTGCGATTGCGGCCGCGCTGCTGCCCGGCCAGCGGCTCGTATCGCTGAGCGCCCTGGCCCTCGCCCTGGTGGGCATCGCCCTGCAACTGGTCCTGCGCCTGTGGACCCGCCGCCAGTTCCAGGTACCGCTCACCCTCTGGTGGCTGATGGGAGCCGGTGGCCTGGTGGTGGCCGCGATCGGTCCGGTATCGGTGTGGCGCACCCTCAGCGGCCGCGGTTGGACCTGGAAGGGGCGGCCGTTGGCGTAAACAGTGACCGGTTCATGAAGAGCCGTTACCGCAGATCACAAGCGGTGTCCTCCTGACAGGAAAGTCTTGCCGCCTGCGGCCGGCGGATCGATGGTGAATGCATCACGAACCGGGAGGCTCCAGACCATGGATGACACCCCACCCGAGCAGGTGTGAGGAGCGCGCTGACGATCCGGCCCCTGCTCCAACACTCTCATCGGATCTCTGGCTTCCCTGGCGTGTTACGCCGTCGCCGTCCATAGCACCGCTATAGGTGCCCCGGACCCAAAGGGGAAGCCCCACTGGAACCCTGGCCCCAGGTGCCAGCGTCAGCACCTCCGCCCCCATCAACCAGACTCCTTCAAAGCCCGGTGGCCTCGTCACCGGGCTTTGTTGTGTCACCCCTTTCGCATGCCTGACCTCGGCGACATCCACCAGGCCCTGGTTGAGGACAATCGCGGGTCCTTCGAGATTGCAGCTGGCCAGCTGCTGGCCCAGCCCAGTTGGACCCTGGAGGCCATCGTGGTGCTGATGCACACCGAGACCGGTGAGGTCAGCATCGGGCCGGTGCGCAGCCTGCCCCTCTGGCTGGATCACCTTCCGCCTGAGCTGGAGCCTTCGTACGCCTTCAGGAGCAGGGGGTGAGTTTTGAGGCGGCCTACGCCCAGTGCCTGGCGGAGCAAGGCCAGGAGTTTGTCGAGGCCTGTGAAGCCGGCAAGCGGAGCAAGCCCTTGGTCACCCACGACAACCTGGCCGAGCTCACCGCCCTCTCCCAGAAGGGCTTTGCTCGGCAGCCCCGCGAGCTGCTGGCGCTGGCCAAGTGGTCCGACCACGTCAGCGGTTTCCTGGGGTCCTGCCAGCGATTTCGTTGACCTTGAAGCGAGCGCCCTTCTGCCACCCGGCTCACGCCCTACGGCGTTTCTTTGAGAAGGCTTCGCCTCCGCAGAAGCCTGCGGCTCGGTTTCGTGCAGCGCCTCAACGAAGGCAGTGAAGTTCAGACGTTCGCTGCCATCGTTCCTGCTGCTGAGCTGGCCGGCGGCCCGCACCAGATCGGGAGTCGAGGCAACACCCAGCTCCTGCCCTTTAGCGAGCGGTTCAGATCCGGTGAGGGGCATGGTGGTGAAGCTTCAATCAGCTGAACACAACGACCAGGCAGATGGCGGTTTGGGTAAGAAGGTGCGGCTGTCCGTCCCTGCCTCGTTGACTTTCGTAGGCCTTTTCATCACCCATTCCATCGACGGACGTGTGCCCTTGGCGCGACCATCGCCTCCTGTCCCGACAGCCAGCTGGCCTTGCGGCACCAGTCACTGAACATGTGCGTGCGGAGCGCGAGTGCTCTCATGCCTCGGTTGGCTTCGGGGATCGGGGCCAGTCAGCACGGAGAGTCCAGGTTTACTTCAACCAACTCGCTCCGGCATACACGTCCCCAAGTGAGCCTGCCGTCAATCCAGGTTTGGATTTGTAGAAACGCCTGCGCATAGTCCGCTTGACTGTTGCGCATGGCCGGATTGAGCGTCAGCTGTCTAAACAAAGCTGCACCATCCAGGTTCTGTTCCTTCCCTCACCAGTGACACCGTCCGCTCCCGCTGCATCTGACTCCAGGACTGCCCTGTCACTGAACCATCATCGCCGCAATTGTTCCAACCACCAAGCACGTCACGCCGGGGGTGAGGCGGGGGGAAGTGCCACGATTGCTACAGTTGCGCGGCTGTTGGAAGTTTATGGTACAGCTGAATGGCCAGCTCACCATTCCGATACGGCTTCGAAAACGTCTTCGATGATGTCCTTCTTTTGAGCTCGCTGAATCAATGCCTTCGCTGAGCCATTTGAGCATCAAGTCAAAGCTAATCTTGATGCTGCTCGCAGTGAGCGGCTTTTCAATCTTTGTCACAGCCATTCTTGGCTATCGGAGCGGCAAAGACAATCTCACCAGCCGGGTATCCAATCAACTGACCAGTGTGCGGGCCTCTAAAGCACACCAGATTGAGTCCTACTTTCAAACCATTCGCAATCACACTCAGACCCTCAGTGAAAATCCATCGGTAATCTCTGCCGTTCAAGAGTTTGCTTCAGCTCACAAGCAACTGGACAAGACCTCATTGTCCAAAGAAGCAGACCGGAAGCTGTCAGAGTACTACGCTCAGATCTTTCTGCCGCGTCTTATGGAGGGACGCTCGGGAACACCGATCCTGCGCTCCTATTTGCCCAAGCCGCAAGCTTCCCAATATCTTCAGTCCCAATACATCGCAGCCAATCCTAATCCTGTTGGCAAGAAGCAGCTTCTCAACAGTGCTCCTGACGGCAGCGCATATTCGAAGGTGCATGCCACCTACCATCCAATCTTCCGAAACATCATCGAACGATTTGGATATTATGACATGTTTTTGATCAACCCAGAAGGAACAGTGGTCTATACGGTGTTCAAGGAAACTGACTTTGCCAGCAATCTGCTGAGTGGGCCGTATAAGAGTACAAATCTGGCGACCCTTGTTCGCACTGTGATGGATGCAAAGGAGCAGAATTACACCAGGCTTGTGGATTTTGCCCCCTACCCACCCTCTTATGATGCCCCCGCTGCCTTCATCGCTGCGCCTATCTATAGAGGATCAGAGTTGGTTGGAATTCTGGCCTTTCAGATGCCGGTGAATGAGATCAACAATGTGATGACGGGTAACCGTAACTGGAAGGAAGATGGTCTTGGTCATTCCGGCGAAACCTACTTGGTCGGCAATGACCAGTTGATGCGGTCCACATCCAGATTTCTGATTGACGATCCGAAGGCTTTCTTTGCCAGTCTTCGTTCGCTGAACATCAAGGAAGATATCATCAGAAGAATCCAACAGTTTGATACCACAATTCTCCAGTTGATGGTTAGAACACAGGCTGTCAGCCAGGCCTTGGCAGGAAAGCAGGGCACCGAGATCATCAAGGACTATCGAGATATTCCCGTTCTTAGCTCATTTTCCCCATTGAAGATCAGGGATCTGGATTGGGTAATTCTTGCCGAGATGGATCTGGACGAAGCCTATGCGCCGATCCACTCTTTTCAGCGCCAGGTTCTCATTTCGGCAACACTCTTGATCCTCCTTACCACGTTAGTGGCAATGGGTCTTGCACACTTTTTCGTGAAGCCGATCAATTCTCTCATCAGCAGTGCCCGCAAGGTGGCCACTGGCGAGTTGGAGTCGATCCCAACCCTTGAAACCGGAGATGAGTTTGGTGAACTCGGTCGTTCGTTTAACTCGATGCTGCATAGCTTGCGTTCCCAGCGAGAACTGGTCGAACACAAGAGCCGGGAAAATGAAAGCCTTCTCCTGAGTGTGTTCCCGGCAGCCATTGCACGCCGGCTGCAGCGCGGTGAGAAGCAAATCGCCGAAGACATTTCTAATGTTGCAGTGTTGTACATGCAAGTGACAGGATTTTCTGAGCTTGCTGCCTCCCTCAGTGCTTTCGAGTCTGTTGCAATCCTCAATGATCTGGTTGCGTCATTTGATGATATTGCGCTGAGTCATGGTATCGAAAAAATCAAGACGATTGGCGATCGCTATCTGGCTGTCTGTGGATTGTCCGCCCCTTATCTCGACCATGACAGACGAGCGGTCGACTGTTGCATCGAGATGTTTGGTGTCATCCGCAGGTTCAATCTAGAGCGTGGTTTTGATCTTAACTTGAAAGTTGGCATCGATTCTGGCGACATCGCTGTTGGCATCGTTGGAAAGAGCAAGGTGGTCTATGACGTCTGGGGCAAAACCATGAATTTCGCCGTCGAGCTGAAGGATGCATGCACACCAGGTTCAATTCTTGTGTCGCAGACTGTCCACCATCGCCTCGAAGATCTTTATCCTTTTGAGCAACTCGATAAGGTTCCAGATCATGAGCCGATCACTCTCAGAGCGTGGACCCTCAAAGGCACTTTGATGCCTGTGGAAACAAATTCACGCGAGCAATCCTGATGATCACGAGCACCTTCATTCTTTGGGTGGGGATACTGGCAGTGGGCTTTCCGCTGTTGTCTGTCCTGCTTGGTGAAGCGATCCATCGGCTGCGGCGACATGGCGAAGGCTTGGCTGAGACCTTGCGACTGCTTCGCAACCTGATCATTCCTATCTTTATTGGTCTGTTGTTTTTGCAGCATGTTCTCGGCCTCAGTACCAGTACTCGCATCTTCAAAACTGGAGAGACAATCCTTTGGATCTGCATGATTCATGCAGCTCTGTCTCTGCTTAACCTTGCTCTCTTTGAGAAAGCAGAAGCTGATACATGGAGATCAAGAGTTCCCAAGCTGTTGGTAGATCTTGCACGCTTGTTTCTAATTCTTCTTGGCACAGCCTTCGTTCTGGCCACTGTTTGGGATGCCGATTTGGCCGGACTGGTGACTGCCTTGGGCGTGAGCTCAATCGTTATCGGTCTGGCACTTCAAGACACCTTGGGAAGCGTGATGTCCGGCATCGCCCTTCTGTTTGAGCGACCTTTCTCCGTGGGTGACTGGCTTGAGGTGAATGGGGTGGTGGGTCAGGTGATTGACATCAACTGGCGGGCCGTCCGTCTGCTGACGCTCGAACACGAAATGGTTGTGATCCCTCATAAGCTGATCAGCAGTGAAATGATTCGCAACTTTACGCAACCGACCCCAATCCACGCCGAGAGAATCAAGCTGGGATTTTCATATAATGATCCACCTAATCTTGCTCGGCAAGTGCTGAAGAGCACTGCACTAGAGACAAAAGGAGTTTTGGCGGATCCAGAGCCCAATGTCTTTACTCTCGACTACTCCGATTCGGCGGTAACTTATGAGGTGAAGTTTTTCATTCGAGATTATGGTGACATTGAAAATATTCGTGAGCGATTCATGACCAGGGTGTGGTATGCCGCCAAGCGGAACAATCTTTCGATTCCCTTTCCGATACGCACTCTCTACCACTTCAATGGCCCAACTTCTCAGCAAAAGGGTATCTCCAAGAAGTTCGCAGAGAGCTTACAGGCTCTGCCGGCCTACGTACCGCTGAACAAGGAGCAGGAATTGATGCAGGCTCCTTCCTTGGGTATCTCCCTTCAGCATTTTGCTGCCGGCGAAAAAGTGGTTCGGCAAGGCCATTCTGGGAATGCTCTCTACATCATTGTTTCGGGCCAGGCGGTGATGTCCACAGCCGATGGACATCAGCAGGATCGGGAGGTACTGTCTTTGCGATCCGGTGAGTTCTTCGGCGAGATGGCCTTGTTCTCAGGTGACCCGAGTTCCGTCACCATCACAGCCCTTTTTGACCTTGAAGTGATGAAGATATCCGGCCACGTGGTCAATCAAATGATCGAGCGTCAGCCCAGCTTCGCCCGTGAAATCGGGCACATTCTTGAGATCCGACGTCGCGCTGTCCAGGAGGCATCGCAGCTTCTGGACAAAGCGAGCCAACAGCAAAAAGCCAGGTCGCCAGGCCTGAAGCCAGAGGAATCGTTCGGCGACCCCACTGGCTCATGGAGGGTTGATGTGCCCCATGGAACCTGAACCAGCCAGTTGATCAGTGTGTGCATCCCCCACCAACGCACTGGGAGGCCGAACGTTTATCAGAACCTTGTGGGAAGAACCAATGATCAAGGGCCATCTGAACAGATGATGCGCAGTGGATAAAGCTACGACGGAAGACCGGGCTTTTGCTCAGCCAGGGCGATCCACATCTCTTGGAGGCGATTATCGGCAGGGATCAGCACCTCACGCACGCTGGCCATCTCCCGCTGGTTAACCAGCGGATGTTGCTAGCGATTACGGTCGCCGCAAACCACGGCTTAGTGATCCACGCTGGCCAGCCGCACCAGCACCGGGGATTGTCCCGGCTGACCGTGCTGACCAGCGGAGCTCTGGATCCAAACACTTCAACGGCCAGTAGCCCCAACAGATCTGATGGATCATTCGAAGCGATCCTGGCGCTGCAGGTGCTGCTCTCCCCAGGCACAGAGTGACTGAATCAATGGGATCAGGCTCCGGCCGTAGGCACTGAAGCGATAACTCACTTGCGGCGGTTTGGCAGGCATCACCTCCCGCTCCACCAACCCGCCGCGTTCCAGGTCGCGCAGGTGCTGGGTCAGCACCTTGTCGCTGATCTCTGGAATCGCGCGGCGCAGATCTCCGTAGCGCTGAGGGGTCTCCCGCAGCTGCCAGAGGATGGGCAAGGTCCACTTGCCCTCCAGCACCTTGAGGGCAGCTCTCACGAAGGTGGTTGCTTCGATGGGATCAGTCCCCGTCGGCAGGGTTGCGCTCATTGGAGATGGCGAGCCTGGCCCGGCAACGCACCTGAAGGTAAGCCCTTCCTTTCCGTGGCGGGCCGCCATAGGTTGCCGCTTGATCCCCTCCGTCCCCGGCGCACCACAACGACGATGACGCGATTGCAAGGCAAGGTGGCCCTGGTCACGGGCGGATCCCGCGGCATCGGCCGGGCCATCGCTGAGCGGCTGGGGCGTGATGGAGCCGATGTGGTGCTCACCTACGCCGGCAATCACGAGAAGGCAGAGGCCGTGGCGGCTGCGATTCGAGCAGGTGGGGTGCGGGCCCTGGCACACCAATCCGACCTCAGCCAGGTGAGCCAGACCCGGGCCCTGTTCGCAGCCGTCCTCGAGCAATTCGGTCATCTGGACATCGTCGTCAACAACGTCGGGGTATCCGTGTTCAAACCCACGACTGACATCGAGGAAGAGGACTATGACCGCGTGATGGGCACCAATGCCCGCGGCACGTTCTTCGCCTTGCAGGAGGCGGCCCGCCACGTGGCCGACGGTGGCCGGATCATCAATCTGGCCAGCGGTGCCACCCGCCAGGCCCTGCCCGCCGCAGGTGTCTACGCCGCCAGCAAGGCGGCGGTGGAGCAGTTCGGCATGGCCCTCTCCAAGGAGCTCGGCCCCCGTGGCATCACCGTCAACCAGATCGGCCCCGGGGTCACCGACACAGACGGCCTGGTGATGCCAGCCGATGCCCTGGCCCATCTGATCGCTGCCACTCCCTTGGGTCGCCTCGGCCAGCCCGCCGATCTGGCGGATGTGGTGGCTTTTCTCGCCTCCGATGATGCCCGCTGGGTGAACGGACAGACGCTTCAGGTGAATGGCGGCATCCTCTGAGATCTTCCCTGCACGTCATCCAATGACCGGAACAACTGCCAGCTCTGACAACGGCTTTCCCGTCAACACGATCAGCGTCGGCGATGGCATCGTGCTGATCAACGTGTTTCATCTGGATCCAGATCAGGCCGAGGCCTTCGTGGCCACCCAGGTGAGCGAATACAAGCGCCTACAAGGCGTCTTTCCGGGCAGCCTGAGCGCCAACCTGCACCTCAGCCTCGATCGCACCCGCGCCGTCAACTACGCCCACTTCAGCTCCGTCGAGGCCTATCTGGCCATGCGGTCAAGCCCTGCCTTTGCGCAGCATCTGGAGCGGCTGAAGGGACTGGTTCTGAAGGCCGAGCCTCAGCTCTACACCGTGGCCTACACCCAGAACGCCGCTGAACCCGCGTCCAACGCACCCCTGCCGCCCCTCCTGGATCCCGCCAAGGCGCCGCGGCTTGGCCCGGTCACGCCTCAGTGAAACCGCTGGGGACGGTGGTCTGCCACGCCTGAGCTCACCGACCCAGGCTGCTTGAACATCTGCCTACATGCAACTTTAACCTGACGTTGCTATATCCCAGTGAAGACTGAAGCGATCGGGAGCTCCATGACGGCCTTCAAAGTGATGAACTGGAATGTGGAGAACCTGTTCCTTCCTGATCCCTCGAAGCCGGAGGCTCAGCAGCAATTCCAGGACAAACTCACCAAGCTCGCCGCCGTGATCGACGAAGAGCAGCCTGATCTGCTGGCTCTCCAGGAGATCGGTCCGAACGGCGCCCTGGCGGCTCTGCAGCAGGCCCTGACCCATTCGATGCCCCATGCGGCGGAAGGAGTCCCGGAAGCCGGCGGAGAACCGAGCCGTGCCATCCGCGTGGCGATCCTCTCCATCCGCCCTCTGAGCGGTATCCGGTCCATCAGCCCGTTTCCGGATCTGATCCGTCCGGTGCAGCAGAAGGATCCGGTCTTCGACAAGCCGGGCACCGTCGCCGATGAATCGCTACTCGCCGCCATGGGCCGCAGCGCCCTGGAGGTGGTGGTGGAGGTTGACGGTACGGAGGTGACCGTGATCACCGCCCACTTCAAATCGAAGCTGATCAGCTATCCCCGGCCGAAGGGCAACTTCAGCCCGAAGGATGAGGACGAGCGCTACCGCTATGCGGCCTACGCGCTCTACCGCCGCACCGGGGAGGCGCTGACGATCCGTGACCGGATCAATGCGATCCTCTCCTCCAGTGCCGGAGAGCCCGATCCCGATGACGGACTGGGGCGTGAGAAGGCCGTGGTGTTCTGCGGGGACCTCAACGACCAGCCCGATGCCGCCACCACCCAGATCATTCAGGGTCCGACGGGCTCAGAGCTTGAGACCGCAGGGTTCCTCACTGGCGACAAGGGAGACGGCTATCGGATGTGGAATCTGGCTCCGCGCCTCAACGTCACGCCGGATGGCGAGCCACCCGCAGAGCCTCCCTACACCCGGGTGTTCAAGGGCCGTGGTGAATTGATCGATCACATCTTTGCCAGCCACCGCCTCGTGAACCCCAAGAACATCCCAGACGCCCGCACCGTTCTGGCGACGAACCGGCTGCCATCGGTGAATGAGGTTCCCACCGAGCGCAAATCTGACCCGGCATCCGATCACGCAGCGGTGGTGGCGACCTTCATGATCTGATCATTCAAGTGCACACCTGGCATGAACTGGGCTGAACCCACGGAACGTTGCCAGAGACCCAGAGGTTTTGAATGGCTCTGTTCATGAGTTAGCCTGAGTGTGCTCAAGCTGGTTTGGCTTGTTGGCCACCTGTGAAGCAAGTCCTGTTCATTGGCTGATCGGACTTAATCGTTGTCCGAACGTTCGCCACGTTTGAGGCAGTAAGCGCGAGTTTCTAGTGGTTGGGGTTAAAGCACCGCCTCTGTCTGTCATGTGAAGTGACGGATCATGAAATTGTGCCGCATGCTGCGTGGTTGGGTGTCAATGCGGTAAAGCATTGGGGTGACATTGGTTGATGAACACCCCTGCTCCGCCGCTCGAGCTGGCTGCGGATAACGTTCCAGCTCCAGAGTTGCGATCTGGACATCCTGTTGAGGCACACAGGCGACGCACCGATAGCGGCTGGGGGGTGAGACTGCCCCAGGCCATACCGGCGGCCACGGCATCGCGCTAGGGGTCAGGCTTCCGCAACCGCCTGGCGCCCAGCACCGCCAGGGCCACGAGGGAGAAAGCGGCCAGCCACAGCAACAGCAGCACCGCGAGGGAGGCGAGACAGTCGAGTGGGGTCTTGATGGCGCAGTAGAGCAGGCCCCAGAGCGTGAGCGGCAGCAACACCACCAGGGAGGCCAGCGCACCGGCCAGTGCCACCACGAACAGCAGGACGCGCAGCAGCCGGCGGAGCTTGGCGCGACGATGGCGTGGGTTGCTGGTCATCGCCCCGGCGCAACCCAAGCGGCGGTAGCCACCTGTGCGGCGATAGCCACCCGTGCGGTGGGGATCGCCTGGAGGGGGAGGGTCATGGCGAGCAAAGCAACGGAGGTGCGGCGGGCACGGCCCATCCCTGCGGCGATGGTGCGGTTGTTGGTTGTGCTGGCTGCCGCCAGGCCATCAGACTCCTGGATGATGCCCTTGGATCCTCGCGCCATGAAGACGTCACGCTGCGCTCTGGCCGCCAGGCTCCTGGCCCTGCCGCTGCTCACACTGCCGCTGCTGATCCCCGCAGCGGCGGTGGCACAGAAGCGGATCCCCAAGCTTCCGGGCTACGACCAGTGCCCGCTGGGGTATGTGAATGACCTGAAGCAGCACTGCAATTCACCCATCTATTACGAAGTGAGGCCCACTTACGGCAAGCCCTGCGAATCGGGCTGGATGAACATCGGCGCCGGTTACTGCAAGAAGAAAACTCTGGGCATTTTCTGACTGTTGCTGCCGCAGCCCCCAGTCGCGCAGATCAGAGGCAGAGCCTGCAGCACCCCCGTACCGCACCAGGAACGACGTGGCTCTCAGAAGGAGTCCTCCGTCTGGCCAGCGAAGCCGCCGGCATAGATCTCGCTCCCCTCCAGCTTCTGGAACACGAACTGGCAGACCGCGGTGCCGGGAATCACGGCCAGGGGAGCGGGGCCGAAGTTGCTCATCTCCAGCACCTGCTGGCTGTCGATCCCCGGCCCCATGAAGGGGGCGCTGATGTGAACCATCAGGCCCAGCCGCGCAAAACGGCTGCGACCCTCCAGCCAGCCGCACAGCCCTGGCCCTAGGCGTAGCCGCTCCTGGGTGATGCCCAGCACCGTTTCGCCCGGCATGATCAGGATGTGCTCGTTCTGGGGCACCTTGATCTTCTCGGTGAGCTGCCGGTAGTCGGTGTGCTCGCGCACCTCGATCACCTCGTGCACCTTGCGGAACACGCGAAAGGTGCCGGCGAGGGTGAGGTCGAGAGAGGCGGGGCCCAGCCGCTCGGGAACGAACGGCGTGACTCCGATCGCGCCCGCTTCGATCGCCTGCAGGATCGCCTCTCTGCCGAGAACGGCCATGTTTTTCGCTGGGCACAGGCGAGGGTGGATTGTCTCAGGCGGTCGGCCGGGGCCCACCGGCCAGGTCGTCGATGGTCTGCTCCAGCAGATCGCGGCCGCTGTCGTACACGACGCGCGGCGCCGGCCGGCCAGCCTCGGTGGCGCGCAGTCGGCAGGCGGCGGCACGGCGGCGCTTCAGCTGGGAATCGGCGTGGCGGGCCGCCTGGGCCCAGGCCTGACGGCGGAAATTGCGGGCGGCGATGGCGCGGTTGCGCCAGTGCTGCAGCGGCAGGTGGGCCAGGGGCAGGAGCAGCAGCAACAGGGCGTAGCCGATGGCGAATCGGGCCAGCCAGGCCACGGGCGGCAGCCAGGCGGGGGTGATCGCCAGCAGCCACGGCGAGAGCACCAGCAGGCCCCCCACGGCGACGCCATAGGCGACCCGTTGCCCGCGTCCGGCCCGACTGAAGCGAAAGGCCCGCTCACGCAGGGGCGGCACCGGTCCATCAGCGCGGGCCGCTCTGGCCGGCAGGGAGGGGAAGCCATAGATCAGATCCCCGTCCTCACTCACCTCGGGGCGGCCGTCGAAGCGCAGCAGCACCGGCAGCATGGCGGCATCGGCGAGGTCACGGCGGCGGTCGGGATCGGAGGGGCAGTCGGGCAGATCGAGCAGCGGGGCGAGGTCCTCGGCGATCACCACGCCACCGCGCTTGCGCAGGAAGGCGCCGATGCGGCGCCAGCGCTGCGGTTCGAAGCGGGCATTGGGGTCGCCATCGCCGAACAGGATCGAGAACACGGCGCTGAGGAAGCCTAGGGCGGCCGGATCGGCGCCCTCGCCGGGCAGGTCCCAGAGCAGGCTCCACAGCTGCTGCGGCGTGACGGAGGCGGAGCCCTCACGCGCCGGGGCCCGGATACCGGAGGCGAGCAGATCCAGGATCGAGAGGGGCACGTGGGCCAGCCCCTGCAGCAACGCCAGGCCGGCATCGTCGCCGTCGTCGCTGGTGAACAACCGCACGATCAGCAGCACCGACAGGATCAGCACCACCAGGGTGGTGACCAGCAGCAGCACTAGGCCGAAACTGAGCCGGATCAGGCGGGCGGCGAGGCGCAGGGCCGCCTGCAGCCGGGCCTGCAGGCGCCGGCGGCCGCTGAGGGCCAACAGCCGCATCCGCAGCGCGGGGGGGAAGACGAACAGCAAGGTGCCGTCCTCGGCCACCTGCAGGCGACCGGACACTTCGGCCACTAGGGCCAGCAGCCCCGGCTCGACTTCCTGCAGGGACAGCCCGGTGCCTGCGGCCACCTCGCCGACGCTGCAGCGGCGCCCGCGGTTGCCGATCCAGTCGAGCAGGGAGGCCTCAACCGGCATGCAGCCCATCCACCGCCAGCTGCCGCAGGGCCAGCCGGTCGGTCTTGCCCACGGGGGTGAGCGGCAGTTCAGGCAGCACGCGGATCTCCTCCGGTGCCTTGTAGCCGACGCGGGCCCGGGCGAAGGCGATCAGTTCGGCTTCGCTGGGGGCGGGCTGATCGGGGCGGAGGGTGACGTAGGCCCGCACGTTCTCGCCATGGACCGGGTCCTGGATGCCGATCACCCCCACCAGATCCACGGCCGGATGCTCAGAGAGCGCCTCCTCCACCTCCTGGGGGCAGATGTTGGAGCTGTCGTGGACGATGATCTGCTTGCGGCGGCCGCAGAACCAGAAGGAGCCGTCGGCATCGACCCGCATTTCATCGCCGGTGTCCAGCCAGCCCTTCTGGATGGTGTCGGCGGTGGCCTGGGGGTTGTCCCAATAGCCCAGCATCCGGGAGGGCGCCTGGATCCAGAGGCGTCCCTGCTCGCCCGGGGCCACCTCGTTGCCGTCCTCGTGGCGCAGGCTGGCGCTGAACCCCGGGCAGAGCCGGCCGACGGAGCCGATCCGGTTCTGGCCCGACGGGGGCGCCAGGGTGGCGTAGCCGATCTCACTCATGCCGAAGCATTCGTCGATCCCGAAGCCGGCGGCGCTGCGGAACTCCTCCTGCAGCTGGTGGGGCACCTTGTCGCCGCCGCTGATGCAGAGGCGCACCGAAGCCAGATCCGTCGGCAGCAACCGGTCATCCCGCAGCAGCTCGAACAGGGCGGCGGGCAGCATCAGCAGCACCGACGGCCGATGGCGCCGCAGCAGGGTTTCCACGGTGGGCGCATCGATGCGGCTGGCGATCGCCGCGGAGGCGCCGCCGGCCAGGGCGGCCAACACGAGGGCGGAGGAGGCGATGTGGGCCAGGGAGCTGCCGGCCAGCACCTCCTCGCCGGCCCGCAGTTCGATGGCCTGGATCAGGGAGGTGAGCACGGCGGCGAAGCTGGCCCGGCTGTGGGTCACGCCCTTGGGCCGGCCGGTGCTGCCGGAGGTGAAGTAGATGAAGCAGGGCTCGTCGTCGGCCAGGGGGGACCAGGGCAGGGCCTCGCCGCCGGCGGGGGCCGCTACCAGCAGCTCGTCGAACCCGGTGGGATCGTCGATGCGGTGGCAGCCAAGGGGCAGCTGGCCCGCCACGGCGCTGGCCTGCAAATCGGCCAGCCGTTCGCCGTGGAACACCAGGGCTGCGGCGCCGCTCACCGTCAGCGCATGGTCGATCTCCGGGGACACATAGCGGTAGTTGAGCGGGGTGAGCACCAGGCCGCTGCGCAGGCCGGCCAGGTAGTGGACGACCAGCTCCACCCGGTTGGGAATCAGGGAGGCGAGCCGGTCGCCCCGCCGCAGACCCAGCCGCTGATAGGCCCTGGCCAGCTGCTCCGCCTGCCGGTCGAGCTCGGCCCAGCCGATGCTGTGTTCGAGGTCCTGGAGCGCCGGTGCCGCCGGGTCGCGCCCCAGGCCGGCCGCCAGGAGGCGGTTCAGGTCGATGGATGGGGCCAGGGGCGGGCCGTGGTGGGGCATGGAATGCCGCAGCCCGCCCACTCTGGCAGCGGTTTGGGGTCGCGCAGGAGCCGTTGCGGCAGCGCGTCCCGATCAGCGCCTGGGCAGGATCAGCCACCCCAGCCAGCACCGCCTCACACGCCGGTTGGAACCCATGGACCTCCAGCCGCTCAGGAGTGCACGAGGCAGAGCGCCAGGGGCAGGGCCAGCAACGCCACCGCCACGGCCGCCAAAGCCATGGCCACGGAGGCGATCGCGCCGGTGAGTTCTCCCTCGCGGAACGCCTGGGCCACTCCCTGGCCGCTGGAGATGGTCCCCAGCGCCAGCCCCCGACCCAGGGGGCTGCGTATCCCGAGGTGGGTGAGCAAGGACGGACCGACGATCGTGCCGAGCAGCGCCGATGCCACGACAATGCCCGCCACCACGGGAGCGTCGGCACCCACCTGGTGGGCCAGGGCGATGGCGACCGGGGCCGTGGCGCTCTTCAGGCCCAGGGCGGCCTGGAGTGGGACGTCCAGCCCCAGCAGTCGCGCCAGGGTCACGGCTGTGACCATGGCCACCAGGGTGCCGCCCACCACGGCCGCCGCCACCCTGACGCCATGATCCAGAAGAACCTGGCGATGGCGATGCAGCGGCACGGCCAGCGATACGGTGGCGGGCCCGAGCCACCAGGTGATGGCGTCGCTCGCGCCGCGGTAGCCGTCCAGCCCGCTGCCGGCCAACATGATCGCCACCATCACCATGGGGGTGCTCAGCAGCACCGGCACCGTGAGGGGCGAGGGATAGCGGCGGTTGATCCAGCGGCTCAGCGCATAGGCCAGCACCGTGAGCGCCAGGCCCAGGAGGGTGAGGGTCATGGCGCGGGCGCCGGCGGCCGTTCCCCGAGACCGGGCCGGGCGCCAATCCAACCCGCCGCTGCGATTCCCGCCGCCGTGCTCACCAGGATCACCAGCAGAAGCATCAACCCGTGCTGGCGCAGCAGGCTGCCGTAGGCCATCAGCCCCACCGCGATCGGCACAAAGAAGAAGGCGAGGTGACGCTGAAACAGAGCCGCCGCCTGCCCCAGCCACGACTCCCGCACCAGCCCCGTGAGCAGCAGCAGGCCCAGCAGCAGCATGCCGACGAGATTGGAGGGAAGCGGCAGCGGCAGATGGGGCGTCAGCACAATCGCCACCCGGTCGATGGCGATCAGGCCCGCGAACTGGAGGGCGAGCACGGTGATGGGGCGGAGGACCGGGCTCCGTGATGGGCCGCCCTGGGGAGCGCTCACAGCACCAGCACGGGAGGCCGTCCGAATCCCTGCTCCTCGCACAGCTTCAGGTAGGTGTCGAGGCGCGCCTTGCCGAAGACGATGCTGGCGATGGATCCCTCGGCGTCGATGTTGAGATTGGCGCCATGGATGTGCCAGCGCACGTGGGTGTTGTCCTCAAGGATCTTGAGGGTGTGCACCGATGAAGCGGGTTCGAATAGAAAGGAGCCGGCGCGGTTGACGAAATCCGATTCCAGGTACTTCCAGGAACCGGAAAAGGTATGGCCCCACACACTGCCGGTGTGCATATGCATCGGGCTTTCGAAATCTTTCATGAAGATGTTCTCGGTGACCCACACGTTCTCGGTGGGAAACACCTGGAGCACCCGCAGCAGATTGCCGGCACCAATGTCAACGAAAGGCAGATCGTCGGCGCCGAGATGCACCGCCGAAGGAGCCTGCTCCATCCACTCCCTGTGAATGGGGTGATCACCATCAACTCCGATCAACATGGTTCCACTTGGTCTTGCCGGTGTGCCCCCATTCTCTTCCAGCCCTTGGCGCGGAGAAAGGCGCAGGTCTGCGACCGTCGCCAAACGCCAACACCAGCAGGGATCCCAGCAAGGGCACTGGCGCGACGTGCCGCCCACAACCAGACCTGGCCCGGCCGCCCGGCAGCCGCCAGCAAAGCTCCATGCCCTCGCCCCCCTCCGCCACCTACCAGCGCCTACGGCACACCATCGCCGAGCGGAAGCGCATGAGCCAGGTGGTCAAGCGGTTCATCGGCGCCGAGTTCACTGACGTTCAATGCCTCACAACCAATGCCTTCCGGCTCAACTCGATGAGGACATGGGTTTCAGACTGCCGGTTCAGCTCCGGCAGAACACGAAGCAGCAGGGCGCTGAGATCCTGGTTGCCGATGTTGCCTGTAGCCACAATCAGAAGCCTGGCGGGAGTGCCGCGCAAGAGATGACTGCGGCCGAACGAGAGATCGAGGGAGCTGGGCATCCAGCCGGGTCCTCATGCAGAGAGGAGATCAACCCGCTGAATACGAGAAAGCTGGGTTGCGTACTCAAGCACTGCGGTGATGTCTTCAGCCTCGAGATCTGGATAATCGATAAGAATGTCAGCCGCACTCATCCCTGCTGGTAACAGTTCGAGCACCATCTCCACGGGATAACGCAAGCCGCGGATGGTTGGCTTTCCATGGCAGAACTCAGGGTTGAGGGTGATGCGCCCAAGCTGGTCTGTCATGACGATTTCCTGGCTTCCCCAGCCTAAGGGGGACAGCAGATCACGACCGTGAGCTGGTTGTGGCGCTGGCATGGGGATCGTTTGGGCCTCTCCCTCACCAGTGCCACCCCCCGTCTCACACCCGCCAGGATGCCCCCATTGCTCACTGGAGGATCTTCCTCGCGTCCTTGAGGAGCAGAAGCAGTTGCTGCTGGCGCAGCGGCGATGCAGTGAATCCAAACCGGATGTAGAAGCGTGCAGCGTCTTCGTCGATGGGATGGGTCAGGATCGCCCGGATTCCGGCCTGCTCAGCGATCACCAGCGTCCGACGGATCGCGTCCTGAAGCATCCCGACTCCGAGGCCACGTCCATGGTTCTCCCGTGACACGGCGAGCCTGGCCAGGATGACCACGGGCAAGGGGAATCGCCCCATGCCCTGACGGATGCGCTCTGGCGCCTCCACCGTGTCGACCTGGCCCACGGTGAGGCTGAAATAGGCGGCGCCACGGTTCTCCTCGTCGGCGACGACGAACGTTCGGGCCGAGCCACTGGTCTGAGCCTGGCGAGCGTGGTGCTGCAGCCAGTGATTCAGTGTGGGCTTACCGCAGTCAAAGCCTTCCAGCCGGTGATGGACGGCCAGCGGCTCCGGCGGCCGCCAGGTCACTGGGCGTCCCAGGGTGCCTGCCTGGCGAACAGGTCATGCAGACCCTCGTTGGTCTGTTCGGGGCGGTCCAGTAGATCGATCAGGGCCTGGGCCTGGGAGCCCGAGACCATGAACAGGCGCTGATCAAGGAGCGTCTGCTCGGCAGCGAGACAGGCACTGTCGAGGATGAAGTCGGTGAGCGACTTGTGGGTCACCTCAGCGGCACGGCGCAACACGGCTTCCTGTTCCGGCGTGGCGCGCAGGCCGAGCCGGGCTGAGCGCGCAGGAGGCGAAGCTCCGATGGCAGCCATGGCGAACCGTCTCCACCTTGAGTAGCTGGACAACGTTAGTACAAACGACGCACGCAAGGGCGTCCCGCAAGGCTTGGCCCAGGGCATGACGGAGGGCATGGCATCGCGACAGGGCTTCCGCTCCACAAGTGCCACCCCCGTCTCACCCCAGCGGAACTGCTCCATGCCCCTGGTGTTGCCCCAGCGGCAGTGGCTCAGGGCCTGCTCAGGATCACCCTCCCTTCGCATAAGGAACCAGCACATTGGCCAGCATCGGGAAATGGCGCCGATTGAGTGTGGCCAGAGTTGCTCCGGCAGCCTGCACACACGCGGCAATCAAGGCCTCCGCGAGGCCCGTGCCATGGCTGCGGCCGAACTGACGGCGCAACAGCCCCGCCTGCATCGCCGCCTCCTTCTCCAGCGGCAGCACCTCGAAGGCCGACACAAAGGCATCCAACCGCTGGCGCTCCACCCCCTCGCGCACACCCACAGACAGCTCAGCGATCGACATCACAGAGGCCGCCAGGGGCTGATCGCGGAGATAGTCGATCAAGACATCCGTGTCGATGACGAGCAAGCCGTTCGCGGCGGACGCCATCAGCCGCCTTCGGGGGGGATGCGGTCAAGTTCCTGGCGCAACTTCAGCCCATCCAGCGGACGAGTTCCGGCTGACCAGAGGCCCCTTCCCTGTCGAAGCTTGGCGAGCCGCTCTTCAGGCTGGTTGTTCTCCAGAAAGCGATCGATGGCTTCACGGATCAGGGCGCTCTGGCTGCGTCCGCTGCGTTGGGCCAGGGCCAACAGCCCTTGCCGCCCCGGCTCCGACAGGTAGATCTGGGTGCGCTGCATGGCCAACGTCCTGGTGTATACACCACACACCGCAGGCATGGAACATCACGAACGACTGGCCGGGTTGGCTGCAGCAGCGATGGTGTGCCTGCTACCGGGCGAAACCAGTGGCCGTCAGAATGGAGTCATGACTGCCACGACAGCCTCCAAACCGATCGAGTCGAGGCTGGCTGGCATGGTTGCCGGCATCCGCCAGCTGATTCCCGCTGCTGATGTCCGTCTGTTTGGCTCAAGGGCCCGAGGTGATGACCGGGCCGATTCCGATGTGGACCTGCTGATCACCGTGCCTGATGCCTGGCTGGCGCAACGCGACCGCTTTGCGCTGCTGGCTGACCTCTGGGGTGCCGTGGCCCAGCCAGATCTGTCGGTTGACCTGGTGCTCCACTCGAGCAGCGAAGTGGCCCGCCGAGCCAAAGAGCCAGGCTCCCTGGTGTGCGAGGCCCTGCGAGAGGGTGTTCTGCTTGATGGCCAGGCCTGAAGCGCTGCGGCTGCTGCGCATCGCCCGCCGCGACCTCAGGATGGCCCGCTGTCTGCTGGATCCAGAGGTGGAGGAAGCCACCTGGGGCTGGGCAGCTCAGCAGTGTCTGGAGAAGACGCTCAAAGCCTGGTTGCACCACCTCGGCAGCACTCCGCCTTCAACGCACGACATCTCCCGACTGCTGTTGCTGTTGCAGGAGGCCGGAGTTGAGGTCAAGGACCTTCTGCCACTGCAGGCCTTCACCTCCTTCGCTGTGCAATACCGCTACGACGACGAACCCGAAGAACTCAGCCTGGATCGCACGGCCTGGTGCGATAGAGCCGAGGTATTGATCGAACAGGTGGAAGGCCTTCTGGGCTGATGGCCGTAGGCATGCGCATGAGCCCCATCGACCAAGCGTTGATGCACATGGAACTGCTCGGCCGCCGCAGCCCCGCCCCCGCGCAAGACCTGGCCCACCGGATCCCGGAATGCGCATGGTGGGCCGGGTTCACCTTCAACGGCATCACCGCCTATGGCAATGACCACGACAGCCTGATCGGCGGCGACGCGTTGAGCGATGGCGAGCGCGACGCGCTGCTGGAGCTGTGCCGCCAGCGCCTCGATGCCTTCCGCGAGCACCCCGATCAGCGGCTGAGTGAAGTACAGGATTCCCCGCTGCGCCCTGCGCCGCACAGATCAGAACGGCAAAGTAACAGCCACATCGGAGAGACGAATCAGCAGGGTGTCGGGGTCGATGGGTGAGGGATCAAAGCCCATGTGGAGATAGAAGCTGCGGGCTTCCGCGGAGGCGGCATGAACAGGGCATCACGCTGGGGCGCCGTCGTGGTGAACGTGATGGCAGCGCGAGTGGACAAGGGGGTGGAGCGGATGCTCTTGTCCGTTACCCCGCTGGATGAGGCCCAGGCGTTGCCGTGGCCTGCCAATTTGTTCTGCGGATAAAGGGGACTGGGGCGGCATAACCACACCCGGCGCCGGGCTGGCTGCAGCCGCATCACACCCACGCCAGAAGGGATCCCAGCAGGGGCGCCTGCCTGCCGGGCCGCCCAAAACCAAACCTGGCCCAGACGCCCGGCGGATCCGCTGAAGCGCATGGTGGGCAGCGTGCTCATCCGCACGATCAACCTCACAGCCCTGCCCTCAAAGGCCCAGGCTGCTGATCACCTCTTCCATCGAACAGCCCAGCTGGCTGGCCACGTCCTTGAGGATCTGCCGCAAGGTACCGACCCTCAGGGGCTAGTGGGCAGGAATGGTGAGGTGGTGCTGCTGGCCGTCAGAGCTTCGGCTCAGCCGCATGTGGCTACCTGTTTGACGGGTCAGCACGTAGCCATGGCACCGCAGGCGTTCGGCCAGGAGCTGGTCGTTGACGTCCCGGGGAATCCTCACAGGGCCAGCAGTTCCTGCCTCACGTGATGGAGGCGGATCAGGGGTGGCGCCTGGCCGGGATCGAAGTGGCAGACGACGGCGTCGCGAATCTCCCTGTGGAGGTCCTCAAGCGTGTCGGCCTCGGTGTGGATCGCCGCGGCAGCTGCGCTGGCCCGAAAGGAACCATCCTCCGCCTCCTCGACCACGAAAAGGATTTCCTGCATAGCGCCCTCCAGTAATCCCAGTCTGACAGTGGTGGGTGGGATGCTGCCCCTGTCTGGGCAAAGGGTCTGGGGCGGCACAGCCACACTCCCGGAGCCGGGTGGGCTGCAGCCGAATCACGCCCACCCCAGAAGGGATCACAGCAGGGGCAATGGCCTGACGGGCCGCCCAAAACCAAACCTGGCCCGGTCCCCCGGCAGCCGCCCGCATCCCTCCATGCCCCCGCCCGAGCGCAGGACGTGGCCCGCCGGATCCTGGAAAGCGCATAGTGGACCGGGTTCACCTTCAACGGCATCACCCGCTGCGAGAAGGGCACCGTCGACCTGGTGGGCGTCGAGCAGCTGAGCGGCGGGCGGCATCTGCTGGCACTGAACCGCCAGGCCTGCTCACGCCATTGGTTGAATTGGCACGATTGCCGGCAGCACGGTTTCCAAGGCTTGCTTGGCCAGCTTCAAATCATGGCTGGCCTGCATCCGCAGCCAGAAGCCCTCGCTCAGGCCGAAGAAACAACAGAGGCGCAGGTCGGTATCGGCGGTGATCGCCCGCCGACCCTTCACGATCGCGTTGATGCGGCTCTCCGGCACGCTGATGGCCAGCGCCAATCGGTACTGGCTGATCCCCATCGGCTTGAGGAACTCCTCCAGCAGCACCTCGCCCGGGGGCACGAGCATCACGTCAGTGGTAGTCAACGATCTCGACCTCCTCTGGCCCGGCTTCCGTCCAGATGAAGCAGAGCCGGAACTGGTCGTTGATGCGGATGCTGTGCTGGCCATGGCGGTTCCCCCTGAGTGGCTCCAGGCGATTGCCTGGTGGAACTTGTAGATCGTTGAGGCAGGCGGCCGCATCGAGGATGGCGAGCTTCCGGAAAGCGACGCGAGCGAAGCTTCCAAAGCGGCGCCCCGGCTTGCCTTCAAAGAGGGCCTGGGTGTCGCGGCAACGAAACGACCTGATCACACCGTTACCTTACCCCCGCCGGACGTAGGCACGCCAGGCAGTGGTGCCGGGCGAAGGCGATCACGCGCTGACATGGCGGCCTGGCTTGCCTGTGTTCCTCCTCTTGCAAGTGCCACCCCCGTCACACCCCCGCCAGGATGCCCCCAGGCCCCCGCCCCAGCACAGGACATCGCCCGCCAGATCCTGGAAAGCGCATGCTGGGCCGGGTTCACCTTCAACGGCATCACCGCCTGTGGCGATGGCCACGACAGCCTGATCGGCGGCGACGAGCTGAGCGATGGCGAGCGCGACGCGCTGCTGGAGCTCTGCCGCCAGCGCCTCGATGCCTTCCGCGAGCAGCGCGGCGAAGAGGTGTTTGCCCACCGCAGCAGCCACCGCACCCCGATCAGCGGCTCGGTGAACTACAGAGTTCACCGATGCGCCCGGGGCCGCTGCGAGTGCTGCGGGGCCCATGAGCACCAGCGCGCCTTGGAGGTGGACCACATAGTGCCCAAAAATCAGGGCGCCTCCGACGCCATCAGCAACCTGCAGGCCCTCTGCTTCCGCTGCAACGCCGGCAAGCGCGACGGCTGTTTGCCTACGCAAGAGGGCGCACCGACTTCCGCGGCGTGCAGGCCAGCTACGGCCACCGCGTAGCGGGCTGTGCGTTCTGCTCGCTGGAGGGCAGCGGCCGGGTGCTGCTGGAGAACGAGTTGGCGTTCTGCATCGCCGATGCCTATCCCGTGAGCGAGGGGCACAGCCTGGTGATCCTGCGTCGTCATGGGGCCGATGGGCTGGAGCTGCACCAGCCGGAGTGGAACGCCGTGGTGGACCTGCTGAAGCTGCGGCGGGAGCAACTGAGTGCCCAGGACGCCACGATCAGTGGCTGGGCTGGTTTGCTCAACGCAAGAGGGGGGCTGAATTCAGACGAAGCGGCAGGGCTAACGGTGTTTTAGGCGCACTGGCATCTGATTCCGAGGCGCGAGGGGGATTGCGAGCAGCCACGGGGTGGGGTGCGGGGGGTGATTGCGGAGAAGCAGGGCTATTGAGACCGAGTTAATTCTCCGGTTCGACGGAGACCGCAATAAGCGTGAAACTGCCTAGACAGACAAGCGCAGACTATTGCGTGCGCGCGAAGTGTTTTCGCCTGGCCGAGCGCGGTGTGTTGCCGAAGGAGTCTCTCCACCAGTCGTCGGTTCGCAACGGCTTCGGAGGATCACTGGCATCGCGCAACTGGAGGGACTCACGAAAGGCGTGATGGCTGTACAGACGCATGAACTCGCCGATGTAGATATCCGCGATCCGTGTGTTACCACGCACGACAATCATGTTCTCGTCGTTCTTTAGAGTTGAGGCGTCGCTGAAGTTGGCCGAGCCGACGATGACGATTGGATCGTCGCTGAGCGGGTCAACGAGCATGAATTTGTTGTGGACGTAGCGTACGTTCGAATTCAAACCGGTTAGTCGCTCCTTGAGCCATCCGTCGATCATGCTCGTACGGATGAACTCCCCGACAGCGAAGACATTATCCGGCATGTTTCGCAGGTGCTGGATTTCCTGCTCCTCGGCATCCCTTTCAGGTCCGTCCTCCATCGGACGCGTCTTCTTCTCCATAAGCGCAAATCGGAGAGGAGCTGTCCCGGTCCGGTAGACATCCTTGAAGACATCGTGCATCCCGAAGGCGAATGTCATGAATAAGCTTTCAGTTGCGTCCCTGGCGCGATCCGCGTACCAGTTCAGGGCATCGAGGTTGCGGCGCGGGCTGAACAGTACCGTTGTCCCGACGGAAGGCTCCCCTCCGGGGAGCGGGGTCAAGGCCTCGACGCTTGTCTTGAGCGATGCAGCGGTCGGATCACTGGCAAGGAGTTTCCAGTAATCGAGGAAAACTTGCGAAACCGCCTGGTCCTCGACCACATGGGCCACGTTCGAGTGCCCGAAGATCCCTCCCTCGGAGAAGTTGGTGCCGCCGGTCCAAACTGACTGTGGCTGATCTTGATGAAGCTTTACGATGAACTTGTTATGTGAGATATACGACTTCGGCTGGGTTCGCTGGAAGCTGACCCCAGAGGCGTCGAGGCCTTTTGCCTGCACTGCTGCAATGTTCTTGGTCCGAGGATTCTCCTTCCGGGCGTCGTAGACGATCTGCACGTCCACACCCGAGTCAAGGACCTCCTTTACCACGTCGAGGAAACGGCCGTAGGAAAACTCGTACGCTGCGATGCGCAGCGCATCGACGCCGGGCCTGCAGGATCGGAGGAAAGCTTCGAGGGCTTCATTCAGCCCACGCGAGAGCCAATCGAATGCCTTGCGGTTGGGAACCTTGTCCGGCGCTCTGTCGCCAAAGCGGCGAACGTAGGCTTGCGATCCAGCGACGCCACGGTTGAAGTAGACGTCGTGATCGCCGGTCGCGGGATCCTCCGTGGTGACAGAGACAGCTGTTTCTGCAAAGAATGACAACGCTTGCGGCACTCCCTTCCTGGCCGTGACGGTATAGACATACTGGTGCCCCGGCTTGGCAGAATAATCTGCCCACTGGAAGCTCTGGATCGGGTGATCGAACGTCGAATAAGGCGAACCGGTGGGAAATCCCGGATCTGTCTCGGCGAACGCTTTCATCGCCGTCAGATAGCCCGCTTCGTTCTCCGTGAGATCGAAGCGGTGGATCGAGAACCCGAGGAGACCATCGCAATCGCCTTCCGGTAGATCAAAGCCAAGCAGCACGACGTACGTACCGGCGACGGCATAAACTGTAAGTCGGTCGTTTGAATTTGTGATTCGCATCGTATCCTCACAAGTTCGTAGAACTAAATATTGGAAAGTTTGCAGAACCACCCTCGCAGCCCTTTCGCATGCCGTGAACCACCTGTTCGTATTGCCACACAAGATCCGCTGGGCTACGTACCCTGAGAGGCCCACTGTCGAGCACGTGGGTATAGATCCTCGTGGTGATGACGTCCTTGTGGCTCAGCAGCTCTTCGATGGTACGGATGTCTTGCCCACTTTCAGCAGGTGCGTGGCAAAGGAGTGGCGGAAGGTATGGCTGCAGGTAGCCCTGGTCACCTCGGCTTCGGCCACGGCGCGATTCACTGCCTTCTTCACCACGCTCGGATCGAATTGACTACTGCCCTGGGTGCCTGAATCCCTTTCATGCCAATGGATCTGCTGGGGGAACACTCATTACCAGCACAATTCCCGGTTGCCACTTGGCTACTTGCGCAAGAGTGCATAGGGCATCAGCACCCGCCCCCACCCAGCGGCCAGATCACCCTGGTACAGGAGACGAACCCTCAGAAGCTGCTCCCGCATCGCCTGCCACCACGCTCTGCAGTAGTGGGCTCAGCAGGCCTATACCGCCCTTGGAGAGGCGCACAGTGCCCTCAGGTCACCTCGCCACCAGTTGGTGTGGGGCTGGACTCAGGTATCAACCACATCCCCACCTAAGCCTCCGGATTCAACAGGGGCTACAACAGAGGCGCCGCCGCCCCGCAGCCATGGCCTACTGGTGGGTGAACCACAAACAGACCTACCGGCAGGAGACCGACGGCGGCTACATCTGGTCGCCGAAGGCCAATGCCAACGGCGCCCGCAATGTGAGCTACGACAACCTCACCCGCTGCCAGCGGGGGGATGTGGTGTTCAGCTATGCCAACGGGCGGATCAGCCAGCTGGGCCTGGTGGACACGGCGGCTATCACGGCTACCAAGCCGCCGGAGTTCGGCTCAGCGGGGGAGAACTGGAGCCAGGAGGGCTGGCTGGTGCGGGTGAACTGGCAGCCGCTCCGCCAGGCCCTGGTCCCGCAGACGTTCTTTGAGCTGCTGCAGCCGCTGCTGCCGGAACGCCACAGCCCGATCAACACCAGCACAGGGAAGGGATTGCAGGGGGTGTACCTGGCGGGGCTCAGCGAAACCCTGGGGTTGTTGCTGCTGAAGCTGATTGAAGACCACGCCGATGCAGCGGTGCGGGTGCACCTGGTGGTGCTGGCAGAAGAGGGCGCCTACACCGCCGCCCTGCTCGATGACATGGAGCGGTTGCGGGAGGTGCCGAGCAGCACCGAACGCGATGCGCTCACCAAGGCGCGGCTGGGGCAGGGGTTGTTTCGCCATCGGGTGTCGGAGCTGGAGCCGGCCTGCCGGGTCACGGGTCTAGCGCGGCAGGAGTTTCTGGTGGCGAGCCACATCAAACCCTGGCGATCCTGCGACAACAGCGAGCGGCTGAGCGGATCCAATGGCCTGCTGCTCTCCCCCCATGTGGACAAGCTGTTTGATCGCCACTGGATCAGCTTCGATTCAGGTGGCGAGGTGATCTGGCAGCACGAGGCGGCCGGCGAGGCCTTGCGCTGCTGGGGCATCGAAGGGGCGAATCTGATCCGCCCGTTCAGCCGCGAGCAGGAGCAGTTTCTCAGCGCCCATCGCCAGGAGTTGCGCTGAGGTCGCCTGGCTCAAGCGGTCTGGGAAAGATCGACCACCACTGGCTGATCGGGCTGACCGGGGGTCCTGTTCACCGCATGGACGAGGTCCGCATCGGTGATCGCGGGGATCACCTCGTACTCCTCTGGTTGGATCACATGGGCATCCACACGCTGAAGATTGGAGCGAATGGGATCTTCAGGAGACGTAGTCACGAAAACGGCGTTGTTCTCTTGCATTGGCCTTTCGCATCGAGATGAAATGACGATCAAACGATCGCTTGGTGTATACGATGACGACGATTCGACCCTGAAGCAGGCCCAGGCACTCGATCCGTTCCTCACCATAATCCCTCCGGACATCCTGGAACTGCAGCGTGCGGCCGGCGAAGACACGCTCAGCATCGAAAAAATCCAGGTCGCGCTGGTCCAGAGCCTACTGGCGCTTAGCCGGGTCAAAGCCGATCACCGGGCAGGAAGCGCTGGTTGAACACCGCGAACGGCATGGGCCCTCAGCGGGGATTCCAGCACTCGCCGCCTGGGATCCGACGCCAGAACTGCATCTGTGGGTGGGGGGTGGTGCCGGGCACCAGCAGCACCTGATATCGGTACTCGGAATCAGCCGCCTACTCGGGGCTCTGGATTAGCCCCGCCTTGGGCTGCGTACTCACGAGGGCAACAAGGAAGGAGGCGGGTTGGGGGATTCGCGTAAGGCCTCCGGAAAATGCCAGGCAGCGCCGGTGGGGTAGCCATCGTGATACAGGAAAAGATGACACGGCGTAGTGCTGGGAAAACCACTGAAGATGGAGACAGACTGGGTGGCCTAGAGGGGGAGTTTGGGCGTTAATTCCAATACCAGCTGCGTATCAGAGCCGGATTCAGAAGCAACTCCTCCGCGCTTAGCAGCGCAGACTGGAGAAGGACGGCTATGACAGCTTTCTCCATTTCTCAGCGAAGGCGAATAAAGAGATGGGTCGCTTAGACAAAGTGATAGAGCCGCATAGCCGATTAAGTCCCTTCATCAGATCCGAGGAAAAGGTGATGATCCCTCGCATCATTATGATTAGAGGAAAACAATAAAAGCGTATACGCAAAAGAAGCAAGATCGACTGATCGGCAAGCCACAGCTCAATATGATCTTCGTTAGCGTGAGAACCAAGAACAGACTTCACGAGCTAAGGGATGCTCATCTCTAGCCTAACAAGAAGACTGAGGGCATTACGGACCTCATTTTCATAGAGCGGTAAATCACTGCCGTGGGCACCGGGGTTAAGAACACGCTCGGTAGTGTGTAGGATTTGTTCAATCAATTGGATATTATCCATCACCTTCCAGTTTTCATCTGTCAAAAGAGCACGAAGCTTTCTTCGCTGAGTCTTGAGTACACCTCTAGTTCCAGAATCAATCCCTGGTAGAGCGTCTATGTCGTCATCTGCATCTGGGACAAGGTGCCCTCGGATTTCAAGAGGTGCACCATTGATCACACTGAAATAGAGTTGCGCCGGGACTTTTTGCATTAGTCTGTTCTTGGCAGCGCGAAGGTTTTCCGTGAGGCTAAAGAACTCGCCAGGAGGAAGCCTGGTTTGTTCTGTCCATTCGCGGTAACGCTTTGCCATATCCTCCGCTGCCTTACGGAGGCAGATGGCGGCTTCGTCGAGGCAATGGCCATAGAGATAGTCCTCAGCCTTCTGCAAATAAGATTTCTCAGACACCCCTCTGATCTCACTAATGGGATCTCCGACGAGCCGAACGAGACTCCATTCGGGAAGGCACGGTCCGATCATTCGGCGGAACTCACGGAAGAATCCAAGGTCGTGGGTGAGGATGATTTTTTGATAGTTAGCAAAAGACTCGGCAAGCAGGATCTCGACTACTTTCATCCTGTTGCTCATGTCCAGACTCACAAGGAGGTCGTCAAGAACGAGTAGTTTCAGGTCGGATTCATGAAGATTGACAAGGGATGCGGCGAAACGCACTGAGAGTGCGAGCTGGGTTAGCTTGGCTTCATTCAGGAAGACTTGTGGACGTCTGATAGTGACTCCGTCCGCTTGGATGCCAAACTCAATTACTGGACTAGTAAATTGACAGTTACTCTTGGTTGTGCCTGTAAAGGATGGTGGAACTGTTACTTTGAGCTTTAGAGTAATTGGAGCCACATCACCTGCGGCGAAATGGGTGTCGTAGAAACGCTGTGCCTCAGCGCTTATGGAATCGACAATCTCAGTTAGAACCCCCGCAAAGGCTTCTGTATCCCTCTTAAAATCACGATAGGCGGAGGAACCTCTTGGCCCGCTTAAGCCTGAAGGATTCGGGTCACAGTCACGAATGCGGCTCCACATATCAAGCGGAGAAATGCCACCTGTGCTCACACAGAAGGGCAGAATCTCATTCTCAAAGAGTGGCCAGATATTGAACGTCTCGGAGTTACGAAAATGGGAGAAGCCGAAGAAAAATCGGTAGGTGATGAAGTCGCTGGCAAGATCACCTTTTAGGATGGCAGGCTGGTCATGCGTGCCGTGATCGGCCTGGCTGATGCGATAGGTAGTGTCGTTTCTTGTGATGCCATCTCGTAGAGTCAGGGCAATTTCAGCAGGCATGGGTGTTGCATCCGCCTGCTCATAGATATTGAGCAGATGCTCCTGTGCGGCGGGATCGAAGTACTTGGCGATCGAGTTCAACGGCTTCCGTGCACTTTGAAGGAAAGTGAAAAGTGCCCAGTAAAGGGAGGACTTACCGGCCCCATTCTCACCGTAAACGAGAAGGTGGCGGCCTTCCAGATTAAGAGTAAAGGACCTAAATGCCTTAAAGTTTCTAATGTTAATCGTATGGAGACGAGCCTTCATAGGCAGCCCTCTTTTTTGATGATAGCTAGAAGGTCAGGGCTGTCGACACTAAGGCGGAGAAGCCGACTGCGGATGGAGTGAGTCGGAGAGTTGAGAGTATTGTGCAAATTGGAAAGGAATCTACACTGTTCTGGCTCGCTGGCGGCGGGATCGTATGCAATGAGGTAAGGGGCAACAGTTTCGCAGAATAGGAGGTCACGCTCTGCCATGTGCTCACGGAAATAACACTCCATTACACAAGCATCAACGAGATCTTCAAGAAAAGGCCAAGCTCCGTTCAATAGAGATCCTTCAGCGGCATGTGCAATCTGAATCAAAGACACAATGGCTCCGATCAAGCCTTGCCGGCTGTCGGATTCCATAGGGATAGGAACTCTCAAAAGAGGTGCAGAATCAATCTGATAATTTAGACCCTGCATGCTACCACGATATCTAAGCCAATACCTAACGACCGAAGAATTAAGAACACCCGACAGAAAACGCATGTTAACTCTGGAAGTTTTCACCACATTCAGCGAAAGCATCACATAGGCAGGATCTTCCGTGTGAAAAAAGATTGGCCGAGAACTTTTTCGAGGTACAAGCAGTTTCTCACCACTTTTAAAGAATGACTCGTCCCTTGGCCAATGAAGATTATAGAATTGAATTCGGCCAGTCTTGTTTTCCCTGCGCTCCTCCATAATCTCTTTATATTTATGCAGATGAGAAACAATGGAAGGGGCATCCTCGGGATTAAAGGAGCCTTTTTTGGAATAGATCATGACAAGGTCTGATGGACGCTTTGCATATCTCTCAATATGAATCGGCTCGTACAATGGCTTTAGATACTTATGCTCCGATAAACTGATCCTCATGCGCTCTACATTATTCAGAACGAATACTCCATCTCCAATTTGAATTCCTCGATGGATAGCATTCTGCTCTCCTAATGTTTTGATATTCCGAGAGTTTATGCGATCTGGATTTGGGACTATACCCTGGGCAATCTCATGGTCCAAAAGTCGGAGTCTACGTCTTCCATCTATGATATCCAGAATTGAAGATTTGTCTGCGGAGTTTAGCAGAAGAGGCTGTCCGAGAAGATCACTCTTTACAATTTCAACTTCAAAGGTCTTCAGGTTGGGGCTTTCACCTTGCGACCCAGATTGCAGGATTGCTATATCATCTTTTGAGAAGGAACTTTTTGCCTTAGAAATAGATGCATAGTACCTGGACGGAGGCACTTCTTTCGAAAGAAACATCACCATGGTTTGAACACTTGCAGACTGAAAGATCATATAGTCTTGAAAGTCGATCAAGCTAATAATTCGAGCTTCATGCAGGATTTTAGATCTAAGATTAGACGCGCCTGAATTTGTTACCCAATTATTAGTAGCGATAAACGAGAGGATGCCACTGGCCTTTAAAAGATCTAGGCAAACATCAACGAACAAATACCAAACATCCATTTTGCCTTGATAGCAAGGCAAGTTTCGAAGACCGTCAAATCGATGTTTGTCGTTATTTTCCTTGAAATACGGCGGATTGCCAATGATAATATCAAATCCAGGTATCAACGTTCGACCAAACATCCAATGGGGATCAAAGAATGCGGCACTCAACTGAGGATTGAAGGGGTCCCAATCTGCAATAAGCTTTGCCTTGTCAGTAGCAATGAAACTATCAGCCAGAAGTCTTGCGAGTTCCAGTCGTAGCGATTTAATCTTCCTTTGAAGCGCAAGCTTTTGGTCACGCCGCTGAATAGAGAAGTGGCTATGGTATTGGGCTTCGATTTCACATTCAATGACGTTAATGCGGGGATCTACAATCAATGGCTGAGATAGAGATGGCAAGCCGACTAAGCTGTTTGCTGCGACAAACTTGGTTTCAAGGTTGGGTAGGGGTCGAATTCCGTGGTTCTTCGTCTTGTCGCGGTTAGTCCTTTGGTCACAAACCAGTGAGATGAAGAATCTAAGTTTAGTAATCTGAATCGCAATTGGTTGAATATCAACTCCGAATAGGCAATTCTCAATAAGATATAGTTTCCGCCCATAGTCGTCGTTGTTATCGTTGAATGCGCGTTCGAGCTCCTCACGCATAGGTGCAGAATCCAACTTGTCAAGTTGGGTCTGCTTCCAGCGGCTGTTCTCAGGATCTAGTTTACCGAGGACATAGACAAGCTTGTGCAGGGCTCCCATTGGGAAGGCGCCCGAACCACAGGCAGGGTCAAGGATTTTGACCTTATCTATGGCATCAATGAGTATGGCAACTTCGTTAGGATTAAAGGGATGCGGTTTCTCAGTGTAAGAAAACAAAAGGTCGAGTCTTGATCGCGCGTCGGCTTTAGACATGTCAGCTACCTGCACAAGATGCCGAAGCAGATGGGCTTTGAGTGACTCATCTACCATAAAGTCGACAATAGGGCGTGGGGTATAGAAAGAGCCTGTTTGCTTGCGGGCGGATGTTTTGGTTTCTTCGTTATACGAGGCAAGAAGATTTTCAAAGACTTTGCCGAGAAGTTCTGGGTCGAGAGCAATTTCCTGATCAATGGGTGTGTTTTCATCAATAGTGAACTTGTAGCGACTCAGAATGTTAACGAGGCCGGTTACGCGCTCGGCCTTACGCTTACTGTCGCCATAGGCAGTTGAAAGGTCTGCAGTTTCACCGCTGTCAAAGAAGAGCCGATCAGGCATGGACGGGCGCTTCTTGGGGTTGCGTGAGAATCCATCCAAGTAGAGCTTTTTCTGAGTGGTGTCCTCGGTGCGGTCAAGACACTCGAAGAGGCCGCCATTGAGGAATGGGATGTCGGCGAAGTGTGTCAGCGCGGTGTCAGGCTCCTCTTGAAAGAGTGCTTCGTAGCGGAAAAGGTTGTTGACGTCGTAGGTTGTGCGGTTGTTACGGAATCCTTCATCAGTCGCGAAGAAGCGGTAGGGCTTTCCCTTGCTGTCCCTGCCCATGCGCTGGTTAAGGGTTGCAAAGAAAAGATTTTGCAGAATTGCCTGGTAAAAGACGGAGCGTGTTTCGCTTTCGGGATCGAAATCCTTGAGAATGTTCGAGAGGTCGGTTGGATTGAAAAGCTTTTCGGGGATGAGGCCCTTTTCTTTGAGAAACCAACAGAAGAGTAGGCGCGTAAGTAGACGGATAAGACCGGTTGCACGGCGTTTCTCGGAGTCAGGCTCAAGATCAGGAGGGAACTCGACCTGTGGAAGAGCCCAAAAGTACCAGTTAGCCAATTCTCGATAGAAGCGCTCATTAAGCAGTTCAACGTTGAAGATCTGCTCCCAAGCAGCGTGAAGGGTGTCAAAGTCTGCAATTGGCTTCTTTTGCGGGTGCTTGAGTTCTGCCAGTGCCAACGAAGCGAGGATATCGAGATGGCCTCGGTGGGGGTTAGAGTAAGCAATATCTCGGATTAGCGTTGCTCTTTCAAGGACATCCCTATCGGGATCATTTTTGCTTCGACGTCGGTTGATGACCGCGATGGTCAGCAACTCTCCATGCTTGAAGATCACCATGACCGGCATGGGAAAAAGTAGATTGATCTGCCGCGTGATCGCCGATAGTTTTCCACGGGCATACTCTTTATCCTTAAGCTCAATAGCGATGAATACGTAGGATTTCAATAGGCCGCGTTGCACCGAGTCATCTGTGAAGATGCTGGATTGTCCGCAGAGTTCTTGATCGGTAAGCTGAAACAAAAGATCAGCAGACTTCCACTCTGAAAAGAGTGCCTTTGCCTGGTTAAAGGATCGTCCACCAACAAAGTCATCGAGGAAATCCTGCGGCGTGGACCCTGCACCGACTAAGAATTTTTCGCTTTTGTACCCCAACTTCCTAAGTAGTTCCCGAGCGGCAACCTTGAGTGGCAGACTGTTGAAATTAGCTAATTCTGATTTCATGGTGCTTTGATGACCAGCCAAGTCACGATCTCTAGGTCAGTCTTGCTGTGTACTTGATCCTGAGCATTGGGAAGAACAAAGCTACGGTCGGCCTGAAGACTTGATGCGGCTCTTTTACGGTAGGTTGCCGCAATAGAATCAACTGCTCTATGAAGGAGTGTGTCATACGCCTTCATCTCATTACCGTGATTAGTCTCCAGGTCGAAGATGTTACAAAGCTGGGTATATGGAACCGTCTTCTCGGAACAGAGGATGCGATAGATGTCAAGTATCTGCTTTGTGCTTGCGAAGCCGTAGCGGACGTTACCGTCATCTAGTATGTATACGAGGAAGTGGGGGTGAAGCGGATTGATGCCATCAATAAGCGAAGGCGTTGAATCGAGATCGGCTCCGCCTTGGACTTTCTGTCTGAAGCAGAAGATGACTCCGGGGCCAATGATCTTGTACTCAGCGTTTGGCGGAACACAAGTGTAGAGACCAAATGGCGCGGCATCTAAGGCGGCTTTGTTAGCCTCGATGTATTTGAGCAGCTCGAGGCGAAAGTCATCGAGAGTGAATTCTGTTAGAGAGACACTGTCTCCGAGGTCATCGAGATCGAGAACTTCGTCTTTAAGCCTAAGTAGCTGCTTGTCTCGATAGCGGAGATCTTCAGAGATAATATCTTCGATTTCTTCGTTTTGGAGAACGTTGTCCTCGAAAGTTGCAGAAAGGTCGACAAGAGCCATGCGAGCTTCGACGCGGTTCTTGAGGTTTATGTACTTATTAAGATCTTCGGTGGGCCAAAAATTGACGAGGTGAACACTTGGGTTGACACTACCTATGCGGTCAATACGGCCAAATCGCTGAATAATCCGGACGGGATTCCAGTGAATATCGTAATTGATTAGATAATCGCAGTCTTGAAGATTTTGACCTTCACTTATGCAGTCAGTGGCGATAAGAAGTTCGATTTCTTCCGTCTGAGGCATAGAAGGGATCTTGGCCCGATTCTTGGCGCGCGGTGAAAAGTTGGTGAGAATCTGATCGTATGATCGTTCTCCGAAAGTTGTGCGGGTATCTCCGCCTCCACAAACAAGCGCCATGTGAATACCTAGTTCCTTGCTGGCCCAAGACAGGAGCGCATGATATAGATAAGTGGCGGTATCTGCAAAAGCAGTAAATACAAGAACTTTTCGGTTTGGCTCTCCAAGCTTGTTAATCGATGGCTTGGAGATCTTCGCAGCGATAAGCTTCTTCAATTCTGCAAGCTTGGCATCAGTCTCGGGTGTAACCCCCTTAGCGGCATTGTACAAAGTAAGAAGTTGGTCCTTGTCATTCTTCAGTGCTTTAAGCCATCCATCATCTCCATCAAGCTGGAGATGACTTAGATGGAACTTAAGATTATTCCCAACCTGTGAGGCATCTTCTAGCTCCTCATCGTGGCCTGGGTCGTCAATTTCAATTTCGATTTCATCGAGTTCGCCTTTTTGCCTCTGCAAAGCTTGAAAAGTATCGATCTTTTTCTCGAGATCTTCAATCTTAGATATAGTGCGTTCTATCGTAATCTCGAACGACTTCACGGAGCTTTCGAGGCGCTTAAGAAAGTTAACCTTCATCATGCCTATAAGGTGATTCTCTCTCATCGCCTGAGTGATGTTTGAGGTACCCCTATTCTCGTATTCTGCCTTGTGATGTTCCAGCACGTATCTGGAGGGATTATATAGGGAAAGGGTATAGGCATCTATCTCATCATTCAGCTTGTCGTATGAGAGGAAGCGGCCTTTAAGATGGATTTCAGGATAGACAGAAATTGGCTGCTCGCGCTTAGGAAAACCACCAAGCTGGGCTATAGTGGCCTTATAGTACTTCAAAATGTGTTTCCTTGAGCGCGCGATTGTCAGTTCATCGAGGAGTTTGAAGAATCCCGTGTTGAGCTTCTCAAGTAGTTCACCAGTCTTACGCTCATAGGTTTGCTTCTTTGCCCAAGTAGTAAAGGTCTTCTGAGCCGCTGCAAGGGTTTCTCTTAGGCTAGCGACGCCGATAGATTCTGAAAACGCATCATCACGATTCTCTGTAATAAAGTAGATTTGATTTCGAAGATCTTTAAGGTCGTTGTTAACGGGTGTTGCGGAAAGTAAAAGGACCTTGGTGCGGACACCGGAGTTGATAATGTCACCCATTAGGCGTTGGTAGCGGCTCTTACGGACAATATTTCCCAAATCATCTTTTCGTCCAATTGTATTATTCCTGAAGTTGTGCGATTCGTCAATGACGATCAAATCATAGTTACCCCAGTTCAATGTCGCAAGATTGATATCTCCGGAGTAGCCCGTCTCTCGGCTTAGGTCGGTATGCGAAACGACATCGTAGCGAAAGCGGTCTTCTAGAAAAGGATTAAGAAAGCTATTAGCTTTGAACACCGTCCAATTTTCGCGAAGCTTCTTTGGGCAAAGAACAAGAACACGCTCATTTTTCAATTCAAAATACTTAATGACCGCTAGCGCCTCGTAGGTTTTACCCAAACCGACGCTATCAGCAATTATGCAACCATTGTGTGAGAGTATTTTATTGATTGCACCTTTGGCCCCGTCCTTCTGAAACTCGAACAGCGTTTTCCATATTCCAGTCTCAAATAAGCTAGTCTTGCTTAGATCGATATCAGTCTTCCCAGCGTCACTAAGAAACTTTTCGAAGATATGAAAGAGTGTTTTATAGTATATAAACTCTGGAGTGTTGTTCTCGTAGAGCTGTTTGAGATAGTTGAGCACATCCTGCTTTACATCTTTCACTAGTGTCTCGTTTGCCCAAAGCTCATCGAACCACTGCTTAAGCTCATGCCTATCACGGTTGCTATCTACGATGAGGTTTAACTCGACATTGTTGCTATCTTTGCTAAGGCCCAATCCTCTTACGGTAAAGTTGGAACTGCCGAGGATAGCTTCTTCAACGCCAGCAGTTGCAACGTGATACATTTTTCCATGCAGTAGATTAGATTGCTTGATTGTTTTGATGTCAACCTTTCGCTCAATCCAGTCAGCGCATAACTTTGCAACACGTTTCTGCTGGAGTTTGCTGGAAAGCTCTAAGCCTTCATTGTCTATGATGAAGGCTTTTTTCTCGATTTTACTTGGATCCAGACGATTCACAAAGGATGGCTCACCAAAAAGGAAATCAAGATGTTCGATGCATTCAAGTTCCGCCTTGAGCGCATCGTAGGCGTAGATGGTGAAGTAAGCAGATACGATTGATAGGTTAGATCCGCTCTGAATTTTCGTACGCAAAAAATCTGCGACCGTTCCCCTGGAATGGTTGTCACGTAGACCAGAGTTATTCACGTCACTAGGCATGTTCACTGGTAGATCGGGAGTATTGGGGAGTGATAGCTGACACTATTGGTGGGCATTCTACTCATATGTTTCTCTGGTTGGGTCTGCAACCCTTTCATTAGAGTCGCAATCAACGTGTCGATTGGGTGTCGGGTGACGCAGTCCTCATATATAGCCATCTCCTACCCCTCCTCCTGCAGCTGTCGCACCAGCGCAATCAACTCCTTCTTGGTGAAACTCTCCAACGGCGGCGGTGGTGGGGTCACCCCATGGCTTTCCAGCAGTTGGGCGAGAGCAGCTTTTTGCAACTTGGAGTAACCCTTGATGCCGTGCTCTTTGCACAGTCGCTTGAGCCTGGTCGCGGGTTGCTGCAGAAAACTCCCCTTGCCCAGCAAGGCTTTCGGGTCTTGGGTTCCCGCAGAATGGGGATCCTGGAGGTCGAGGAGGGCAGCGCTGAAGCGCTGCAGATGGTCCGCCACCCGGCGGTACACCCGGGCATCGGTGCCCGCCAGCTCCCTGTTGGTCTGCTCCAGCAAATCAGCGATCGTCGGGCCCGCGCTCATCGCTTTCCGCCGAGCTGGCTGACGGAAGTTCCGGCCTCCGCCGCATCTGCCGCCAGCGCAACGGCCTTGGCCTTCACCTGGCGCCAGCGCGTGGCCTGCTGAACCAACCGGCGGAACATCTCCACAAGCCAGAAGCCGCTTTGGCGCTCGCTCTCGTCGATCAGGGCCACCATTGCATCGCCCGTTTCCTCCAGCTCGCGGATCACGCTGCCGAGCTTGGCGTTGAGAGCATGAAGCCGGGCCTTGGCCCGGGCCTCATCGGCCAGATCCGCCTCCAGCTCCACCAACTCCCGCTGCAGCTCGGCGATCACCACCCCCCGCCGGTCGCTCTGTGCCTTGAGGATGCCCCGGGAGCGGTTGGCAGACACCAGGGCCGCCCGGCAGTCCTGGTAGGTGCCCTCTAGAGCCTCTGGATCTGGCGTGATTGGGAATTCACTGGCCGAGCGGAGCGGCATCGGGACTCGAATGGCTGACTCAAGGATTGCCGATTTTGAGCCGTTTTGGCTGGGCCACATGGGGGAAGGGGTGATCAGGGCTTCCGTAGGGAGTCCGCTGGTATCTGCCGCCACATCAAGACAGCCTTTGCAGCAGCACTTCCGCCCCTACGCCTACCAGCAGGAGATCCTCGACAAGCTGACGGCCGAGCGCAGCCTCCATGGCCGCTGGCGCAACCTGGTGGTGGCCGCCACCGGCACGGGCAAAACTGTGATCGCCGCCCTCGATTACGCCCGCCAGGGCGGTCCGGGTCACCCGAGCCTGCTGTTCGTGGCCCACCGGCGCGAGATCCTGCAGCAGAGCCTCGCCACCCTCCGCCAGGTGCTGCGCGATTGCTCCTTCGGCGAGCTGCTGGTGGATGGCCAGCGCCCCAGCCAGTGGCGCCATGTGTTCGCCTCGGTGCAATCGCTCGCTGGGCTGGATCCGGCGGACCTGGCGCCGGACACGTTCGACGTGGTGATCGTCGATGAATTCCACCACGCCGCCTCCGCCAGCTACGAGCGCTGGCTGCGCCACCTGGCGCCCGTCCTGCTGCTGGGCCTCACCGCCACCCCCGAGCGCACCGGCGGCGAGGACATCCTCCATTGGTTCGATGGCCGCATCGCCGCTGAGCTGCGCCTCTGGAGCGCCTTGGAGCAGGGCCTGCTGTGCCCCTTCCACTACTTCGGCCTCCACGACGGCACCGATCTTTCGCAAATCGAATGGCGCCGCAACGGCTATGCCACAGAAGCCCTCACCAACCTCTACACCGCCGACGACGCCCGCCTGCGCCTGATCCTGCGCGAACTGGGAGACAAGGTCACCAACCTGGATTCGATGCGGGCCCTGGGCTTCTGCGTGAGCGTGGAGCACGCCCATTGGATGGCCCGCAAGTTCGTGGCCGCCGGCCTGCGCGCCGCTGCCCTCGATGCCTCCAGCCCCCGGGAGCAGCGCGCCGAGCAGATCCGCCGCCTGCGCTCCGGCGAGCTGCAAATCCTGTTCGCCGTCGATCTGTTCAACGAAGGCCTCGACATCCCCGAGATCGACACGGTGCTGTTCCTGCGCCCCACCGAGAGCGCCATCGTGTTCCTGCAGCAGCTCGGCCGGGGTCTGCGCCTCTGCCGGGGCAAGAGCTGCCTCACGGTGCTGGACTTCATCGGCCAGGCGCACCGGAACTTCCGCTTCGACCTTCGCTACCGCGCCCTGCTCGGCGGCACGCGCGACCAGCTGGAACAGCAGATCAACGACGGGTTTCCCTTCCTGCCGGCCGGCTGCAGCCTGCAGCTCGATCGGGTGTCCAGCGAGCGGGTGCTTGCCAATTTGCGCGAGTCGCTGCCCAGCCGTCGGCCCGAGTTGCTCAAGGAAGCCCGCCGCCTCGGGCGCTGTTCGCTGGCGGCGTTGCTGGAGGGGCTGGGGATGGAGCTGGGGGAGTTTTACAAGGTGGCGGGCTCTTGGGCGTTGCTGCAGCGGGAGTTGGGGTGGGTGGCGGCGGGGGCGGCCACCGGCGATGAGGAGCGGCTGGGGCGGGGGATCGCTGGCGGCCTGCTGCATCTCGATGACCCGGAGCGGTTGCGTTGGCTGATGGATCAGCTGCAGCGACCCGTGGCGCCCGATCCGGCGGCTTTGGATCCTGAGGCCGAGCGCCGCTGGCGGATGCTGATGGCCCAGCTGTGGGGCAGCGGCCGCCAGCACCTGCCCCTGGCAGAGGCGTTGGTGCGGCTCTGGGCCGCCCCGGCCATCCGCGCCGAGCTGGTGGAGCTGTTCGCGCTGCTGCTGGAGCGCACCGATCACCTGGTGGCGCCCCTCGCCTGGCCCTTTCTTGCCGATGGCGAACCAACCCCGTCGGTGCCGCTTGGCCTACACGGCCGCTACTCCCGCGCCGAGGTGTTCGCCGCCTTTGGGCTGCTGAACGAGGCCCGACCCTTCCCCGGCCGTGAGGGGGTGTTTTTCGATGAGGCCACCTGCTGCGACGTCTTCTTCATCACGCTCAAGAAGAGTGAGCGGTTGTTCTCCCCTACCACCCGGTACAACGACTACGCCATCTCCCCGTGGGAGCTCCACTGGGAGAGCCAGAGCAACACGCGGGAAACCTCATCCACGGGGCAGAGATACATCCACCACGTTGAGCGCGGCAGTCGGGTGATGGTGTTTGTGCGGGAGGAGAACAAGCGCGGCGGGGCGACGCTGCCGTTCCTGTTCCTGGGGTTCGCGGATTACGTGAGCCACCAGGGCGAGCGGCCGATGGCGATCCGCTGGCGGCTGCAGCGGGCGATTCCGGCGGCGTTCGTGCCGGAGTTGGCGTTGGCGGTGTGAGGGACTGAAAGGTCCATTAACCTGACCCCATGGACACGGTTGCCCCGCTGCTGCCCTTACTGGCCGATCGGTTGGAGCCGCTCAGGCACCTCTGCAACCGCTATGGCGTGGATCGGCTCGAAGTGTTCGGCTCGGCGGCGAAGGGCCTGTTCGACCCCGCCAGCAGTGACCTGGACTTCATCGTGCAGATGACAGGCCAACGGGAGCCTGGCTACGCCCGACGCTTCTGTTCCTTCGCCGATGAATTGGAAGCCCTCTTCGGCCGTCCGGTCGATCTCTTGACGGAATCCATGATCCACAATCCCTATTTCCGGAAGGACGTGGACGCCTCACGCCGGCTTCTCCTGGAACTCTGACAGGCGAAGGGAGGCGCTGAAACGCCTGCTTGACGCCTTGGAGGCAATCGAAGCAATTGAACGCTTCATCGAGAACTGCACGCTTGACCACTACCTTGACGATGAGCTGATCCAATCAGCTGTGGAGCGCAAATTCGAAATCATCGGAGAGGCTCTCAAGCGAGCACTTGAAGCCGATCCAAGTGTGCTCGTGATCATTCCAGATGTACGCCGCATCGTTGGATTACGGAACAGAATCATCCATGTGCACGAAGCCGTGGATCAGCTGATTCTCTGGGATTCGATCCAGAATGACCTGCCTGGCCTGAGATGCTCTCTCATGGCAGCGTTGGACAAGGATCCTCCCACCACTTAGCCATTGCCACTCTCACCGCCGACGCCCTGTGCATCCACCGCGAAGGCGTGATCTGGCACCGGACCTGCGCGACCGACCTACTGTTCATCACCCTGCGCAAAAGCTAAGCCCTCTTCTTACCCTCCACCCGCTACCGCGACCTGGCCCTTGGCCCCTCTCGGTTCCATTGGCAGAGCCAGAGCACCGGCAGGAGGCCGGCCGGGCCGGGGGTGTCACCGAGCCGTTCCGGTGTCTGGGGTTTGCCCGCGATCAGAGCCACGAGGGTGAACGGCCGCTTGGCCACCCGCCAACGCCGTGATCGCCGGGAAGGTGAAGCCCCTACTCAGCCTCGGTAGAGGCCTCAGGAACATCATCGAGCTTCTGGCAGACACCCTTTGAGTTCCACTTGGCGGGTTCACGATCGGTGAACGAACCGGTTTCACCCTTGTAGCTGAGGTTTTGGAGATCGACGGTGTTGGTCTCCCACTCCATCTGGGGGCGATACCGTTTGACCTCCCAGTGAACCTCCTGCGAGGTGATCCTCACGAGCGTCTCATCCACCAGACCTCGCGCAGCCGGATCTGGGATGTCGGAGTTCCAGAAGGTGTTCGTCCTGTCCAACGTACGGGGATCCAGTTCCTGTACTTGTTGCTGGCGGGGATTGACGCGGACGGTCTTCAGCGAACCTTCCTCGAGCTGGCAACGCAGCAGAAAGGGCTTCGGCTTCAGGAGATGCTCACAGCCAGCGAGAAAGAAGGCCAGTGTCATCATCACCAGGTGCCGTGTGCAGAGTGGGAGCATCAGTGAAGGGCCCAACGCTGAATCCAGATCCAGACCAGCAGCATGACGTTCTCGACGGAGTGTCAGAACACCCCCATAGCACCGCCATGCTGCAGGTGTCCTCCTTCGCCACCAAGGTGTTCACGAACCGCATCAACCAACCGCAGACATCAACCAGCTCAGCGATAACCCCCGTGTGGCTGCCGCCCTGCTTGCAGCTGGGGGTGGTGTTGCTGTCGTTCCTGTTTGTTGGCCCGTGGGGTTGGGCGCGTGCCGGGCAGCATCATCGTTCCCACTGGAACTCCGCGGCGGTGCTGATGCTCGGTTCCATCCTCCACTGCCACAACCTCGGTGATCCGTCTCACTGCAGCTCAACCTGAGCTATTGCGGTTGCTGGGGGAGCGCGGTGGGGCGCTCACAGCCGGAGAGGCGGCATCCCGCACGGGCCTCTCCCTGGAGCTGATGGAGCGCCAGCTGCTGGAGCTGGCGGTAGCCGCTGGGGCGTCTCTGCGGGTGAGCAACGACGGCAGCGTGGCTTATCACTTCCCACGCCATCTTTGGCGAAGGTTGCTGGCGCGTTCCTGGCGGTTGCGGTTGGGGGTCACGCTCGGCTGGCTCTGGCGGCAGTCCACCCGGCTGGTCCGCCTTGTGATCGGCACGCTCCTGACGTTGCTGGCGTTGCTGCTGGTCACTGGCCTGATGGTGACCGGCCGGATTCCGGCCTCCGCGGAGTTCCTCAAAGCCATGGCTGGTCTGCTGCTGCACGTTGTGCTGGGCGTGGGCGACAGCGTGGCCGGCCTCGCCAGGGGCCACCGCCGTCAGGATGATGATCCGGTCGCCTTGCAACGGCAGAAAGCCATCCAGGACGACCTGGAGCTTCTGGAGTCGCTGTTTTCGGTGCTCTTCGGCGATGGCGATCCCAACCGCAACCTGGAGCAGCGGCGTTGGCGCCGCATCGGCTGCTTCATCGCCCATCGTGGTGGAGCCGTGATTGCCGAGGATCTGGCCCCTCTGCTGGATCTGCCCCGCCGGCCCGCCGACGGAGAACGGGCCGGTGAGATCGCCGATGCCGCGATGCTGCCGGTGCTGCTGCGCTTCGATGGCCGCCCGGAGGTGAGTGAACAGGGCGAGTTTGCCTATCACTTCCCGAGCCTGCAGGTGTGCTCCGGGCTCGCCAAGCCTGCACACGGCCGTGGCCAGGCCCTTGCTGCGGATCGCCCCTCACCACCGCTGCGGGAGCGGCGGTGTGTCTTCAGCCGGGCAAGCTCGGACGTGCGCTGGGCCTACGCCGTGCTCAGTGGCGCCCTGCTTCTGCTCGCCCCGATGCTGTTCGATATCCTTCGGCCCACGCCGCCCCTGCTGGCGGGCCTGGCCTGGTTCAGCATCGGTTACGCCCTTCTGCTGATCGCGATCCCGCTGCTGCGGCTGGCGGCCCTGCGCTGGCGCAACCGCCCCATTGAGGAGCGCAACAGTCTTCGCACCGGCTGGGCGCGCAGCGCCAGCTCCCCCACTCAGCGCCTCGACCGCAAACGATCCTTCGCCCGCCGCTTCGCCCGCCACCGGCACCTCGGCACAGACGGCTTGGCCTACACGACCGAGAAGGGAATGCTTGAGCAGGAGATTGAGTCCTGATCGCTGCTCAGCATCACCTTGGCGAAGCTCCGCGGGAAGGCGCACGGACTCGCTGTTGCCCCGCATGGACACACGGCTGGGTGTGGACAGGTTCGGCTCAGGACGAGCAGCTGTAGTGGGACACTCCTCCGGCATTGAAGAACTCCCTGGGCTTGAGGCGGTCGTAGGTGGCCGCCAGTTCCGGGCTCAACTCTGCGTAGGGATGGCGGAACACCGCCTGCAACTCCTGGATCGCTGTGGTGTCGCCTTCGGCAGCCTGTTGATAAGCCGGTGCGATCAGCCATTCACGCCAGGTCACTGCAGGGTTCACACGCTTCATCGCTGCAGATGTCTCGTTGAGGTTGCCATTGGCCGTGATCTGAGCACGCCAGCGTTGCAACCACTGCGTCCATTGCGCATCGAGCTCATCTGAATTCGGCAGGTAGAAGCTCTCATTCAGAGCGGAGAGTTGCTCGGGGATGGCAGACAGCCTGCGGAAAAAGATCGTGTAGTCGACCTTGGAGTGCACCATCAGTTGCAGCAGCTCGTTCACCAACGTGGCGTCGTAGGAGATCAGGCCAAGCTTGCTGGCCCACATCGCCTCGAGCTCCTGCTGCATCGCTTCGGCGAAGCCGTCGCGGATCTGATCCAGCCTGGCCAGCGCCTCCGTGTTGTCCTCGAGCAGTGGCCGCAGGGCGGACCAGAACATCTGGAAGTTGGCTTCAGCCGCTGCCGGTTGATTGAAGAAGCTGAAATGCTCGCCGCCGCCGGTCCAGGGTTGAAATCTGGGATCGAACAGTTCACAGAAGCCGAAGGGCCCGTAGTCGAGGGTGTAGCCGCCTGCCGCGCAGTTGTCGCTGTTGAAATTGCCCTGGCAGTAGCCCACGCGGATCCAGTTCGCCACCAGTGAAGTGAGCCGCGCGCGGAACAATCCCGCCAGCTCCAGCACCTGGTCGCTGAATTCCAGAGCCGGTTCAATCTCCTGCCGGTAGTTGCGCTCGATCAAGTGGGCCACGATCATCCGCAGCTCGTTGAGCGCCTCCGGATGGGCCTGGCGGCGGGTGCGGCGGGCGAACAGCTCCAGCTGGCCCACCCGCAGGAAGGAGGGCGCCACGCGGGTGGTGATCGCTGCCGGGTTGTTCACCAGGATGTCGGGATCGAACGAGCGCGAGTTCGGGGAATACCAGGGCCGGCGCACGGTTTCGGATCGCGATGCATAAAGCGTGAGGGAGCGGGAGGTGGGCAACCCCAGGGCGTGCATGAACTCCTGCGCCAGAAATTCGCGCACGCTGGAGCGCAGCACGGCGCGGCCATCGGCGCCACGGCAATAGGGCGTGGGCCCACCGCCTTTCAGCTGCATCTCCCAACGCCGGCCGTTGAAGACGCCTTCGAACACGGAAAGGGCCCGGCCATCGCCGTAGCCGTTGCCGGTGCCGAACGGGCACTGCTGGATGTATTCGCTGCCGTAGATCGAGAGGGCATAACCGGTGGCCCAGCCGTAGGGCCGCATCGGCTCTGTGGCCACGCTGATGTCGCCGGAAAACAGCCGCCGGAACTGGTCGTCGCGGACCAGTGAGTCGCTCAGGCCCAGCTCGTGGAAGAGGGTGCTGCTGTGTGCCACCAGCTCTGGCGCTGGAAGCGGCGTGGGCGTGACCGGCACGTAATGACCGGAGAACACCTGACGGGGCTGGTGATCAACGCCATCGACCGTGGCCTGCGGGTCCGCGCACAGCGAATCCAGCAACGAATAGTCGGCCCGTTGCGCGAACGCCGCGAACGTGGTGGTTGTCGGCTCAGCTGTCGTCGGCGCTGGTGCCGCGGCTGGTGCGGGCTCTGTTGACGGCGCGGATATCGGCACGGATGACGGCACGGAACGTTCGGGTTGGGGCGGCCTGGGCAGGGCCCTGACGCTGAGGTCCCCATCCTGGCGAAGCGGAGCGCATCAGCGGCCCCTCAACAGCGCCACATACCGCTGCACCGCGCTGCGGTGATCGGTGTCGGCCCGCAGGGCGATGAAGCCGTCGGGCCGCACGGCCAGAAGCGTGAGGGGCCCCAGGCCCAGGCTGAACGCCTCCTCCAGCCGTAGGGACACCACCGCCTCCACCAAGACCTGCGGGACCGTGCCGGCAGCCCTGTCGGCCTCCAGTTCAGCCTGCAGGCACGCAAGTGCCTCCGGGGGCGTCTCGGGGCCCGCCAGCAGCAGCAGCGTGTGGCCGCACCGGTGTGTGAGCGTGTGCAGAAGGCTCGTGCCGGCATCGGGCGGCACCGCGATCGTGGTGGGCAGCCGTTGACCGGCACCTAAGCCGAAGGCTTCTGCGAAGCCGTGGGGCTGGCTCTCGCTGCCGCTCAAGATCGCCGAGCTGGCGTAGCTCACGTTCATCTCGGCTTCCGCCACCGCTTCCTGCTGGCTGGCCACCGGATTGGCCAGCATGGCGGCGATCGCCCGGTCGCGGGCGGCACGCTCGCCGCTGTCCTGCAATAAGTGGGCCTGCTCGGTAGCGTCGCTGGAGCGGCAGATCTGCTGCGCCACCGGACGCCGCTCCTGCTCGTAGCTGTCCAGCAGGGAGGAGTCAGCGGCGCCTTGGTGCACCAGGGCCAGCTTCCAGGCCAGGTTGGCGGCATCCTGCAGCCCGCAGTTCATGCCGTGCCCCTCGGCGGGGGAGCACATGTGGGCAGCATCGCCGACCACAAACACCGGCCCGGCGCGGAAGGCGCTGGCCACCCGGCTGTGGCAGTGGAAACGACTGGGGTTCTCCACGGCGGTGAAGCGGGCCTCCGGCAAGTAGCGCCGCAGCACGGCGGCGGCCTCCGCCACCAGGTCGCCCTGGTCGCCTGCGGGCCGCAGGTACACCCGCCAACGGCCCTCGGGCAGGGCCGTGAGGATCAGGGGCGATGGGTCGAGGTAGGCCGCATTGACCTCGTGGCTCTCGGCCCAGCCCTCCACCGCGGCATCGAACACGGCCCAGGGGCGGGCGATGCCATGGCCCTCGAAGCTGAGCCCGCTCAGTTCGCGGGTGGTGCTGCGCAGGCCGTCGCAGCCCACCACCCAGCGGGCCTGCACGGTCTGCTCCCGCCCATCGCAGTCCACCGTGGCGGTCACGCCGTCGTTGTGGGGCTGGAGAGCCACCAGCCGGCAGGAGCGGTGCACCGTGCCCCCCTCCCCCTCGAGATGGTCCTTGAGGATCGCTTCGGTCACCTCTTCGGAAAGGCCGAGATTGAAGCCATAGCGGCTGCCGCAGTCGGCCAGATCCAGTTCCCCCAGCCGCTGGCCATCGGCGTGGATCAGGATTCTTCGCTGCCGGCAGCCAGCTTCGAGAAACCGATCCACCAGCCCGAGAGCCTCGAAGATTTCCAGCGAGCGAGGGTGGATCACCGTGGCCCGGTCCCAATGCAGGGCTTCAGCGCGGGCGTCGATCAACAGGTTGGGAACGCCGCGGCGCTGCAGCTCTCCGGCCAGCAGCAATCCGGTGGGGCCAGCTCCCACCACGAGCACGCAGGTTTGGCTGGGAAGGGACAGAACCATGGCGCCCAGGCAGGTCAAGTCACCGCGAGGCACAGTAAATCGACCCAGGGGCGCGGGCGCAGTCGAGGCCTTGGCGATGCGATACGCCTGATGCAGAGGGTGCACCCGCTGGCACGCCCAGCGGTCAGCCTCCCTGGCCGATGTCGTGGTGCTGGAGCGCGGCCCTTACCAAGCCGGAACCACCGGCCAGAGGATCACCGTTGCCACCGGCGGCATCGCCGCGGCGATGCTGGCCGTGCGCCTGACGGGTCGCGTTCTCCAACCAGAGCCCTGAAGCGGCCCTGCCGCCGAGCTGTTTCCCCCATGACCATCGCCCAGCTCAAGCTGTTTCACGCCCCCGCCACCCGCAGCGCCCGTGTGCGCTGGGCGCTGCATGAGGTCGTGGGCGAGGCCTTCGTGCTGGAGCGCCTCGATCTGGCGGCGGGCGACCAGTTCGCCCCCGCCTTTGCGGCCCTCAACCCCAACCGTTCCGTGCCGGTGCTGCAGGTTGTCCGCGACGACGGCAGCGTGCAGACCCTGATCGAGAGCGCCGCGATCGTGCTGTTCCTGGCGGACGCCTACCCCGCCGCCTGCCTGTTGCCGCCCGAGCCCGCCTCCCCGCAGCGCGCCGATGTGCTCCAGATGCTCCAGTTCGGTGCCACCAGCGTCGATCGCCTGCTCTGGCAGCTCCGGCTTCACGAAAAGCTGCTGCCCCAGGCGGAACGGGACCCCGGTGAGGTCGAACGCGCCCGCCGCCGCTTCCAGGAGCAGGTGGAACCCCAGCTGGCCGAGCGCCTGCGCCAGCACCCCCACATCTGCGGCACCGCCTTCACTGCCGCCGATCTGGTCATGGGCCACAACGTGCTCTGGGCCCGGTCCATGGGTCTCTGCGGCGAGCGCATCTTCCAGCGCTACCTGGCCCTGCTGGGCCGCCGCCCCGCCTTCGCGCGCGCCTTCGATGACATCAAGACCGTCACTCCTTGACGCCTGCTGCGCAGCAGCAAGGGGCAGTGGATCGCAGCTTCACCCCAACGCCTGATGCCAATGGCACAGCGGCCCCTGGCCGCCGCCGATCGCCAGGGCATGGCGTAAGCCGCCCGCTACAAAGGCCTTGGCGGTCTGGATCGCCGCTTCCAGTGCGGCGCCACGGGCCAGCTCGGCTGTGATCGCCGCCGAGAGGGTGCAACCGCTGCCGTGGCTGTGGGGCGTGTCGATCGGGGCCAGGCGAAACCACTGGATGCGGCCGTCCCGCCACAGCACGTCGCTGCCGCGCAGGCCTCGCAGCCCGCCGCCCTTGATCAGCACCGCCTTGGGCCCCATCGCGGCGATGCGCTCCGCCGCCAGTTCCAGATCGTCGACGCTCTCCAGCGGCCGCCCGACCAGAAGCCGTGCCTCGTGCACGTTGGGGGTGAGCAGGTCTGCCAGCGGCAGCAGCTGGGCTTTGAGGGCCTCGATCGCCTCGGGCTCCAGCAGCACCGCCCCTGCCCGCGACACCATCACCGGATCGATCACCCGGGCGGCCGCCAGCGGGGCGATCGCGGCCGCGGTGGCCTCAATCAAGCCCTGGTTGAGCAGCATGCCGGTCTTGAGGGCCGCCACCGGCAGATCCCGCGTCACTGCCTCCACCTGGGCCCGCAACGCCTCGGGGGGCAGGGCGTCCACCCGCTCCACGCCGCGGGTGTTCTGGGCTGTGACGCAGGTGATCGCCGAGCAGCCATGCACCTGCAGGGCGCTGAACGTTTTGAGGTCGGCCTGGATGCCGGCGCCGCCGCCGGAGTCACTGCCGCCGATGGTGAGCGCAATCGGGATCAAGGCCATGGCAGCGGCAGCGACGCACCGTCTCTATCGCAGTGCCTCCAGAAAGGCGATCACTTCATCGCACCTGATGACCGCCACGTTGGTGCTCTCCTTCCGCTCCTTCCGGCTGGCGGCCCTGATCGGCTCGGTGGCGGTGCTGCACAGCACCCGCCATGTGCTCGCCACCACCCTCACCACCGTGATCGGCTTCCTGCCGCTGATGCTCGATCCCACCGGCTTCTGGCCGCCACTGGCAATTGCTGTGTCCGGCGGGCTGGTGGGCGCCACCGCCTTGGCGCTGTTCTATGTGCCGGCCGCCCACTCCCTGCTGATGCGAAAGACGGCGCGGGGGCCGGTGGCGACGCAGGGGCCTGTGGCAGCGGGGGTGAAGGCGACGGCAATCGCCCCACCCCAATGCTGATCTCACACCCTGTCACAACTTGGCCATGGCGCTTCCCGGCAGGCTGGGTAGGGTCTGCCCATCTGTTGGCTGCCTGGTTGAAGATGCCGCTCACGCGTCGATCTGGCCATGTCCTGGTGCTGGCCGCCGCCCTGGTCGGCGTGGAGCCGGTCCAGGCGCAGCAGTCGAAGCAGCAGGCGGAGGCCAACCGCGACCGCTGCTGCAATGGTGTGCTGATCGGCGGGGCCAGCGGCGGTTGCGTGATCAACCGGGGCGTGAACGAAGGCACATGAGGAGCTCCCGCCTCCTCGGTGTGATCTTGCTGCTGGCCTCAGGGGCCGGGGTGGTGCAGGCCCTGCGTGCCAGCGGGCCCTTCGAGCCGCTGTCGGCGCCCGGCCGGCTGGAGCTGGCGGGTGAGACCCGCAAGCTGGCCGCCCCGCTCAGCAGCAACGGCATCAGCCCGCGCCTGGTGCAACTGCTGGTGCAGGAAGGCGACAGCGTGCAGCGCGGCCAGGTGCTGGCCCGCTTCGACAGCGGCCCTGCCCTGCAGGCAGAGCGCCAGTTGCTGCAGCGCCGCTCCGAGCAGCTGCGCCTCCAGGCAGACCGCGTTCAGGCCGATGTGGAACGCTTCCGGCCGCTGGTGCAGGTCGGGGCCCTCTCCCGCGCCGATCTGCAGCAGCGCGAGCAGCAGTTGGTGGAGCTCCAGGCCGGCATCGAGAGCAACCGCCAGGCCATCGCCCGCACCGACGTTGAGCTGGAAAACAGTGCCTTGCGTGCCCCGATGGACGGCAAGGTGCTGCGGCTTTACGCCCGCGTGGGCGAGCGGCCGGGGGTGATGAACGTGCTGGAGCTGGGCACCAGCGACCGGCTCGAAGCGATCGCCGAAGTGGATGCCAGCGATCTGACCCGCATCCGTCTGGGACAGCCGGCCCGCATCAGCAGCCTCAGCGGCGCCTTCCCCGGCAGCCTGGCGGCGCGGGTGCGCCAGGTGAATCCCGCTGATGGCGCCCCCACCGATGGCGTGGTGGATGTGCAGCTGGAGCTTGACCCCGCCGATGCCCGCCGTGTGCGGCAACTGGTGGGACTGCGCACGATCACCCGGTTTGCTACCTGATCCGGAGCCAGGGATCCCTCAGCTCGCTGCAGCTTCAGCCAGCTTCGGTGGGATCGGGGTCCTGCAGAAACTGGCTTGCCGCCGGGATCTCACCCTCGCTAGCGCTGCGCTGGAAGGCCAGCCAGCGGAAGTCACCCAGGGCGGTGGGATCCACCAGCCGTAGCAGTGCTTCGCGGCGTGCCAGCAAATCGGCCAGATCCACGCCGTGCCCGCTCGATTGCTGCAGCCCGTGCAGGCGCTGGGCCAGGCCCAGGGCGAGCAGGGCTTCGCCCTGGCGGCGCTGGCCCAGCAGCTGCCAGCCGCTGGCCGCCGCTGCCGCCACCAGGCTGTCGATGCACAGGTGGGCGGTGAGATCCCACGCGCCCGGCTCCAGCAGGGGATCGCCGCTGGCCCGCTGCTCCCGGTAGGCCATCAAGGTGCCGTCGCAGCGCGAGGGCGCGTAGTAGCGCCAGGCCTCCAGGGCGTAGTCGATCACCAGCAGCCGCCCTTGCCCCAGCGCCGCGCCGCAGGCCGCCAGCCAGGACTCCAGGCCAGGATGCAATTCGCTGCACCAGCCCGCAGGCCGCTGGGCGCCCGGCGTCGCCAGCCCCAGGGGCTGCAGCCGAGCCACTGCCTCCGGCTCCAGGGGGTCGCCCGGCTCCAGCCGCAACCTCCCCTCGTGGAGTGTCACCTGCTGGCGGCGCCAGGCCGCCCCGTCCGAAACGATTCGCTCCACCGCCAGGGCATCGAGCACCTCATGGGCCACCACCACGCCGGCCAGCGGAGCGTCCGCCAGCTGCCGAAAACTGCTCCAGCGCACCGGCAGCGGGCAGTGCTGCAGCCGCTCCCGCTGGCGGGCGGCCATCCCGGCATTGGGTTCCACCAGCACCAGTTCTGTGCGGGCAGCCAGCTGGGGCCAGCCGGCCACCAGTGCCTGCGCCAGTTGCGCCGCCAGCTGCCCCTCGCCCGGGCCTGTCTCCACCAGCGACAGCGTCCTGGCGGCGTCCAGCTGCTGCAGCCACTGGGCCAGCTGGGGTGCCAGCAGGGCGGCGAATTCCGGGCCGAGCGCAGGGGCGGTCACGAAATCACCGGCGCGGCCGATGCGCAGACGGCCAGCGCCGTAGGCGCCGTGCTCGGGATCGTGCAAGGCCCACTCCATATAGGTGCGGAAGGGCACGCTGCCGCCTGCCGCATGAAGACGCTGTTGCAGCCAGAGGGGAACGGACACGGGCAGGCCTGGCGTTAAGGAGAATCGGAGCACATTGAACCTGCCGCATGGGCCGCTCCTCCGTCTCCCGTTCGCCGGCCTCGCCCGCGCCCCGGCGTCACGCCGCGGCAGGGTCCTGGCTGGCGCTGCTGGCCGCCCTGCTGCTGCTCTGGCCGTGGGCGCCCGCCTTCGCGGCCGACAACCCGGAGCTGCTGCCTGATCACCCCACACCCGTGATCGATCTGGCACGGGCGCTCACCGATGGTCAGCGCGCCGCCCTGGAAGACAAGCTCGACCGCTTCGAGGATTCCAGCGGCTGGAAGCTGCGGGTGCTCACCCAGTACGAGCGCACTCCGGGCCTGGCGGTGAAGCAGTACTGGGATCTCGACGAGCGCAGCGTGCTGCTGGTGGCCGATCCCCGCGGCGGCAACCTGCTGAACTTCAACGTCGGCGATGCCCTGTTCGCGCTGATGCCGCGCACCTTCTGGGTGGAGCTGCAGACCCGCTACGGCAACCAGTTCTATGTGCGCGACAACGGCGAAGATGGCGCGATCGTGGCCGCCCTCGGCGCCGTGCAGACCTGCCTGGAGCGCGGTGGCTGCCAGGTGGTGCCGGGCTTGCCGCAGGAGCAGTGGCTGCTCACCTTCTGCACCTCGGTGCTGGGCGGCCTGATCGTGGGGTTCGCCGCCTACCCGCGCAAGGAGGGAGATACCGTCGCCTGGAGCTGGGTGCTGCTGCTCTCACCGCTGTGGGTGATGCTCTTCGTGGTGTTCGGCCTCGGCCCGGTGGTGACCCGCACCTCCGATTGGCTGCCGGTGCTGCGCAACAGCCTCGGTTTCCTGGGCAGCTCTCTGGCCGCATACCTCATCGCCCAGCGCACGGTGGGCAAACCTCCGGTGGGCAATGCGGGCGGGTGATCTCAGCGGCTGAGCGCTCAGGGAGTAGGCGTCACCTGCTCCAGCGCACAGGAAAGGGTTTCGTTGTCGCAGACCGGGGGCGGCGTTGAAACGGTTGCCACATCGATGCGCACGCTGAGTGAAGCGCGCAGCTCGGCCAGGTTGGCTTCGTAGAAACGACGCAGCTCATCGAAGCGTTTCACTGGCTGGCCGTAGAAGCTGCTGCCGGCCAGGGTGGGGAACGACGCCCACTCAGGGGCCAGCCGGGCGGCCAGCTCGGGCGTGAACACGCCACGGTCGGCTTTTTCGAGTGCGCCGCGGCGCTGGATCAGGAAGATGGCGGCCTGATCCTGCACATGGGGCCCGAAGCCGTTCAGGCCCAAGCGGCTGCTGGCCATGGTCCATGTGAAGGGCATGAACTGGTAGGCCCCGGCGGCGGCACTGGCGTAGCCCGGCGTGCGGTTCACCCGGTTGGGGTGACGATCCAGTGAGGGCATCAGGCTGCCGCCGAACATGATCCAGTAGCCCCGGTCTTCACCGCGGGCCCAGGTGCCTTCGGCGAAGCGGATCGTGTTGAGCAGTGCGCGGCGCTCCGGGGTGATCACGAAGAAGCGGGGATCCTGCGGCACTTCGCTGGGCAGGGCCACCGCCATGGAGTGAGGACCGGTGATGGCGGGGGCCGGAGCCGGGCGGCGGATCTCCTGCCACAGGAAGGGCGTTCTGGGCACGGCAGCGTGGGCAGGAGCCGCCAGCGCGAGCGCGGCGGCGGGCAGCAGCAGGTGGCGGGCAGCGGAGCGGAGAGTGCGCAAAACGGGGGTCGGAGTGAAGGGGACGTGGGAAAGGAAGAGGGCGGAATCCTGAGGGGGACTGCCGGTGGCTAGGCGCAATCGGTCAACGGTTTGTTGTTTCCGTTGCGCATTCGCGTGGGAATGAAAAGTCTGTGAATCGGCTGAGAAGTGACCCTGAACCTTGACGAAGCGGCTCAGATGTGCAGGTCAGTTTCTTGTTTCTGGACCGTCGTAGAGAAGGATGAATCCATCGCGGCGGGTTTGGTTCGGCACAATGTGACAAACGCCAACATGGATCCAAGGGTTATATGTGCCAATCGCACGACTGTCCACCAGTTATCTTGAGGCGCCGCACGGTTCTGATCACTGTTGAGCACTGAGTTTTTTGCTGCTCCGATCAATCTGCGCTGGTTGATCAGATCTGCTGATTGAAGCCGCTCAGTAGTGAAATACACCAGAACGGCTGCGCTGCAATGCTCCCCAGCGATCAGCGCTGTTGTTCAGGGCGCCATCCCTTCGGCCAGCTGCACCAACTGAGCCGCCGCTTGCTGAGCGCCATCGGCTGCCAGCGGACCGTCGCTGGGGGGCAGCAGCGGCTGGTCGAGCTGCCAGTCGCCGGCCAGCAGCTGCGGCTGGCTCAGCAGCAGGTGCCGGCCGTGGCGCCGCAGCCAGCCTTCCAGCACCGCCGCTTCAGCGAAGCCATGGCGCTCCACCAGATGCACCCCCGTGCCCTGGCCCAACGCCTCACAGAAGGTGCTGTAGCCGGCCTTGCTGATCTGGCGGCCGCACAGCCGCATCAGCTCCAGCGGGCGCACGTCCGCCGGCAGCAGGTGCACATTCGGCGCCGCCGCCGCGCTGGCGTCGGTGGTCACAAAGGTCCAGCCGGGCCAGCGGGCGTAGGGCTCAGGGCCCAGGGCAAAACCCAGCCCACCGAAGCTCACCATCACGCAGCGCTCCCGCTCGGCCGGCAGATCGAGCCGCTGCCGCAACGCGTCCGCCGCCAGCTGCGGCGCTGCAGCCGTCAGGCCCACCGCCGTCTCCGGCAGGCCCCAATCCATCGCCATCGAAAACGGGCAGCGGATCACGTGCGTGCCGCGGCGGTAATCGTGGTGGAAGCGCTCGGCCCAGTCGAGGAAGGCCCCCCCCATGGGCGCGTAGATGTCGTCCCAGCCGAAGTTGCCCATCCACACCAGCGGCCGCCGCACCAACGCCGCCAGCCGCGCCGCCGCCGGCGGCACATCCCCCAGCAGCAGCACCGGTTCCCCCTGCTGTTGAAGCCAGTGCGCTTCCGCCTCCAGCAGCGGCGGCAGCGAGGCAGTCACGGCCTCCAGCGCCGCCAGGGTGGCGTCTCCATCCACACCGAGCGCATCGGCCTGAATCGCGCCCACATCCCAGCGCAGCGGGCGATGTTCGAACGGCACCCCCGCCAGGGCCAGCTGGAGAAAGGAGGGCGGCAGCGAGGTGGAGAGCACCAGCCGCCAGCGTGGCCGGAGCGCCGCCAGCGCCAGCAGCACCGAGGCCACCCGGGAGCCATGGCCGAAGCCGTGGCCGCTCACGCACGCATAGATCAGCACGGCACGGCCAACGGTTGCTGCACCAGCAACTGTTCATAGAGCAGCTCACCGCCGGGGTGGTACCAGCGGTGGCTGGCGCGCCGCACCCTGCCGTCCACCAGTTCCACCCAGGAGAAGTGGCGCAGGGCGCGACCCTCCTGATCGACGCCGTGGCGCGGCACACAGGCGCTGTTGAGATAGGCGGTGCCGCTGCGGTCGATCACAAAGCTGCGGCGCAGGCCCCGGCCGCGCTTGAGCGCGTGGTGCATGTGGCCGAACACCACCAGCGGCACGGGCCGGTGGCGGCGGATGCGCTCGATCGCCAGGGTCAGGTCCTGGTCGCCCCAGTCACACGCGGGTGGTTTCCAGTCGCGACCGCAGGGGTCCTGGGCCTCGCTGCCCAGACCGGCCGGCCCACTGTGGGCCAGCAGCAGCAGCGGCAGGGCCGGATCGGCCGCCAAGGCGGCGTTGGTGATGCGCTGGGCTGAATCGTCGACGCTCATCGGCCCCCAGACCGCCTGCACCGCCTGTGAGAGATGGAAGCCACCGCCGGCGCTGCCGGGCCGGGCGCCCACCACCGCGAGCCCCGGGGGCTGCAGCTGCCGCAGCGCCCAGCCGCAATGGCGATCACCCAGCAGCTCGATCTGGCGCCGCAGGCAGCGGCCGCTGGCATCACGGCCGGCGTCATGGTTGCCGAGGATGCAGGCCAGGGGCAACTCCAGCCGCCCCAGGCTGGCGGCGATGCGCTCCTGGCCATCGCTGAGGTCGCCGACCACCAGCACCGCATCAGGAGCTAGGCGGTGGAGCAGATCCACATCGCTGGCATCCCATTGCCCGTGCAGGTCGCCGGCGATCGCAATGCGCATGCGGGCCGGGCCCCGTCCCTAGGGTGGTGTCATCTTGGCCCAGAAGCCTTCTGGGCGCCGTCCGCGACACCCTCCACTCCCGCCATCGACACCGTCACCACCAGCCCGCTCCCTACCAGGCCGCTGAGCGTCGGCCCCGCTCCCGCCCGGCACGCGCTGCCGCAGGCGATCCGGGAGCTGGCCAGGCAACGCCGCGCCGTGATCCTTGCGCACTACTACCAGAACGCTGAGATCCAGGACATCGCCGATGTGATCGGCGATTCGCTCGAACTCTCCCGCCGCGCCGCCGACACCGACGCCGAGGTGATCGTGTTCTGCGGCGTTCATTTCATGGCCGAAACCGCCAAGATCCTCAACCCCGGCAAAACGGTGCTGCTGCCCGATCTGGAAGCGGGCTGCTCCCTGGCCGATGCCTGCCCCGCCGAAGCGTTCGCCGCCTTCCGCGCCCAGCACCCACACCACTACGTGGTGAGCTACATCAACTGTTCAGCGGCGGTGAAGGCGCAGAGCGACCTGATCTGCACCAGCAGCAACGCCGTGAGCCTGGTGCAACAGCTGCCCGCCGACCGGCCAATCCTGTTCGCGCCGGATCAGAACCTGGGCCGCTGGGTGGCGCGCCAGAGCGGCCGTGAACTCACTCTCTGGCCCGGCAGCTGCATCGTGCACGAAACCTTCAGCGAGCAGGCGCTGCTGAAGCTGCGGCTCGATCATCCCGGGGCCGAGGTGATCGCCCACCCGGAATGCCTGCCCAACATGCTGGATCTGGCCGACTTCATCGGCTCCACCAGCAAGCTGCTGCACCGCGCCGAAACCAGCGAGGCCACCGCTTTGATCGTGCTCACCGAGCCGGGCATCCTGCACCAGATGCGCCTGAAGCTGCCCCATAAAACCTTCTATGAAGTGCCCGGGCAGGACGGCTGCAGCTGCAATGCCTGCCCTTACATGCGCCTGAACACGCTTGAGAAGCTCTGGCACTGCCTGGCCACGCTGGAGCCGGCGATCGAGCTGGATGAAGCGGTGCGCACCCGGGCGCTGCTGCCGATCCAGCGCATGCTGGACATGAGCCGCTGAGCGTGGCCTCCGCGCCCTGCCCTGGCTCGAGGCCGGCGACCGAGCCCGGCTGTTGATCCCGCATCGCCATGCTGCCGCCGGGCTCCCTGATCCAGCACACCCCCCAGGGGCTCTACTGCCCGGCCGCCGACGCCTGGATCGACCCCTGGCGCCCGGTGCCACGCGCCCTGCTCACCCACGCCCACGCTGACCACGCCCGGCCCGGCAGCCAGGTGTACTGGGCGGTGGGCAGCGCCGCCGGCGTGCTGCGCCAGCGACTGGGCCAGGGCATTGATCTCCGCCGGATGGCCTACGGCCAGGAGCTGCGCCTCGGCGATGCCACCGTGTCGTTTCACAGCGCCGGGCATGTGCTGGGTTCGGCCCAGGTGCGGATCAGCGCCGGCGGTGAAACCTGGCTGATCAGCGGCGATTACAAGCGTGATGCCGACCCCAGCTGCGTGCCGTTCGAGTCGGTGCAGGCCGATGTGCTGATCACCGAGGCCACCTTCGGTCTGCCGGTGTATCGCTGGCGGCCGGGCCAGGAGGTGGCCGCCGAGATCCACGCCTGGTGGAAAGGTGCCCCGGAGCGGACCTCGATCCTGTTCTGCTACGCCTTCGGCAAGGCGCAGCGTCTGCTGGCGGAGCTGCACCAGCTGGGCGTGCGTGAGGAGGTGCTCCTGCATGGCGCCGTGCAGACCCTGATGGCGCCTTACCGCGAGCAGGGGATCGCCATGCCGCCCACCCGGCCCGTGAGTGAACTGCCCCGCAGTGAGCCATTGGCGGCCCGGCTTGTACTGGCGCCCCCGTCGGCGCATCGTTCGGTGTGGATGAAGCGGTTCAAGGCACCGCAGACGGGCTTCGTGAGCGGTTGGATGGCGGTGCGCGGTGCCCGGCGGCGGGGCGGCTACGAGCGGGGCTTCGTGCTCAGCGACCACGCCGACTGGAACGGTCTGCTCACCACCGTGCGCCAGAGCCGCGCCCAGCAGGTGTACGTGACCCACGGCCAGAGCGACGTGCTGGCCCGCTACCTGCGCGACGTGGAAGGCATCAGCGCCGAACCCCTCAGCGGCGGCATTGCGGCGGAGCGCGGGGAAGAGACGCAGGGGGGGGTGTGACCGTTGACCTTGTGTACGGAGTCCGCGAGCCCTGAAGCTCTGCATCAGACGGCACACCTTGGCGTCGCGACTTGACTGCCTTCGTGCGTCGATGGGTTCGCTGTTGCCGGCCTTAACGGGCAGAGTTGCCTGCCTTCGGATGGAGGGTTGCCGGCGAATGATGAAAGCGAATGGCTGATGACTGCAGGCTGAACCTTCATGAATTGCCGGTACACTCGCAGCGGCGACCCCTCCGATGCTGTTGCTCCCGGTGGCGCTCCGTGCCGGCGGCATGCGTGGGTCAGGCCGCAGGGAATGGTCGCCACACTGCAGGTTTGATCACACACCACGGCTGCCATGACTGCATTCCGCACGTTGCTGATCTCGATGTTTCTTGCCCTTCTCGGCTACACGGCGGTGGTGATCAGCCAGCAAGGGTTTGGCCTGTTGGCTGTCTTCATCGGCAACCTGCAGCAGCTGAACTGGTCCGGGCAGTTCAATCTGGATTTCTCGTTCATGCTGATGATCTCCGCCCTCTGGGTGATGTGGCGTCACCGGTTCAGTGGCGTGGGGGTGATGCTTGGTCTTGCTGCTTTGGTGGGCGGTGTTCTGTTTCTCAGCACGTATCTGTTCATCCAGAGCTTCCGGCTGAATGGAAAGATGGTGCCCCTGTTGATCGGCCCCCAACGGGTGTCTGTCTGAAACGCTGCCCAAGGAGCCCGTGTTTCCAGAACGACACGGACTGCGTGCAAGTCGCGAGACTGCCAGCATGAACCAGCGCAACCAGACGCCCTTGCCCTATGGGAGACAGTCGTCGTCGGTTCTGTAGGCAGAAGACACCGAACGAGCCCCTTGCCCGGCAGGAAGGTGTGAACCATTGGCAGAACAACGGCTGCTTTGGCCAGGATGAGGGGGTGACTGTCTTGTCGCTCTGTGGGGTAGTGGCTCTTCATCTCCCCTGGAAGTTCTTGTTGGTCACCACCACACGAGGCTGCAGGACTCACCCACGATCAGCCAGGCGCATCGACGCCAACAAACCATTGTCAACCTGCCACGCCTTGCTGGCTCCTTGGCGTGCGCCCGTTGAGGGATGCTGTCCGTCCGAGGGAAACCAATCAGTCGGCACGGCGTGATCGGCACCCCTGCAGGCCAGCGACTGATCACACGCACGACAGCATGGAAAGCCTGCAGCGCTCTACAAAGCTGTGGCATCGTCATGCAGTGCTCAGCAGAAGGGTTCTCTGTAGAGTTCAACCGAAGCTACACATCCGGATCATCGAATGACAACCGGCAGCCTGGCGATCAACAACAGCAGTGGCGAGCCGCTGAGCTACTGGGTGGTGTCCAATGGCTACACCTCCGAGCAGATCGTGAGCACGGGAACGCTCACGACAGGAACGAACAGCATCTCTGTGCCATCAGGCAGCAACTTAAGAATCTATGTGTCGAGCACGGATATCTTCACGAGCCAGAACAACGCCGGTGGCGGCGAACCGAGTGGGCTCTCCATCCGAGATGCCTTCAGTTTTTATGAGTACACCTGGGATGGAACCTACAGCAGCACGGGATTCAGTGCTGATGTGAGCTATATCAACGACTGGGCCTATCCCATTCAGTCGAACCTCAATGGCACCACCTACGGATTCCTGGATGCCACGGCGATCGCCCAGGCCATGGCTGCCCTGCCTCCACAGAACTTCCTGCCCCAGAGTGCGGCAAGTCTGGCGGCCGTCGGCACCGTTTCCGACCTCTACGACGCTGCCAACCGTCGTTTCATCGGCCCGATGTCGATCTGGCAGTGGCAGGCCGGTGAATCTTTCTGGACCCAGCAGGCGGCGGCCGTCTCGCTGCCGCCGGCGATGGCGGCGGGATGGGCCAGCTTCGGGGCCGACGTGCCCTGGGGGCCGATGCCCTGGGGAGGAGTCTCCCCTACGGCCAGCGGGCTGCAGCCGTCCGGCAAGGCCAGCCAGCTGGCTGCGGGAGGAATCCCCGCCCTGCCCGCCCTGGCGGCCGGGGTGCCGCTGCCTGCTGGCTACCCTTCGCCCACCTTCGGCTTCGATTTCTCCAGCAATCTCAACTGGAGCACGATGAACAATGGAGCCGGATCGAGTGTGGATCCCTCCGGCGACTCACTCTTCTATGCGTCCAACTTCAATGTGTGGAATTTCGGCTATGCCTTTGGCTCGCCGGATGCTCCTGCTGGCAATTATGCGCCGGACGATCCCTCCAATCCGAACGCTTATACGTCGATCCTGCGTGCCCAGGCCAACACCGAGGGCGGGATGGGTCTGTATGCCAATGGCAACCAGGACTTCGTTGGATTCTACACCTTCGCCAAGGACGACTACAACGCCAATTATCAAGGAAATCTTCAGCAGCTCACCATCACCATCGGTGCGCTGGCTTCCGCCTCCACCGGCGGCTCCGGCAATGATGAAGTGGTGGGCACCCGCCGCAATGATGTGATCTCCGGCGGTTACGGAGCGGATCTGCTCTCCGGGGGAGCAACGCCGCCCAGTGGCCTGCAGGAACCCGGCCGTGATGCCATCACCCGTCAGCCCTTGGGAGGATCCAGGCAGGCTCTGCCAGGCCGTGATGGTCGCGATGTCTTCGTCTACGTCCGGGCCGACAGCAGCCTCAACACCAAGCACCAGCGCGATGTGATCACCGACTTCGATCCTTCCGATCAGATCGATCTCGCAGCGGTGGATGCCCGTTCACTTCAAGCGGGGCAGCAACGCTTCAGCTGGATCGGGCAGCGGCAGTTCAATGGTACGGCGGGCCAGTTGAGGATTGATGTCTCCCCTTTCCGCCATGCTTTGTTGCAAGGTGATGTCGATGGCAACGGCAAGCCTGACTTTGAGGTAAAGCTCCTGGGCGTCGATCTGTTCACACGCTCCAACCTCCTGCTCTGAAGGAATTCACGTTCCGAGGGTTCTGCCAGGACTGGCGTTGGCGCTTGAGGCTTCCGGCGCACGTAGCGGATGGCGTTCATCCTCCCGCTGAGTGCCGATTGCCCATTGGTCACGCCACCTCACCCCTGATCGCTACAACCGGCGCCAGGGCCGATGCCCTGCCCACCCATCCCTGCCTGTGCACGCCTTCTGTGACCTGTTCGAGTGCCTGGATCGCAGCAGCGGCACCAAGGCGCGCGTGGCGGCGCTGGTGGGGTACTTCCGCGAAGCGCCCGCGGGCGATGCGGCCTGGGCACTTCAGTTGCTGCTCGGCAAGCGGCGCCGTCGGCTGCTCACCGGACGGCGTTTGCGGGAGATCTGCCTCGGGGCGGCCGAGCTGCCGGAATGGTTGTTCGAGGCCTGCCACTCCCAGGTGGGGGATTCGGCGGAAACGATCGCCTTGCTGTTGCCCCAGCTGAAGCTGCCGGCTGGCGAACCGCTCGACCTGCCGCTGTCGGTGTGGATGGCAGAGCGGTTGCCGGCGCTGGCTGCGCTCGACGGCGAAGTGCAGGCGCAGGCGGTGCTGCAGACCTGGTCATCCCTGCCGCCAGCGCAGGTGTTCGTGTTCAACAAGCTGCTGACTGGCGGTTTCCGGGTGGGGGTATCCACCGGCCTGGTCACACGAGCCCTGGCCGAGGTGAGCCAGCTGGAGGAGGCGGAGCTGGCCCATCGGCTGATGGGTGGCTTCGAGCCCAGTGCCGCCGCCTTCACCGCCCTGCTCAGCCCCGCCGCCAGCGGTGAGGACGCACCGATCAGCCGCCCCTATCCCTTTTTCCTGGCCAGTCCACTGGAGCCGGAGCGGCTGCTGACGGACGACCCCGCTGATTGGCGCGCCGAGTGGAAGTGGGACGGCATCCGCGGCCAGCTGATCCGACGCGCCGGCACCACCTTTCTCTGGAGCCGTGGCGAAGATCTGGTCAACGAAAGCTTCCCGGAGCTGGTGGCCCTGGGCGATGCCCTGCCGGACGGCACCGTGCTCGATGGGGAAGTGATCGTGTGGCCGCCGGCGGCGGACCGTCCGCTCGGATTTGCGGCCCTGCAACGGCGCCTGGGGCGGCGCTGCGTGAGTCGAGCGCTGCGTCAGGCCTGCCCGGCTACGTTCGTTGCCTATGACCTGCTGGAAGCGGGCGGCCGTGACCAGCGCCAGCACCCCCTGGCGGCGCGGCTGCAGGACCTGGTCCAGCTCGGCGCGGGGTTGGGGGAGACCGCCGCTGAGGAGTTGAAGGGGGTTCTGCGCCTGTCGACCGGGCTGCCGTTCCAGAGCTGGGAGGAGCTGGAGCCGCTGCGCAGCCAGGCGCGCCAGGCCGGCGCCGAGGGCCTGATGCTCAAGCGGCTGGATTCGCCGTATCTGGCGGGCCGCAAGCGGGGCCACTGGTGGAAACACAAGCTCGAGCCGATGGAGCTCGATGCAGTGCTGCTCTATGCCCAGGCAGGCAGCGGCCGCCGCGCCAACCTCTTCACCGACTACACCTTCGGGCTATGGGCCAGCGCACCATCTGACTCGGTGGATCCGGAACCGTCAGGACAAGGGACCAGCCCGCGCCAGTTGGTGACCTTCGCCAAGGCCTATTCCGGTCTTGATGATGCCGAGATCTCTGAGCTTGATCGCTGGATCCGGCGCCACACCACCGAACGCTTCGGGCCGGTGCGGGCGGTAGAACCGCTGCAGGTGTTCACCCTCGGCTTCGAAGGCCTCCAGCGCTCCGGCCGGCACCGCAGCGGGGTGGCTGTGCGCTTCCCTCGCATCCTGCGCTGGCGCCGCAACAAACCGGCGGCTGAGGCCGACACCCTGGCGGCCGCCGAAGCCCTGCTCGAGGACGGCAGGCCAGGACCAGGGTCCGCAGAAGGATGACGGCTGTAACCGTGGGATGGCAGCCACCTCCTGGCGGCAGGGTCACCGCCCCTAGCGGTAGACCAACTCAGCGGTACACCGAGCGCCCATCGCCGGGCAAGAGGCTGAGCTGGCCGGGATCGATCAGGCGGCCCACGCTGAGCTCGGGCGGGTCGGGGGTCTGACCGGCAGCGACAGCAGCGGCCAGATCCCACTGCTCCAGCGACAGCACCAGGCCGCCGCTGGCGGTGTAATCGGCGTAGCGGCAGCCGCTCTGGCGCCGGTTCATCACCCGCGCGCTGGAGCTGATCGAGGCCCGGCCCTGCTCCTTGAGCGCATAGGTGACACCGTCGAGCTGCAGCCGCGCCGGGAAGCGGCCCGCGCCGGAACCGGCCAGCGACGCTGGATCCAATGCCGAAGCGCTGACGCTCTCCAGCCAACTCACCTCCAGCCAGTCGTCTTCGCTGACGCTCAACCAGCGGGCGTCGTTGCCGTCACGCAGCAGATACTCCAGCCACTCGAAGCCTTCCTCGGCACACAGCAGCCTGTCCTCCACCACCCAGTCGCGCCCTTCGAACTGCACGATGTCGCCGTAGCGGAGGGTGAACAGGGTGCGGTCCTGGGGCAGGGCAGCCGGGCGGCGGCACCAGCGCCGCAGCTGCAGCACCACGACAGCTGCCACCAGCAGCCCCAGCAGCAAGATCCACACCGTCATCGGCTCGATTCCAAGGGCCGGCCGCGGCCGCCGGTAGCGGCGAGCCTATCGACACCACCCTGGCGGCCAGGCACATCGCCACCATTGCTCAGCTCACGGCCCCGACCAGCGGCTCTGGCGCTGGTACTCGGACAGCACAGGACGCAGCAGGCGGTTCGGCCGCACCTGCTCGCCGGCCGGCAGGCGCAGGTCCCGCGGCAGCGGGAACAGGCGGGCGATCTGGGCGTCATCGGCCCAGCGGCCGCTGAACGGCAACGGGGCGGCCTGCAGGGTCTGGCCCGCGCGGTAGGCGATCACGAAGCCCCAGGGGCCGAAGCTGGGCACATCCACGCTGTAGGCGCGCGTGGTGAGCGGCAGTTGCTCGAAGGTGGCCTGGATCGAGGCCAGCACTTTGGGGGTGAAGAAGGGCGTGGAGGCCTGGGTCACCAGCCGCCCGTCCGGCGCCAGCAACTGCAGCAGCCGGCCGTAGAAGCTGACGCTGTAGAGACGCGCCAGCGGTGCGGTGGCGGGATCCGGAAAGTCGGCGATCACCACGTCGTAGGCGCCGGGCAGGTGCCGCACCCGCTCGAAGGCGTCGCCACTGTGGAGATGCACCCGCGGGTCGTCGAGGCTGCCCTGGTTGAGCCGCCGCAGGAAGGGGTGCCGGCGCGCCAGCTGGAGCATGGCGGGATCCAGCTCCACCAGATCCACTCGCTGCACACCCGGCCAGCGCAGCACCTCCCGCAGTGCCAGGCCATCACCGGCACCGAGCAGCAGCACGCGATGGGGCTGTCGGTGGAAGGCCATCACCGGATGCACCAGCGCCTCGTGGTAGCGGTATTCGTCGAGGCTCGAGAACTGCAGGTTGCCGTCGAGGAACAGGCGCAGGTCATCGCGGCGGCGCGTCAGCACGATGCGCTGGTGACGGCTCTGCACCCTGCCCACCACCGGGTCGTCGTAGAGGCTGTCTTCGATCCTGTCGCCCAGGGGCAGCACAGCCCAGGCCACCAGAGCCACCAGCGGCAAGGTGCCCCCCACCAGCCAGCGCCAGCGGCGGCTCAGAGGGAACACCCGGCAGATCACCAGGCAACTGAGCAGCGGCACCAGCGCCAGCAGGCCGGCGGTGGGCAGCAGGCCCAGCCAGGGCAGCAGCACCAGCGGGAACAGCAGCGCCCCTACCAACGCGCCCAGGTAATCGAGCGCCAGCACCCGTGCCAGCGCCGTGCGCAGGTGCTGCTGGGTCTCCAGCAGGCGGGTGAGCAGCGGCACCTCCATGCCGCCCAGCACCCCCACCAGCAGGGTGAGCACCACCAGCCCCAGCCAGACCGGCCCGCCGGCACCGAACAGGGCGAACAGCCCGAGCGGCGCCAGCAGGCACAGCGGGCTGAGCAGCAGTTCCACCAGCAGGAACAGCCGCAGCAGCCGGGCGAACGGGTTGGGGCCACAGGCGAGGAACTGGCTCAGCCAGGCCCCCAGGCCCATCGCCGCCAGAAAGGTGCCCACCACGATGCCGGTGGCCAGGGTGTGGTCGCCCAGCAAGTAGCTGGCCTGGGTGGCGAGCATCAGCTCCAGCACCAAGCTCACGGTGGAGGACACCGCTGCCGCCGCCAGCAGCACCCACACCTGCAGGGGGCGCAGCGGCGGGGCGGCAGCGGTGGTCACTTGGCGGAGCCCGGTCCTCGCCCCTGAAAGCCCGACCAGCTGCGCGAGCGGTCCGGTGCCGCCACCCAGCGGCCCGCCCGGTAGCTGCCGCCGTAGCGCACGCCGCTGAAGCTGGCCGGCGTGCCCTCCTGGCCGAGGCGGAACAGAGCCGGCTGCAGGATGGCCGTGCCGGTGCCCACGCCCACGGCGCCGACGGCCAGCAGCAGGATCACCGCTTGTTCGCGGGGCATGGCGAGCGGTCTCCCAACTCTCTGAGCATCTCAGGCGCGGGCGCCCGGTGGGCGGATCGGCAGCAACGGCACCTGGAAGGCCGTATTGATGCCATCCTCCACCCACAGCTCCAGCCATTCGATCTCCCAGGGGTCGTCCTGGGGAGCGAAGGCTTCCGGCACCGTCACCCGCACCCGGTAGCTGCCGGGATCCGCCAGCCGCAGGTAGTACGTCTCAGAAAGCGTGATCCAGTAGTCGCCATCGCTCACCTGCATGTCTAACGGCAGAGTGACCTGATGATCGAGGCGACGCTCGCCGGCCGCATCGCTGAGGCTTAAGCAGAGCAAGGCCGTGGTTGGCGAATACGTCTCAGGCTTGGCGCCATCGGGAAGCTCCCAGTGAGCGTTCACCACCAGCTTCACCAGCCCCGGCCCGCCTAGCGGCAGGCGTGCAGCCGCCACCCCGTGCTCCACCCGCAGCAGGCGCCGCGAGCGCGCCGCTCCGTACACCGCCCCCAGCAGGCAGAGCACGATCGCCTGGGTGACCACCGCCGTGAACACCAGCAGGCCGGCGGCAACGCTGTGGTTGCGCACTGTGCCGCGCAGTGTCACCGGTGCCTGGAGCGGTAAGCCGCTCGCGTCGAGCAGCTCTTCGGGCGTCACCTCGAGTTGGAAACGGCCGCTGCTCTGTGGGCGGAGCTGGAGCAGCAGGGCCGTGTCCTGCTCCTGCCAGCTGCCGCTGTTGCCGCCATCCGTCCAAAGTCCGCTCTCACGCCAGCCATCCTTGTAAAGCTCCAACACCGTTCTGCCTGCCTCATCGAGCAGGCGCACTTCCAACACCACCGTGCTGTTGGAAGGGATGTCCGCCTCCATGGCGATCCGCGGACTCCCCAGCCAGCCATCGCGCAGCTCGAAAGGCTCGCTGCGGCCCGGCTGCTCCTCCGTCGCCACCAATACCAGCCGTTGCGGTGGTTCGAGTGCGGAGAGCGCCAGCACCGCAAGGGGCAGCAGCGGCAGCAGCAGCAGGGCCAGCAGCGGCCAACGCACCGTCGTGGCCGCCGTCACGCTGCCGCCAGGTCGGCCTGCTCCCAGGGAGTCCCTACCCTGACGGCGAAGGCGTGACGTGGTCATGGTCAAACCGCTGCTCCAGTTGCTGCTGACAGTTGGCTGGACGTTCTTCGGCGTCATCCTCATCTACGGCGGCCTGCTGCTGTTCGATCGCCTCTCGCCGATCGACTACCGCAGCGAGATCCGCAAGGGCAACATCGCTGCCGGGGTGGTGCTCGGCGCCGTGATCCTGGCGATCGCCGCCGTGGTGGTGGCCGTGCTCTCCAGCTGACGGGCGGCGCGACTTGGCCAGCCGCAGGGGCGCGCCGCTCCGCCCGATCGACGACTGGTTCCAGCTCCAGGGCTGGCGGCCGATGCCGTTTCAGCGCCAGTGCTGGAAGGCCTATCTGGAGGGCCGCGACGGGCTGATCCAGGTGCCCACCGGCGCCGGCAAGACCTACGCCGCCGTGATGGGTCCAATCGCCCGCATGCTGGCGCGTCCAGGTGCGGGCATCCAGCTGCTGTATCTCACACCGCTGCGGGCGCTCAGCCGCGATCTGGCCCTGGCGATCCGCGCGCCGATCGAGGCGATGGGCTGGCCGCTGCGCGTGGGCATCCGCAATGGCGACACCACCAGCGCCGAGCGCAGCCGCCAGCTGCGCCAGCCGCCCCAGATCCTGATCACCACGCCGGAATCGCTGTCGGTGCTGCTGGCGGGGGCCAAGGCCGACGAGCTGTTCGGCGGCCTCGAAACGGTGGTGCTGGATGAATGGCACGAGCTGATGGGCAGCAAGCGCGGCAGCCAGTGCGAGTTGTGCCTCAGCTGGTTGCGCCAGCGCCGGCCGGGCCTGCGCACCTGGGCGATCAGCGCCACGATCGGCAACCTGGAGGAGGCGGCGTGCGCGGCGGTGGGGGCAGCGGCTCCGCCGCCGTTGATCGTCACCGCCAAGCTGCGCCGCCACACCGAGATCCGCAGCCTGCTGCCCGACCAGATCGACGGCTTCCCCTGGGCGGGTCACCTGGGCCTACGCATGTATGAAGAGCTGGTGGCGGCACTCGATCCCGCCGTCTCCACGCTGCTGTTCACCAACACCCGCAACCAGTCGGAGCGGTGGCATCAATGCCTGCGGTATGCCTGCCCGGAAATGGAGGGGGCACTGGCGCTGCACCACGGCTCGATCGACCGGGCCGAACGGGAGGCGATCGAAGCGGGGGTGAAGACAGGCGGGATCCGCTGGGTGGTGTGCACCAGCTCGCTCGACCTGGGCGTTGACTTTCAGCCGGTGGAGCGGGTGGTGCAGATCGGCAGTGCCAAGAACCTGGCGCGGCTGCTGCAGCGGGCCGGCCGCTCCGCCCATTGCCCCGGCGGCACCTCCCAGGTGCTGTTCATGCCCACCAACGCCCTGGAGCTGCTGGAGGTGAGCGCGATGCGGCGCGGGCTGGCGGCGGGGCTGGTGGAACGGCGCCGGCCGCCGCAGGCGCCCCTCGATGTGCTGCTGCAGCACCTCACCACCCTGGCCTGCGGGCCGGGCTTTGAGCCGGCGCAGGAGCTGGCCAGCGTGCGCAGCGCCTGGAGCTACCGCCAGCTCAGCGACGACGACTGGCACTGGTGCCTGCGCTTCCTTGAGCACGGCGGCGACTGCCTCGGCGCCTATCCCCGCTACCGCAAGCTCGAACGCGAGCCGTTGGCGGCGCCAGCAGGAACCACGGCAGTGGAAGGCACCCCGCTGGCGGGTGCGGTGCCTGAACGCACGCGTGAAACGCAAGACCACGCAGAAGCTCCCTTCCGTTACCGGGTGCGCGAGACCGCCATCGCCCGGCTGCACCGCCTCAACATCGGCACGATCACTGCCAGCCGTTCGATCACGGTGAAGGTGGTGCGGGGCGCCACGCTCGGCCATGTGGAGGAGGGGTTCGTCAGCCGGCTCAAGCCCGGCGATGTGTTCTTCTTCGCCGGCCGCCAGCTGGAATTCGTGCGCCTGCGCGACATGACCGCCCTGGTCAAGGCCAGCACCCGCAAGAGCACCCTGGTGCCGGCCTGGGCCGGTGGGCAGATGGCCCTCTCCGATCTGCTCAGCGAACACCTGCGCCAGGAGGTCGACCGCTGCGCCCGGGCCCTGGCATCCAGCCGCGACCCCGAGGATGCCGCCACGCTCGACACCCCCGAGTTACGCGCCCTGGAGCCTCTGCTGCGCCGCCAGCACGAGGTGTCGGCGTTGCCACGCGCGCATGAGTTTCTGGTGGAGATCACCCGCAGCCGCGAAGGCAGCCACCTCTACGCCTATCCGTTTGAAGGGCGCTTCGTGCATGAGGGCCTCGGCTTCCTCTGGGCCGGCCGCCTGGCGCGGCTTCAGGCCGGCACGATCACGGTGTCAGTGAACGACTACGGCTTCGAGCTGCTGGCGCCGCGCGGCTATCCCTTCGCCGAGCTGTTCGAGCAGGCCGGCGACGCGCTGCTGGAAGCGGCGGGGCTGCAGGACGACCTGGAACGCACGATCAACCTGTCGGAGTTGTGCCGCCGCCGCTTCCGCGCGATCGCCCAGGTGAGCGGGCTGGTGCTGAACGGCTTTCCTGGCCAGAACAAAACCGGCGGCCAACTGCAGATCAGTGCCAGCCTGCTGTTCGATGTGTTCCAGCAGCACGAGCCGGCCAACCGCCTGCTGGCCCAGGCACGCCGTGAGGTGCTCGACGAGCAGCTGGAGCTGGGCCGTCTGCAGGCCGCCCTCACGCGTCTCCGGGCCAGCGAGCTGCGCCTGGAGCACACGCCGCGTCCGGGGCCGTTCGCCTTTCCGCTGCTGGCCGAGCGGCTCAACAACCGCATGAGCAATGAATCGGTGCTGACCAGGCTGGAGCGGCTGATGGCGGAGGCGAGGCGGGCCGAGGGGATCTGAGCCGCACTGGACGGGCTACGTACGCTGGGGCGACGGCGCACCTTCCCGTGAAGCGACTGATCTACTGGCTGATGGGCGATCGAGCCGGCCGTGTGGTGGTGGGTAGCTGGCGCTGGCTGTGGGGGCGGCCGGTGGAATCCGGCGGCCAGGTGGCGGTGGCGGTGGCGGAGGAATCCCTGCAGTCGATGCAGCTATCCGTGCAGAAACTCGCCCAGGCGGTGGCCATGCAGGTGGGCGCCTATGAGCGGGCCAAGAAGAAGTACCAGACGAAAACGATCGAGCTCAGCACCTACGAGCAGCAGGCCCAGCTGGCCCAGCGGGCCGGCCAGATCGACGGCGCCAAGCTGGCGATGGGCCGCGCCATCCAGATCGAGAAGCTGTTGCCCGCCCTGGAGCAGCAGGTGCAGCAGGCTGAGGCCTATGTCACCGCCTCCAAGGACAAGCTCAACCGGGAGCGCCTCAAGCTCGAGCACTACAAGAGCGACATGCAGAACATGAAGGATCTGGCGGAAGTGAACGCCGCGCTGGAATCGATCGCCAAGGTCAACAACGACTTCGACATCGGCTCCGCCCGCTCCTCCTTCGAACAGGCAAGGAACGCGGTGGAGGGTCGAAATCTGCGCAACGCCGCCCTCGCCGAACTCAGCGAAAATCCGCAGGAAAAGCTCACGGCCGATCTGGAACAGCTTTCGCTCGATGCGGAGGTCACCCAGCGGCTTCAGGCCCTTGAAGCTGCCCCCCTGCCCCAGTTCGAAGACAGGCAACCATGAACGGTGAGACCCCGGGCGGCAAACGCAGCGGGCCGCCGCCGATCGTTTACATCCTGCTGCTGGTGATCGCAGCCGGTGCTCTCTGGGGTGGCCGCAACCAACTCCTGGGCCTGCTGGGTGCCCGTCCTTCCCTGCCCGGCCTGCCGCAAGGGGTGCCCAGCCCGCCGCAGGGGCTGCCCGGTCTGCCGGGCCAGGAGCCTGCAGCGGCCGCCTTCCCGCCGCCCAGCGCCGTGCCGGCCGGCACGGCCGTCAGCATCGATGGCTCCACCAGCATGGTGCTGATCAACGAAGCCCTCAAGGCCGGCTTCATGGCGGCGTTTCCGGGCACGGAGGTCACCACCGCCTCAGTGGGCACAGACAACGGCATCCAGGCGCTGCTGGGCGGCTCCGTGACCCTGGCGGCGATCTCGCGGCCGCTGACCTCTGAAGAGCAGGGGCGGGGCCTGAGAGCCGTGCCGGTGGCCGACGACCGGATCGCCCTGGTGGTGGGCATCGACAACCCCTTCCGCCGTGGCCTCTCCCGCAGTCAGGCGGTGCAGATCTTCCGCGGCGAGATCATCAACTGGGCCACGCTCGGCGGCCCAAATCGGGCCATCCGGGTGTTGAACCGCCCCAGCGTCAGCGGCACCCATTCGGCCTTCCGCGCCCTGGTGCTGGAGGGGCAGCCCTTCGGCAGTGGCCCCACCATCACCACCATGGAGCGCGACGCCACCACGCCGATGCTGCGCCTGCTCGGCACGGACGGCATCGGCTACGCCACTTACGCCCAGGTGGCTGATCAACAGACAGTGCGCGTGGTGCCGATCGACGGCATCACCCCGGAAGCGCAGGACTATCCCTTCAAGCGTCCCCTCTTCTATGCCTACCGGGAGCCGGCCGCCCCCGCCGTCCAGGCCTTCCTCGGCTACGCCCTCTCACCCCAGGGCAGCGCGGCGATCGCCGCAGGCGTGAAAGGGCCCTGATCAAGCGCTGCTCGGTTCACCCACTGGTGTTACGGCTGGGGTTCCAGCTGACCTGGCAGCTGCCCTTCCAGCTGGCTGAAGATTCCCAACCGACGGAGCTCAGCGTGCAGCCGTTCGGCGGGCTCACGGTCGAGCAGCGGGGTGAGAGCCTCGCTTTTGGCGAGCAACCCAGTGGTCTCTCCCGGCGCGCAGCCCAACCAGCGGGCCAGACACTGCTGACATTCGAAACGCGCCTCCCCCTCTACTCCATCAGGCACGCGCAGCCGTAACCGCCAGGCCGGCGGCACGGCCTCCCCGCGCTCGATCCTGCGCAACCCTTTCAGCGTGGCCAATACCAACACCGCATCGCCCGTTGCCACCACCAGATCACAGGCCGGCAGCTCGATCACCGTGGCGCTGCCGCGGCGCCTCAGAGACACGGCAGTGACGCCATATCCGTGCTCCAAGCGGGCGATGGTGCGGCCGAGCAGGGTGTCGCCGGGTGCGATGCGGTAGCGCACCAGCAGCAGGTGGTGGCCGCCGATGCCCACCACCCCCTCCACCCGTTCCCCAAAGGCGGTAGCCACCAGGGCGTCAGCGGCCAGGTCCACCGCCGAGATCACCGTGACTCCGCCTAGCAACTCTCCTAGCCTGGGCGCCGCTGCCAAGGCGTGGGCAAGCACAGCCAGGCGTGCCTCGGGCCAGCGCCGCTGCAGCGCCAGCGCCGCTTCCAGATTCGCCAGCAGATCGGGAGAGAGCAGCCCCACGGCCGACACCCTGCTTCCCCTGAGGGCGGTCAGGGCCGCATCAACGCTCTCGTAGATGGGGGTGCCAGCCTTCTGGTCCTCCCAGTCCTCCCCCGGCTGCACCCGCACGACCGGCAACTTCTGGCGCTGGAGGGCGTGCGCCACGCCACGCGCCAGGTCGCCGCCTTCCACCAGTAACACCGGCCGCAGCCCCCGCCGCAGCCGGGCAGGACGTCGGCGCACGAGCCGATCACGCAGCAACCGTTCCAGCAGCACGGCCACCAGCGCCGACGTGAGCAGGGTGCCCACCAACGAATAGAGCAGCGTGCCGGTGATCAGCCAGCCGCTGGCCTCCGCCAGGCCTGCGCCGCCATCGAGCAGCACGTTGACCGGATCCACGTATTCCCCCTTGAGCAGCGCAAGGGTGACGAACATCCCCTGCCGCCAGCTGCCCGGCTGGGAAAACAGCTGTGGGCCGATCACCAGCAGCAGGGCCAGAGCACCCACGGCCAGCCACTGCGCCCGTGAACGGCGGGCGAGGGGCGCCAGCAGCCGCCGTGGCAAGGCGGTGACTCCCGCCACCGATTCGGCGCGTTGGCCGGCGGCAGTGGGCGCCACCCCGAGCGGGTGGAATGATCCCGGCGTGAGCAGCAGATCGCTCCCACCGCCCCCGGCCTGGTCGGGGAGCTGCACCGGTCGCTGCCAGCGAGGGTCCTGGCGGGGCCCTTCCACCAAGTGATACAGCTGGCCATCGGCTTCAAAGCTGGCGGCTGCTTCGCCCGGGCGCAACGCGCCGCTGATCGCGCCGGTGGCCAGCAAGGCCGGATCCACCACCGCCAGACCGGGCAGGCGGGCTTCCAGCAGCGCTCCCAGGCTGGCCTGCCGGCTGGAGGATCGCAGCACAATCGTGGCGTCGGGGTTGAGCAGGCGGCACTGCAGCGCCGCTTCCACATTCACCGAGCCATCGGAGCTGAGCAGCAGCACGGCGCGCGCCTGGTGCAGACCGGCCCGCTGCAGGTCGCGGGGCTGGCGCATGTCGCCTTGCAGCAGCCCCGCGCCGAGCCGCTGCCGCAGGGAGGGATCGAGCCTGCTGGGCGGTTCCAGATCGAGCCCCGCCAGGGGCACGTCGAAGCTAAGCAGGCGGCTCAGGCAGGCCTGGCCCAGCGAGCCGAGGCCACACACCAGCACCAGACCGGCCCGGCAGTCGACCGCCGTCGCCTGTCCGGTGCACACGGCGTCATCGTCCTCAGATGGGCCGCCCACGCTCGCCGCCAGGGAGGACATCCATCATCAGCAGCGCGGCGATCATCAGCCGCGCCGGCGTGATCCAGGCGACAGCGCTGCAGCGCAGCAGCGGGGCTGGCCGCGAAATGTGACGGCTTCCGAAGCTCAACCGTGTGTTGAAGAGCCCTTAACCAGCTACCGACAGCTTGAAAGGGTTCCACGCCCGTCAGCAATGTCCGGATCGCAGACGCCGGGTCTTGCGCCCTCCAGCGCCGATCTGCCCCTGCCGGCTAGCTACGGCGACCCGCAACGCAACGGGCTGAGCGCCGCCGATCTGGTCGACGGCATGACCGAGCACCTCTTTTACACACTGGGCCGGCAGGCCAGGGGGGCCAGCCACCACGACCTCTACATGGCGCTCAGCTATGCCGTGCGCGACCGGCTGATGACCCGCCACCTCGCTTACAAGGACGAGCTGCGGCGGCTGCGGCCCAAGGCGGTGGCCTACCTCTCGGCTGAGTTCCTGATCGGGCCGCAACTGGGCAACAACCTGCTGATGCTGGGCATCGTCGAACAGGCCAGGGAAGCCCTGCGTCGTTTCGGGATCAACAACCTGGACACGGTGCTCGATGAGGAGGAGGAGCCGGGTCTTGGCAACGGCGGCCTCGGACGCCTGGCGGCCTGCTACATGGAGTCGCTGGCCAGCCTGGAAATCCCCGCCACCGGCTACGGCATTCGCTACGAGTTCGGCATTTTCGATCAGCTGATCGAGCACGGCTGGCAGGTGGAGATCACCGACGGCTGGCTGAAGGGAGGCTGGCCCTGGGAATTGATTCAACCCGAGCGCAGCTGCAGGGTGGGTTTTGGCGGCCACACCGAACAGGTCCGCGACGAACGGGGTGAACTGCGGCATCGCTGGGTGCCTGCTGAAGCGGTCATCGGCATCCCCCACGACGTGCCGGTGCTGGGCTTTCGCGTCAACAGCTGCAACCGGCTGCGGCTCTGGCGCGCCGGCGCCGCCGAAGACTTCGACTTCCATGCCTTCAATCGCGGCGATTACTACGGCGCGGTGGAGCAGAAGGTGGGATCGGAAACCATTTCCAAGGTGCTCTATCCGAATGACGGCAGTGATGCCGGACGGCGGTTGCGGCTGCGGCAGCAGGCCTTCTTCGTGAGCTGCTCCCTGCAGGACATGCTGCGCAGCCTCGTGCTGCGGGGTATCCCGATCGAGGCGTTCGCTGATCACTGGGCCGTTCAGCTCAACGACACCCATCCCGCGATCGCCGTGGCCGAGCTGATGCGGTTGCTGGTGGATGAGCATGGGCTGGGCTGGGAAGCCGCCTGGGAGATCACCAGCCGATCGATCGCCTTCACCAATCACACCCTGCTGCCGGAGGCACTGGAGTGCTGGGATCTGGGCCTGTTTGCCTCGCTGCTGCCACGGCATCTGGAGGTGATTCTGGAAATCAACCACCGCTATCTGCAGGAGGTGCGGCTGCGCCAACCGGGCGATAACGACCTGCTGCGGCGGCTGTCGATCATCGAGGAGACGGACGGCAAGCGGGTGCGCATGGCCCACCTGGCCGTGGCGGCGGCCCACAGAATCAACGGCGTGGCCAGCCTGCACAGCGAGTTGGTGCGCACCAGCCTCTTCCCCGACGCCGCCCGCCTCTGGCCGGAGCGGTTCACCAACGTCACCAACGGTGTGACACCGCGTCGCTGGCTGGCCCTCGCCCATCCCGACCTGGGGACCCTGCTGAACGAAGCGCTCGGAACCGCCTGGCCTGCCGCTCCGGAGCTCTGGCAGCGGCTGGAAACCTGGCAGAACGATGCAGCCTTTCTAGAGCGCTGGGCCGGGGCGAAGCGCGCCGCCAAAGAGCGCCTGGCGGCTCTGATCGAGGCCCGAACCGGGCAGGTGATCGATCCGACCAGCCTGTTCGACGTCCAGGTGAAGCGGATCCACGAATACAAGCGGCAGCACCTCAATGCCCTGCAACTCGTGGCTCAATACCTCCGGCTCAAACGCGGCGACAGCGATGGCATGGTGCCGCGCACCGTGATCTTTGGTGGCAAGGCAGCGCCGGGGTATGCGATGGCGAAATTGATCATCCGCTTCATTCACGGCGTGGCTGGTGTGATCAACGCCGACCCCGATGTTCACGGGCTGCTGAAGGTAGTGTTCCTGGCCGATTACAACGTGAAGCTGGGGGAGAAGGTGTATCCAGCGGCCGATCTCTCCGAGCAGATCTCCACCGCCGGCCTGGAGGCTTCCGGCACGGGCAACATGAAGTTCACTCTCAACGGTGCGCTCACGATCGGCACCCTTGACGGGGCCAACATCGAAATCCGCGATCAGGTGGGTGCCGAGAACTTCTTCCTGTTCGGTCGCACCAGCGAGCAGATCGCCGAGCTGCGCGCCAAAGGTCAACCCCATGACCGATTGGAGGCAATACCATTGGCACGCGAAGCGTTGGATCTGATCAGCGCGGGCCATTTCAGCGAAGGGGATGGCAACCTGTTCCGCCCTCTGGTCGACTCCATCCGGGGGGCCGATCCCTATTTTCTACTGGCGGATTTCAACGACTATCTCGCCTGCCAGGACCAGGTGAGCCGCACCTGGAGCCAGCCGGCCCTGTGGACACGCCGGTCGCTGCTGAACACCGCCCGCAGTGGTTTCTTCTCCTCCGACCGCGCCATCCGCCAGTATTGCGATGGCATCTGGGGCGTGCGCCCGCTGCGCATCGCCATGACCCATGGCTGCTGATCCGCTCCTGCGCCGCCGCGAGCTGCTCGCCCTGCTGGGGGTATCGGCTGCCGCTGCTGCCGCTTCTGGCGGGGCCAACCCGCCGGCCGCCCAGGCCCTTTCCCGCACGGCCGCGCGGCGGCCTCCCTCCCTGAACGCCCTGCCCTTCAAGCCCCTGCCCGGACCCCTGCCGTTGCCGGTGGCCGGGCTCAGTGGCGCCGAGCAGCTGCGCCTGTTCAGCACGATCACGCTCGACGACCGGATGGTGGTGCCGGATGGCTACCGCGCCGAGCTGGTGGCGGTGTGGGGGGAGCCAGTGGCCGCAGGCCGCTTTGGCTACAACAACGATTACCTGGCCCTGCGGGAGCTGGGCGATGGCCTGGCCTTGCTGACGGTCAACTTCGAGTACATCAGCCCGCGGCCCTGGCTGGAGGGCTTCAAGGAAGCCACCGGTGCGGAGCTGCCCGGCCGCGCCGTGATCCAGGCGCTGGTGAAACGGGGCGGGGCTGTGGACGTGCCGTCGCTCGATCCCAGCGACCCCCTGGCGCGGCAGTGCCGCCAGCTGGCGGCGGAAGCCCTGCGCGATCTGGGCGTCGGCGTGATCGCCCTGCGCCGCGATGGCGAGGGCAGCTGGCGGCGCGAACCGGGCCGCTACGACCGGCGCATCGATGGGCTCAGCGGTCTGGAGGATCCGGCCGCTCTGCTGCGCGTGAGTGGGCCAGCGGCGGCAGTGTTCCGCGCCCGCGAGCGCCTTGGCTACGACGACGGGCTCGGCGATCGGGTGATCGGCACCTTCGCCAACTGCGCCGGTGGCGTCACCCCCTGGGGAACCGTGCTCAGCGCTGAGGAGAACATCCAGGATCAGGTGGTGGAGGCGGTGCATGCCGATGGCAGCGCCTCGTCGCCTGCACAGCTGCCATTCCAGTTCGGCGAACAGCGGGTGAAAGGCCTCGGCAATCCCTTCGCCCTGGCCGGCAACAAGTACGGCTGGATGGTGGAGCTGGATCCGCAACGGCCTGAGCAGCCCGCCGTGAAGCACAGCTGGCTGGGGCGCTTCCGCCATGAGGCGGTGGCGGTGCGTGCGCAGGCGGGTGAACCGCTGGTGGTGTACTCCGGCTGCGACCGCATGGGCGGCCATCTCTATCGCTTCGTGAGCGCAGGGCGGATCCGCGATCCCGCCGACCCTGCCAACTCTCGCCTGCTGGAGGACGGCCGCCTGGAGGCGGCCCGCTTCGCCGCTGACGGCAGCGGCCAGTGGATTCCGCTGGCGCCGGCCACCGCCGTCGATCCGCTGCTGCCCAGCCACTTCGAACGGCACGGTGTGTCGCAGGCCTGCCGGCTGCCCCACAGCGACCGGCGCCAGGCCGGCGCTGAAAGCTTCAGCAGCGATGCCCAGGTGGCCGACTACCGCCGCCGCTTCCCCACCCTCGGCGACCTCTACCCGGGCAAGGGGGAGCAGCGGATGGGGGCGATCCTGATCGATGCCCATCTGGCCGCCAGCGCCGCCGGCGCCACGCCCTCCGCACGGCCGGAGGACACCGATCTCGATCCGCTCAACGGCGACCTGTTGGTCGCCTTCACTGCCGGCGGCGCCAATGACGACGGCCGCGCCGATCCCGCCATCTTCCGTGGCCCGGCCGGTGAAGCCAGCTGGCCGCACGGCTGGATCCTGCGCCTCAGCGATGGCGGCCCCGAAGCGGGCAGCCGTTTCCGCTGGAGCATGGCGGCCACCGGTGGCACGCCATGGCAGGGCGGCGCCGGCTTCTCCAACCCCGACAACCTCGCCTTCGATCGGGCCGGCAACCTCTGGATGGTCACCGACCATTCCGGCCGCGGCAGTGAGATCCAGCAATTCGGCAACAACGGCTGCTGGCTGCTGCCCCGCAGTGGCCCGGCGGCGGGGGAGGCGCTGCTGTTCGCCACAGGACCGATGGAATGCGAGCTGTGCGGTCCCTGTTTCGATGCCGCCGAAACCAGCCTGTTTCTGGCCGTGCAGCACCCTGGCGAAGTGCACGGCACCAGGGCCGGTAAAGCCCGCGAAGGCCAGGGCTATCCGCTCGTGAACCGCGATGGCCGCACCTTCGAGCAGTTGCGGTGGGTGCCGCTGGGCTCGAATTGGCCGTCAGGGGTGCCGGGGCGGCCACCCATGCCAGGGGTGGTGGCGATCCGGCGCCTGGATAGCGCTCCGCTGCTGGCGCCCACAAGCCCGCGCCCCAGTGATCCGTGATCAGTGCATCAGCCCACCGCCACCAGCCAGCGGCCCGCCGCCGCCAGCAGCAGCGCCGCCAGCGAGCCGCCCCACAACGACAACCGCCCCGGCGTCAGCAAGCGGCGCAGCAGCAGCAGTGAGCCTGCGGCGCCCACCAGCACCACCACGCTCTGACAGAAGGCGATCACGTGGGGGTCGGCGCTCCAGGCCGGTAGCGGCGCCTGGAAGCTGACCGGCAGCACCAGCCCCGCCTCCGCCATGCCGAGCGGCAGGTGGCGCGCCAGCAGCAACGCCCACAGCAGCGGCAGCAGGCCGTAGAGCGCCAAGCGCAGGCCCGCGGCCGGCATGGAGGTCCGCAGCGCCGCCACCAGCCGGGCCAGCAGGAAAAGCGCGGCCGGCAGCGCCAGTGCCACAGCGGCGAAGGCGAGCCGGGGCAGGAGCGGACCCTCCTGCAGACTGGCGGGCGCCAGCGGCAGGCCTCCCAGCAGGCGTTGCCACACGTGCAGGCACACGCCACCGGCCAGCACCAGGATCAGGCCGGCTTCCCCCGCCGGCGGCCGCATGTCGCGTTGCAGATCGGCGGCGGGGGGCCGCACACTGAGCTGCACCGAGCGGTGCGGACAGGCCTGGACGCAGGTGAGGCAGAGCACGCAGTTGCGGTTGTCGGCCAGGTGGGCGGGATGGGTGCCGAGCGGGCAGCCGGCCGTGGCCAGCCCCTCGCCTTCCGCCGGCCCCCCCTTGAAGCAGGCGTAGCTGGTGCAGCTGCCCCCGCAGACGCCGGCCTGGGCACGCAGCTCCAGCACGGAGAGCTTGGCGAACAGGCCGTTCATGCCCCCCACCGGGCACAGATAGCGGCACCAGAAGCGCTTCTCGAACAGCACCGAGCAGATCACCGCGCCGGCGGTGATCACCAGCAGCAGGCTGCTGCTCAGCCGGGCCTGGTTTTCCATGCCGCTGAGCTCCTCCCACAGCAGGATCGCCGCGAAGCCGGCCGCCAGGCAGGGCGCCGCCCAGACGTCGGTGTCGCCGTGGGGCCAGGCGGCGGGACGCCAGCCCACGGCGCGGGCCAGCCGCTGGGCGATCTCCCCCCACACCATGAACGGACAGAACGAGCACCACAGGCGCCCCACCAGCGGGTAGCCGATCAGGATCAGCGGCCACCACCAGGCCCAGAACAGCACCAACCCACCGTTGTGGGCGCGGTCCTGGGGGCCGGCCCACAGCCAGATGTTCACCAGCACGAACACCCAGCTCACCACGCCGAACAGCAGCGCGTTCCAGAAGCGCGGCGAACGCATACGGGCGCGCAGAGAGGGCTTCCAGCGCCACAGATCGAAGCGCAAGCGCGGCTGACGTGGCGCCAGCCAGAACACCTCCTCAGGCAGTTGCGGTGGTGGGCGCTGGGTGGCGGCATCGGCAGACGGCACAGGCAGCTGGCGCAGGGCCCGCTCCACCAGCTGCTTGAGCTCGCGGATGTTGCCCGGGAAGTCGTGGGTCTGAAGCCGCCGGATCACCTCCGCCCCCACCGCCGGCGCCAGCGGCCAGCCCAGGTGGCGGCTCTGCTGGCGCAGCAGGTAGCGCAACCATTCGCCCAGGTCCTGGCGCCGCACCCGCAGCGCCGGCACCCGGATGCGGCTGCAGACCCGATCAAAGGCCGGCAGAGCGGATTCGGCGGTGAAGAACACCCGCCCGGCGAAGTGATGCTGCGCGCCAGCTTGGCCCTGGGGTGGCTCCCCCGGCGCTTGCCAGCTGCCGTCACGGGCCAGTTGCAGCAGCGCGGGCTGCAGGACGGGATCGACCCGATCGAGCTGGCAGATCAGCAGGGCGCCATCGCCGAGGGCCTCCAGCAGCGAGCCGCGCCCTCCACTGCCGGCGGCACCGAACAGGTCACTGCCATCGGCGCGCAGCAGCGCCCCATCCAGCCGAACCATCAGGCGGCGGCGGTGGCTGGAGCCACGGTGAATCAGGGCCGCCAGGTTGTCCTTCTCCAGCCCCGGCTCCCCCGAGAGCAGCACCGGCCCGTGCGCGGGGTCGGCGGAAGCGCGGTGCACCGCCTCACGCAAGGTGCGGGCGTAGCGGCTGGAGCCCACCACGCCCCGCCGCGCCGGGCCCACCAGAAACGGAGCCAGCCGCAGGAAGGCCTCGGGCACGTTGGACGGATCCTGGGTCACTGATGGTGGAGCCGGTTCCCTTTCGCGAGGCGAGGCGAGAGAGCCTTCGGAGTCCGGGGGCAGGGGCACGTTCAAGGCCAGTGCCTGCGTATCGCTCCACTCTGATGCGCTTTTGTGCGTTGCAACCGCGCTGCTGTGCGATGCAACCAAGCCAGGACGGCTGAGCCGCAACCAACCGGGCCTGCGCCTCAACGCTGCGGGCCGTAGGGCTGGGAGGGAATCGCCAGGGAGGGAGGCAGATCCGACAGACGCTCCGGCAGAGGGGAGCCGGTGCGCTGCAGCTCGGCGATCGGACGAACCTGGCCCATCGCCAGACCGGTGAGCATCGGCAGTTCTGTCTTCAGCTGATTGGCCGGTTTCGGATTCACAAAGCGAAAACTGAGCGTGGTTTTCTGGCCGGCGGTGTCATAGCCCACCACCGTGAAATACAGGTCGGCCGACTTGCCGGCCCTGGAGCCCGCGAAGGCTCCGCCCACCATGCCCCCCACCAGACCGATCGGGCCCAGCAGCACGCCACCGGCAATCGCCCCGGCGGTGCCGCCGCCGATCGCGCCCACCGTGCCGTTGGTGGTGTCGAAGGTTTCCTGGCCGCCCGTGAACCACTGGGCCACCCGACCGATCGGGATGAAACGCCCCTGAGCAGCGATACCGGTGGCGTCGAGGTTCACGGTGCAGGCACTGGTTCCGCAGAGCGCCTGGTAGGTGGAGGCCCGCGCCGGCAGATGCAGAAGCAGCCCCAGGACCAGGGAATAGGGAAGCAGCGAGGTGAACAACAGGCGTTGCAAGCGTCCGTCCATCGTTTCGGCACTCAGAGCCCTGTCAGTCAATCGAACTGCTCGCCAGGAGCAAGCATTGCCACAGAGCCAGCGGTGACCGAATGTGACCCAGGCCGCCTAATCGAGGCGCGTCATTACACCATGGTCTGAACAGACCAGTGGCCGTTGTGGCACAGGTGTGAGTGTCTGCTTCAGGCGATGCCTGCATCCCTCCACTCTTTTGCAGCGGTTGCAATCCAAGTCCATCAGCCGCTCATCAAGACTCCCAAGGGCGCCATCCGATCGATGGACTGTCGATCCGAATGCATTTGCGGCCTCTACCAGCAGAACCACTCAGGGCAACGGAAAACGTACAGAGTCAGATGTCACTTGCAAGCCGGCAACGTTCTTACCCTCTGAACGGAAAGCCTCATCAACGCTACGGCCGCCGAGGCCAGCACGGCTTCATTGAGGCCATCATTGAGCCCAGCGTCAGTTCGTTTCCGGTTCCATTCACAGCCAAGAGCCCAAGGGAGTAGGCGCGCGTCTCTCATGGGATGCCGACCATTGATGGAGTCATGCGTGAAACAGCCCCTTCGGTGCTGTCTTGACTCCGTCAATCAGCCATTGGCTTGCCGGCCAAGCTGATCGGCAACCCCAGGCCTTCCTGCCGAAAGCGGTGATGGGTTGATCGGGCAGCACAACCTGACCCATGGCGGCTGTGCACGAACCCTCATGGACACAACGTGCATGAGCATGGTGATTCATGCATGAGCAGAACGTGCCCTTGGTGATGACGATGCAACGAGAGTCAGTGGAAAGAACGCCATGCCGACTGGATCGTCTTTCTTTGGCTGGTAGGCGCCTGGGGCTTCAGTGGTAGTGCCACCACCGCTGTCACCATCGGCGACCATCTCCTGGTAGTGGTGTTTTGTGCCTGAGATCCTTTGCCATTACAGGGCTGGGCTTGAGTTAGTCAAAGCTGGTGGACCAATAATGGACCGCTGACCGGATTATGTAGTAGTATTCATAGTCTTATTAGATCTGGCATACATGCATTTGGTTCATGTCAGTCAAGGCTTATCCGAACAAATGGGCAGGTGTAATCCCCGCAGCACTTGATGCTGGTGCTCGTTATCCAGAGCTGGTAGCTGCACAGTGGGCGCTAGAGAGTGGACAGAGCACCTCACCCGCCGGTGCCAGGGTTGGACCGATGACATGACGCGCCAGCTGGGCTGGTGCCCGGAGGTGGGCTGATCCTGAGTGGCCACCAGGTGCTGCACTTCAGACCCGTCAGCTACGACTGCTGGAGCCAGACGCTGGCGGTGACGAGCGGCGAGCTGATGCCCGGCCAGCCGGCACCACTCCTCAAACGGCGCCGGGAACTGTCTCGCGAGGAGGCCATCAGGCTGTGGCGGTAGATGCTTCGTCAGGGCTGGCAGGTCTGCCCGCCCCAGTGGGTGCCGCAGGCCTCCCTCTCCCCCCGTTGACGAGAATTGGGCCCATGGAGCTCCATCCCGATCTCAGCCAGCGCGCCGTGCTGGACACCAGCAGCCTGCCCTGGACCGCCTCGCCGATGGCGGGAGTGGAGCGGCGCATGCTCGATCGGCGTGGCGACGAAGTGGCCCGGGCCACTTCGATCGTGCGCTACGTGCCCGGGAGCCGGTTTGAACGCCACAGTCACGGTGGCGGCGAGGAGATCCTGGTCCTGGAGGGCACCTTCTCCGACGAGCAGGGCGACTATCCAATCGGCACGTATCTGCGCAACCCAGTCGGCTCCAGCCATGCGCCCTTCAGTGAAGAAGGCTGCACGCTGCTGGTGAAGCTGCATCAGATGCACCCTGCCGATCAGCCGCGCCTGGTGATCGACACCACCCGAGAGGCCTGGCTGCCCGGGCTGGTGCCGGGGTTGGAGGTGATGCCGCTGCATGCCTTCGGCTCCGAGCACGTGGCCCTGGTGCGCTGGGCTCCGGGCACGGTGTTTCAGCGCCATGGCCATCCGGGCGGCGAGGAGATCCTGGTGCTCGCTGGCGTGTTCCAGGACGTCCAGGGCACCTATCCGGCCGGCAGCTGGCTGCGCAACCCGCCCCGCAGCGTGCACCGACCCTGGAGCGAGGCCGGTTGCACGATCTGGGTCAAGACCGGCCACCTGCCGAACACCCAGGGGCCCGATGGCTCAGACGCGTGAGGCCCGAGCCTCCCGCAGGATCCGCCGGCCTCCGTTCAGGACCAGCAAGCTGATGGCGATGCCGATCAGCAGATCAGGGATGCGGCTGCCACTCCAGGCCACCAGCAGGCCGGCCACGATCACGCCCAGGTTGGCCAGGGTGTCGTTGGTGGAGAAGATCACTGAGGCCCGCATGTGCACGCCGCCCTCACGGTGCCGGCGTACCAGCACCAGACAGAGCAGGTTGGCCAGCAGGGCCAGGGCGCCGATGCCCACCATCAGGGCGCTGATCGGTTCACTGCCCACCGCGGTGCGCCGCAACACATCCAGCAGCACCAAGATCGCCAGGATGATCTGCAGCTGACCGCTGAGCACGGCGGCCCGGCGCTGCTGCGTCATGCGGCTGCCCACGGCTCCCAGGCTGAGCCCATAGACACCCGCGTCGGCCAGCATGTCGAGGGAGTCAGCAATCAGGCCGGTGGAGCCTGCTCGCAGGCCTACAGCCAGTTCCACCACAAACATGGCGGCGTTGATCACCAGCACCACCCAGAGGGTGCGGCGCTGCAGTTCAGCCGCCTGCTCGGCACCACAGCCGCAACCCACCGCCTTGCTGTTGCCTTGGGCCATAGCGCGAGGGCTGGTCGATTTTTTCGGCAAACTCCTAACCCTCCGGAGCGTCCTGAGCCGAGCCGCTCCAGGCGATCCCGGCCAGATCCGCCACCTCCCGGTGCCAGCTGGACAGGTCGATCCTGGAGAAGCCGCGCAGATGGTCATGGCCACATGCCCGTGCCAGCACCTGCATCAGCGCCACCGCCGCCTGCAGGAACCTGGCCAGCCGCTGGGCGGCATGCTCCACCTCCAGCCGGCGGCGCAGCTGTGGATCCTGGGTGGCGATGCCCGCAGGGCAGCGGTTGGTGTGGCAGATCCGGGCGCCGACACAGCCGATCGCCTGGATCGCAGCATTGGCCAGGGCGATCCCATCGGCCCCCAGGGCCAGGGCCTTGACGCAGTCGGCCGGAGTGCGCAGTCCGCCGGTGGCGATCAGGGTGACGCGGCCGCTGGCACCCCGGCGGTCGAGGTGGGCCCGGGCCCGCGCCAGGGCAGGGATGGTGGGCACGGCGATGTGATCGCGCAGCAGCAGGGGAGCGGCGCCGGTGCCGCCGCCGCGGCCATCGAGAATGAGGTAATCGGCGCTGGCCTCGAGGGCGAAGTCCAGGTCGGCCTCGATGTGCTGGGCACTGAGCTTGAAGCCCACCGGAATGCCACCGGTGAGTTCCCGCACCCGATCGGCGAGGGCGCGGAAATCCCCCGGCGTGTGGAGATCGACGAAGGTGGGAGGTGAGTGGATCGGCTGGCCTTCAGGCAAGCCACGGATGGCGGCAATGCGGGCGGTGACCTTGCTGGCGGGCAGGTAGCCGCCGCTGCCGGTCTTGGCGGCCTGGCCGGCCTTGAAGTGGAAGGCCTGCACCAACGGCAGCAGCTCCTCGCGGTAGCCGAACCGGGCCGGACCCAGTTCGAAGAGGTAGCGGCTGTTGGCAGCCTGCTCCTCCGGCAGCATCCCGCCTTCCCCGGAGCAGATCGCCGTCCCGGCCAGCTCCGCCCCTTTGGCCAGGGCCAGTTTGGCTTCCTCGGAAAGGGCCCCGAAACTCATGTCGGAGACCAGCAAGGGAAGCTCCAGTCGCAGGGGTCGCCGCGCCTGGGGGCCGATCACCAGCTCGGTGCCAACCGCCGTCTCGCTTGGCAGGGGCTGGCGGGCCAGCTGGGCCACCAGGATCTGGATGTCGTCCCAGCAAGGCAGCTGCGAGCGCGGTACGCCCATGGCCGCCAGAGGCCCCTCGAGGCCTACCCGATCGAGGCCATGTTCGGCCAGCTCGTGGATCAGCGCCACGCTGGGCTCTTCCGGCGTGGGCTGGGGCGTCGGCATCGCATCAACCAGCTCGGGCTTGGGCTGATCCGCGTGGACGCTGTAGAGCGATCCGACCCGATCGGCCGGCACCTGGCTGTGGCTGCCGTCGCAGTAAGGCGGAGTGGCGGTCTGCTTGCAGCGGCACAGCACGGCCCTGCCGCTCGTTTCGGCCACGAAGGCCAGGGGACTGAACCCGGTGCCCTGATGGGAGCCGTCGCAGAAGGGCTGGTCAGCCGACCTTCCGCAGGCGCAATAGAAGTACTCCTTCCCCTGCTCAAGGTCCACGCTGATGGGGGTGCTGGCGGCAACCATCGGTGCTGGCATCGAGCTCAGGCGTACGACACGGGCCGGTGGCCCACCATTCAGTGTGGAGCGGGCCAACGAAGGGCGCCGCCTGATCAGGCGACAGGGTGGGGGTATCTTTCGTGGCCCGGAACCCAGGGGCGAACTCGGCACCCTCGTGCCGGCCAATGCCTGCACGAGCCACAAGAGCCAGGGCAGCGAATACCCCGCCGAGGTGATCCCTTTGCTAACCCATGCTGCATCGCAATCTGGTGTACATCGGCATCACCAGCTGCTTGCCACGGGTGATGCCGGCTGCGTGGGCCTCACCAGAGGCCTGGCAAAAGCCGAGCGCTGTGCTGCTGCCAGGCGCTGAACTCCGGGTACTTCGCCGCCATCTGCACTTCCTTCTGGCCAATGCGTTGCAGATAGATCAGCAGCACCAGAGCCGGCACCAGGTAGGCCCAGCCGTTGCCGGCCACCACCGCGAAGCTCATGTAGCGCAGCAGATCGCCGAGGTAATTCACATGGCGCACACGCCGCCAGATGCCGTCGCTCACCAGGCCAGCACCCATCGCTTTAGCGGTGGTTTTCTGTGCATCGGCGCTGGCGTTGATCAGGCTGCCGAAGCTGAACAGCCCCAGCGCCACGGCCACGGCGGCCTGGGAGATCGGTACGGGATTGAGAAAAGCCAGCAGCCCCGGCAGGCTGTAGAGCACTCCGATGAACAGCAGGGCGAAGCCAAACCCCACCACCCCCACACGCTCTCTGAACAGCTGCCGAGCCCGCTCGGGAAACAGCCACTGCTCCAGCAGCCACCAGAGGCAGTAGCTGATGTGCAGGCTGAGATAGACCACTTGGCGCATGTCCTTCACCCCGACCACGGCCGCCAGCACCAGCAGCAGCACAATCGTGAGCATTTTGGCGGTGTTGATCGCTGTGAGTTGGCTCCAGCCCGCCGGTGGGGCCTGGCCCTCGTCCCGTGCTGATTCAGTCATCCGCGCACACTCGCTGGCGGCACCCTATCGACCCTGGCGGGCGTCGCGACCGCCAAAACCGCTCACACCGCCGCTGCCAGCTAGAACGAGCCATGCCAGACGACACCATGCCCGACAGAAAACAATCTCATGTGGTCGTCATCGGAGGCGGATGGGCTGGCTGGGGTGCCGCAAAGACACTCTGCGAAGCCGGCGTTGACGTGACCTTGATCGATGGGATGCTCGATCCAACCGGCAGTCAACCAATCACAACCAAAAGCGGTAAACCCTTTGAGGCTGGAACCAGGGGCTTTTGGAAGGACTATCCCAACATCAATGCCCTCACAGAAGAGCTCGAAGTTGGCAATATTTTCACTGACTTCACAACCAGTGCTTTTTGGTCACCCGATGGATTGGAAGCAACAGCTCCTGTTTTTGGAGAATCACCCCAATGGCCAAGCCCCCTAGGCCAAGTGATTGCAACAATCAAAAACTTCAAGCGACTTCCCATTCAAGATCGACTCAGCATCGCAGGACTTCTCTATGCCATGCTGGACCTCTATCGCAGCGACAAGGTTTTCCAGAAATACGACAACCTTAGTGCACAATCACTGTTTATAAAGCTTGGCATCAGCGATCGACAAATTAATGATTTCTTGCGACCGATCTTGCTGGTTGGGTTGTTCAAGCCTCCCGAAGAAGTTTCGGCCGCTGTCACTATGGAGCTCCTCTATTACTATGCCCTGGCGCATCAAGACTCGTTTGATGTTCGTTGGATTAATTCAAAAAGCATTGCCGAACAACTGTTTGAGCCTCTCGCTCGAAGACTGATGTCACGCCATCATCTACGCGTCCTTGGGGGAACCTTCGTGACACGGTTGAATGTTTCACCTGAGACGCAACGCATAAGCTCGGTTGAAATTCAAAGTGTAACAACAAATGAAGTCAAGGTGATTGATGACGTCGATGCTGTGGTTTTAGCGGTGGGTGCTAAAGGACTTAAATCCCTGATGTCTCAATCGCCAGAATGCAGCAAAGCAGCGCCAGAGCTTGTTGCCGCTGCTTCTCTCGGTTCGATCGATGTCGTTTCAACACGTCTTTGGCTGGATCGCTATGTTCCAATCGCTTACCCAGCCAATGTTTTCTCTCGCTTCGAATCGCTGAAGGGCGCTGGAGGCACCTTTTTCATGCTTGACCAACTGCAAAAGGAATCGGAGCGGGCGCTATGGGGTCATGACCAGCCGCAGGGTTCCGTGATTGCAAGCGACTTTTACAACGCATCTGTCATCGCAGTGATGAATGATCAAGAGATTGTTGATCGACTTATGCATGACTTGCTTCCAATTGCTCACCCTGAATTTAGGAACGCGAAGGTAGTTGATTACGAGGTACGGCGTTATCCAGATTCTGTGTCTCACTTCTCTCCCGGCAGTTTTAGGAAGCGCCCACCCTTGGAAACCTCAGTAGAGACGATCGTCTGCGCTGGTGATTGGGTGCGGATGGGCGACAAAGAGCATGGTGCCAAAGGTCTTTGTCAGGAAAGAGCCTATGTTTGTGGACTGGAAGCAGGAAACTCCCTGATCAGGCGCAAAATCGTCAAAGGGTCGAATCAATCGAAGACCATCCAACATTCGGTCGTCCCAATTCGTGCTGATGAACCACAGGTAGTTCTAGGCCGTGTTCTCAACAAAATCGTAATGGATCAAATCGATGCCCTTGGCCTGACACTTTCTTGGTTTGACTCATAGTCCTCTGATTCCATGTCCTCAAGTGTCAGGGCAGAAGTGCCCGTAGTCTTCATTCAGGATGTCAGGCGACAGCGAAAACTGGTCCAGCACTAATTCCGGATGTCACTTGACAGAACCAAAGGCCGAGGTCATCACCTGTGAGCTGCTGCCCGATCAGGAGATCCCTTTGCTGAAATCACGCCGAGAGCTGAGCCGGGCTGAGGCCCTCAAGCTCTGGGATGAGAAGCGCAAGGCGGGCTGGAGACCCTGCAGTCCCCAGTGGTGATGAGGTGGACCAGGAGTGAGGTTGCCTGCTTAACACCATGGCCTATCGGCTCCATTGATGAATCAGAGGCCACGACCAAGGGTTCTCTCGGGTGACAGATCGCGCCGTAAGGAGCCTCCGCTCCATGGATGGAAGCTTCGTTGACTGGTTCAAGCAGGCTGTCCAGGGCTCAGGTGCCCCGCACGACAGCACTCAGCAGCGAAAGGTTGATCAGGACGATGACGCTGGCGCAGAGCCAGCCCATGGCCTGTAGCCAAAGCGGTGCCCTCAACTCACCCATCAGGCCACGCCGTCCGCAGAACCAAACCAGCGGGATCACCGCGAACGGCAACTGCAGAGACAGCACTACCTGGCTCAGCACCAGCAGGTTCGTGGTAGCCCTTTCCCCGAACAGGATCACCGTGGCCATCGCCGGGATCAAGGCGAGACCGCGGGTGAGCAGCCGCCGCTTCCAGTCCGGCAGACGGATCTGCAGGAACCCCTCCATCACGATCTGGCCGGCCATGGTGGCCGTGAGGGTGGAGCTCTGGCCCGCCGCCAGCAGGGCCACCCCGAACAGCACGCTGGCGAGCGACGTGCCCAGCATGGGAGTCAGCAACCGGTAGGCCTCGCTGAGGTCGGTGACCGGCTGCGGCAACCGGCCGTAGAAGCTGCCGGCGGCCAGCACCAGGATCGAGACATTGATCAGAAAGGCCAGGCTGAGGGCGATCAGCGTGTCCCAGGTGCTGAAAGCCAGGGCCCTGCGCTGCGCCACCTGGCCGCCGATCCAGCGGCGGGTTTGCACCAGCGAGGAGTGCAGATAGAGGTTGTGGGGCATCACCGTGGCCCCGAGAATCCCGGCCGCCAAAAACAGCTGCTGCCCGTCTCTGAGGCTGGCGGCCTGGGGTATGAAGCCCTGGCCCACCTGGCCCCAGTCCGGCTGCAGCAGGAACATCTCCACCGCGAAACAGCCCCCCACCAGGGCCACCAGGGCAATCACCAGGGCCTCCAGCCGGCGGATCCCGAAGCGTTGCAGGGCCAGCAGCAGCAGGGTGTCGGCGGCCGTGAGGCCCACACCCCAGGGCAAGGGAAGACCGAAGAGCAGCTGCAGGGCAATGGCGCTGCCCACCAGCTCGGCCAGGTCGCAGGCAATGATCGCCACCTCGGCCAGCAACCACAGGGGAATTCGGCAGAACCGCGGCAGAAGCTGGCTGCAGGCCTGGGCCAGATCCAGCCTTGTGGCGATGCCCAGCCGGCAGCAGAGCGACTGGAGCACCATCGCCATCAGGCTGGAGAGCCCGATCACCCAGAGCAGGCGATAGCCGAACTGGGAGCCAGCCGCCAGATCCGTGGCCCAGTTGCCTGGATCCATGTAGCCCACGGCCACCAGGTAGCCAGGGCCGAGCACCCGCAGGAAGGTGCGAAGCATGCCCAGGCCGGCAGGCACCTCCACCGTCTGGTCATTGGTGCGCGGGGCCGTGCCCAGCGGTGCATCAGGCATGAAGCGACGCCAGCGGAGCTGGAGGCTAAGGCGAGGGTGGCTGCGATCCTGCTGGGGCATGGCTGGCCTGACCTCGCCCTGGGGAAGGGATCACCGCCAGCTCAGAGGTCGAGAGGAGGAGATGCAACCATCGAAAAGCCTGAAGTGGCTTCAGGGTCAAGGGCCTAGCGTTGCGCAAGGGAGGCTTGCCCGCCCGACTTGCCTACCCAAGGGGATGAATCCATGCAGATCGGCGAGTTGGCACGGTCCACCGGGGTCAAGATCGAAACCATTCGCTATTACGAACGCGAGCACTTGCTGCCGGTGCCGCAACGCACGGATGGCAACTACCGCCTCTATACGCCGCGGCATGTGGAGCAGTTGCGCTTCATCCGCTACTGCCGCAGCCTTGGCATGAGCCTGGAGGAGGTCCGCATCCTGATTGGGGTGCTCGACACACCATCCGGAAGCTGTCTGACGGTGAATGCCCTGCTGGACGAGAAGATTGCAGAGGTCGATGCCCGCGTGAATGAGTTGCACAAACTCCAGGATCAGCTACGGCAGCTCAGAGGGCTTTGTCAGCAACCGGATGAGGTGAAGACCTGCGGCATCCTTATGGAGTTGAACCGTTCGGCTCGCATCGACAAGGCTCAGATCTGATCGTTCCCGACCACGCTGAGCCCTTGATCTTTCCGAGCATGGGTGTGCGGAGCAGTCGCAGACCATTGGCGATCACGATCAAGCTCGTGCCCATGTCCGCGAAGACCGCCATCCACATCGTGGCGTTCCCGGCCACGGTGAGCACCAGAAAAAGGGCCTTGATCCCCAGGGCCAGCGCGATGTTCTGGCGCAGGATGGTGAAGGTGCGGCGAGAGAGGGCGATCGTTTCCGGTACGCGCATCAGATCGTCATTCATGATCACCACATCGGCCGCTTCGATGGCGATGTGGGTGCCGGCTGCCCCCATCGCAAAGCCGATGTCCGCCTTGGCCAGGGCCGGCGCATCGTTGATGCCATCGCCTGCCATGGCCGCGAATCCATAGCGGGCCTGCAGGACAGCCACCGCCTCGAGCTTCTCCTGCGGCAGCAGGTTGCTTTTCACCTGCTCTATGCCGGCCTGGGCTGCGATCGCGCCGGCGGTGGCTGCGTTGTCACCCGTGAGCATCACCGGTGTGACGCCCAGGGCCCGCAGGGCCTCCATGGCCGCCGCCGAGCTGGGCCGAACGGTGTCGGCGACGGCGATCAGGGCGAGCACGCCGCTGTTATCCGCGAGCAGGCTGAGCGAGCGGCCCTGGCGCTCATGGACCTGCATCGACGCCTCCAGTGCGCTGGAGCAAAGCCCTAGCTCCTCGATCCAGCGGTGGTTGGCCAGCATCAAATGGCGGCCCGCGATCACGCCGCGCACCCCGCGCCCCGGCAGGGCCTCGAAGGCCTCCACAGCCAACCGCTCGCCATCGAGGCCAACGGCCATCGCCCGCGACACCGGATGGTCGGAGCGCTCCGCCAGGCTGCTGGCCCACTGTTTGAGAACGCCAGCGTCTGCCGTTTCTTGCTGAGGGGAAAAGGCCACCAGCTTGGGCTGGCCCAGGGTGATCGTGCCGGTCTTGTCGAGCGCCAGCACCTTGATCTTGCGGGCCTCCTCGATGTAAAGACCGCCCTTGATGATGATGCCGCGACGGGCGGCTGTGGCCAGGCCGCTCACCACCGTCACCGGAGTGGCGATCACCAGGGCACAGGGACAGGCGATCACCAGCAGCACCAGCGCCTTGTAGATCGCCTGCAGGGGTGTGAAACCCAGCAAGGGCGGCGCCAGCAGAGCAACCGCCAGGGCCACCACGAACACCGCCGGGGTGTAGCGGGCCGCGAAGCGATCGATGAAGCGCTGGATCGGAGCACGGGAGGCCTGGGCTTCCTCCACGGCGTGGATGATGCGCGCCAGGGTGCTGAGCGAAGCAGGCGCCGTCACCTGGATTTCCAGGGCGCCGCCCTGGTTGATCGTGCCCGCAAACACCTCATCACCTGGGCCTTTGTCGACCGGCAGGCTTTCGCCGGTGATCGGCGCCTGGTTGATCGCACTCACGCCGGAGAGCACCGTGCCATCGAGCGGCAGGCGCTCACCCGGGCGGACGCGCACCACATCTCCGATGGCGACAGCACTGGCGGAGACGCGTTGCCAGCGGCCATCGCTCTGGCGAATCTCCGCCTCATCGGGGGCCAGGGCCATCAGGCTGGTGATCGCCTGGCGGGCCCGCTGCACCGCCCGCGCTTCGATCGCCTCGGCCACGGCATAGAGCGCCATCACCATGGCGGCTTCCGGGAAGCGGCCGATCAGGAAGGCGCCCGTGACCGCCACGCTCATCAATGCATTGATGTTGAGCCGGCCCTGGCGCAGGGCCGCAAGGCCCTTGCGAAACACGGAGAAACCCGCCAGGGCGATCGCGGCGATGGCGATCCCGATCTCCAACAGCTCATGGCCCGGGAAGGGGGGAACGACCAGATGCAGCAGCTCCGCCGTGATCGCCAGCGCCAGGGAGCCCGCCAGGCGGAGTCGTTCAAATCGCCGTTCGGCGCGGGTCTGGGCGGCGGACGGCCGCTGATCGGTGCTGATCGGCTCCGGGTTGAATCCCAGCCGGCGGATCGCCGCAAGGGCGGAGTTGAGCGCTGCTACTTCTGCATCGATCGCCAGAACGCGCTCGGCCAGCAGGAACCTCAGGCCGCGGATGCCGTCAACACCTGCGAGGGCATGGCGGATCTCGCCTTCCTCCGTGGCGCAATCCATCGCGCTGATCCGAAACAGCGCTTCCTTGACGCTTGCCGGCTCCGGCTGCGGCCCCGTGGTGGCTCCAGCCGTCTGCCCGCTGGTTCCGCTGCTGCAGCAAGGTTCCGCCATGGTCAGGCCATCCAAGCCCCATCAAACAGCCTGTAGCCACTTCAGGGTCAAGGGCCTTGCGGGCCATTTGCCCTCAGGCTGTTGATCAACGCAGCTGGGAGCACTCCCGATCCCGCAACGGCTGCATCAGCCCATCGGCTTGCCGAGCCAGCTCGGCTCCAGCCGCCGTGTAGAACCTGAAGCGCTGGCGGTTGACGTAGAGAACCCGCTGGCTGCGCAGCAGCTGTTCTTCCGCCTTGTGGCGGCACTCGATCAGGGCCTGGTAGTCGATGGTCTGCTCGTTGCGGTCGTTGGCATTGGCCCGATCGGCCTGCTGGCTGAGGAGCGGGCAGATCCGTTCACGGATGGTGCGGATCAGGGCGATTTCGGCCTTCATGGCCTGCTCGGACAGGGCATTGCGTTGATCCAGCAGGTTCCGGCACGCCTCCAATTCAGCCGCCAGCGCCGGAGCCGCCAGCGACCCACAGGCCAGCGAGAGGGTCAGGACGTGGCGCATGAACGGATCGGTTCGATGCCTGCGCCTGTGGCTGCGATCGCCGTGGCCCTTCTGAAACTTTTGCATCAGAAGATTGTCCTGGGTGTGAGCCCCCTCGCGAGCCTCAGCCGCTCCTCATGGGGCTCAGAAGACGCGATCCCGCCAAGGTTGGCGCCGTGATTTCTAATGCAGATAGCATAAAAGAGCCACTGTTTCATCTCACTTGAAGAAGCTTGTTGGACCACTACGTAGAGCGTTGATCTATGGCCTGATTAGTTATGGCGGGCTTGTTCTGATCAACAACTCAGAGCTGGATCTCCCCAACATGTGGATCGCGTATCTGCCGATGTTTATCGGTGTCTACGTAGTGACACAGTGGCTCGACAAGAAGCTTGGGGATTGAGCACCTCAGGAATGGGCGCCTCTTCATCAATCGATGACCAGAGCGAGTTTGCAGATCACAACCAGTCGACAGGAATCGCCTCCCAGCCGGCGGGATCCCACGGGGCCATCAGCGCCTCCAGCCCCCGCAGCTCGGCTGCGTCTTCCGGCAGCAACCAGGCCTCTTCCCATCCATCGTTGATCACCACCGGCATGCGGTCGTGGATCGGACGCAGCAGGGCGTTGGGGGTGGTGGTGAGGATGCAGCAGGTCTGGAGTTCGCTGCCATCGGGAGCGATCCAGTGGTCCCACAGGCCGCCCAGCCAGAAGGGGGCGCCGTCCTGACGGCGGATCCAGAAGGGCTGCTTCTTCCCTTTGGGTCCATGGCCTTCCCCTTCCGGCGGCGGCCTCCATTCGTAGAAGCCATCGGCAGGCAGCAGGCAGCGGTGATGGCGCCAGGGACCACGAAAGAAAGGCTTCTGGCTCACCGTCTCGCTGCGGGCATTCATTGGCCGACTCTTGCCGCGGGTGTCCTTCAGCCAGCTCGGCACGAGGCCCCACTGCGCGTAGCCCACCTCCAGTCGGCCCTGTTGCTGGCGCTGGATCAGAAGCGGTTCGCCGGGCCGCACCTGCTGCCGGGGCTGGTACTGCTCGAGGAAACCCTCCGGCAGCGGACCCTTGAGCCTTGGCAGCAACTGATCGATCGTGGTGGTGAGCGAGTAGCGGCCACACATCAGCGACGCCTGCGGATCCGATTGGGCTTCTCCCAATCTGAGTGACCTGACTACTGGCTGAGGGGTTTCGCAGGGAGTGAGTCTGAGGGGACCAAACCCACACTGGAGACGGCCACGCTGCGGTGGATCGGTTTGCCGTACTGACGCCACGGTCAATCGGATCTATCAATGAATCAGAGGCCTCGACCAGGGCAGCGCGAGCCCAAGCCCTGCAACCGGCCCAAGGGCGCCCGACACGGGGCGCCCTTCTCATTGGGAAGATCAGCAGATCATCACCAGCCCTGGTGGTTATTGGGGCAGCTGGGACGGCAAAGCCATGGCTCCACAGAGATTGATGAGGCGGAGATGCTCGAGCCGACGCAGTGGGCATGGCTGGAGCCATGCCGATGGTTTATCTCGCTCTGCCGTGTGTTTCGCAAGCCAGAGCTCCCAGGCCTGGACCCAGCCCGAGCTTAAAACTCAAAAGGACAACAGTGCCACTGCAACTGTGAGAATAAGGTAGACTGCCCGGCTTCCTTGCTCCCGGCCGCACCATGACTGATCTCGCTCCAGCGACCTTGCGGTGGCTCAATCAGCTCGACAGCACGACCCGCAGCATCGACAGCCTTGTGGATGAGGGGTTCGGTGGTTTTTCCTTGCTGGATCTCTTGCCATGGATGAACGAAGGCCACGCCATTGCAGCCATCCAAGCGATCGACTGGGTGAAGAGCCAGCCGGACGAGGACGGTGAAATGGCGCTGATGACCGCTGATGCGGAGGGGTTGGACAAGCTTCTGGAGTGGATGCTCGAAACCCGTGGCAGCTGTCCGATGGTCTATGCACCGGAGGAGGAGGTTGTCGTGCCGGACAGTGTTCCCTTGCTGCGCCCCACGGCCTACAACCTGCCGGAGGGTATGTCCTCCGATGAGGTGTTTGATGAGGAGTTCAGCGAGAACCTTTCAGAGTTGTTCGCGGCCATCAAGGACTCCTATGGGAACCACGCGCACCTCTACCGAATCGACTATGGCCAGCTGGTGGAGACGGTCGAACACGGCCTCTTGCTTGCCGGTCAGTTTATCGACCTCAACGACGGTGAATTGTTTGACTTCAGCATGGACGCGATCAATCAGCGGATTCGCTACCAATCCACTGGCCGCTACCACAAAGGCTTTCCTGCCTGATCCGGGACAACCGATTGATCTGCTCCCCTTCCGCCACCGTATTGGCAATCCCCGTTGCCAGGCCCCGGGGGGCGGCGTCGCCATCGCTGGCGGCGAGGGCTTTCCCGACCGATGGGGGTCAGGCGGGCCTTGGGGTGTGTAGGCATGGGGTGTGAGGTCTTGGGCTGCTGAGTTGGGTTTCAATGTCACCGATCTTCCTCGTACCAGATGGAGTTGCGCCCATTGCTCTTGAATCCTCCGGTGAATGCACGAGCATTCCGGAAGGCGACGACGATGCGCCCCTTCTCGATGCATTCTTCTACGTGGGCGCGAGCGGCTTGTATGGAGAGGGAGTCCTTGTCTTTCGAGTGCTTGAGGATCTCGTGCTCGACGTACTCATCAAGACGCTTTGGGTCCATCACGTGCGTCGCAACCGGGTCAATCTCAGCGGCAAGTAAGAAGTGATGCCCATTGAGCGTGCCAATCCTCAGGATGCGCTCATTGCGTACGCGGTTCAGCGATGCGAGCCAGAAACCAGTGATTCCGTGGCGTGAGCCAGATGGCTTGGCTAGTACTGCATCGACCACCGCATCTACCAGCCAAGACTTGACGTTGAACGACATAGATTTCTCCGATGTAGAACAAATGATAGAAGCGCACTTTCTTCAGCTTAGGTGCTCTGTCTCCCCCTCTGCCGGGGAAGTTGACGCCTCTCCATCTCGATCACTTCAAGTTCAAGAGGATCACGTCAGTGGCACAATTGACCAAAATAGGCTATTCCTCAATGGATTGAGAAGGGAATCCAAGTCAGTTCAGTTGAAATCTCTGAGATCATCCTTCCATAGGAACTTGGGCCAATCGGCACAACCGATTGATCTGCTCCGCCTCCTCCACCGTGTTGGCGATACCCGTGACGAGGCCGGGTGAGCCCACAACGATCGAGAGGCAACGGGCACGGCTGATGGCGACATTGAGCCGGTTGGGCTGCAGCAGGAAACCCAGGCCCCGGGGGGCGGCGTCTCCGTCGCTGGCGGTGAGGGAGTGAATGGCCACGGGGGCCTCCTGGCCTTGGAATCGATCCACCGTTCCCACCCGTGCCCGGTTGCCCAACCTTTGCTGGAGCCGGTTCACCTGCACGTTGTAGGGGGCGGTCACCAGGATGTCGTCTGGGGTCAACAGCCCACGGCGTTCAGCGCCACTGCTGGCATGGCGGTAACTGGAACCCAGCAAGGCTTCCACTAGCTGGGCGATGCGTTCGATCTCCTCCTCTGAGCAGACGCTGCAGCTGGTGTGCTCAGCCGCCTCAAACACCAACCCCTGGCTGGGGAGGACTCCACCCTTGCTGCCGGTGAAGGGCTCCCGCCACTCGATCCGGTTGATGGCATTGGCGGGGCTGGCCTTGAGGCGGCAGTCGTAGAAGAGCGCCGACACCATGGCGGTGAGCGAGGGTTCCATCCGCCAGCTGGTGGCCAGGAACACGCCCCGATCGGCCGGCACCACCGCCTTGTCCTGCATCAGATACTCCAGGCAGGAGCTGCCGCTTTCTCCCGGATGATCGGCCTGGCTGGGCTGGGCCAGTTGCTGCTGGTCGCCCACCAGCAGGATTCCTCGGGCGCAGCGAGCCATCACCAGCAGATTGGCCAGGGACATCTGCCCCGCCTCATCCACCACCAGCCAGTCGAAGAGCTCCTCCATCACGGGGCGAGCGAACATCCAGGCCGTGCCGCCCACCACGGCCATCGAACCTGTGAGCGCATCGGGTTTGCAGAGCGCCACGGGCTGGCCGACCAGGCCTTTGTCGTCCTTGGCGGTGCTGCACTTCACCACCTGCTGGCTGAGGCCACGGGTGGCGCAGGCGCTGTGGGCCTTGAGCAGCAGGTTGTTGATCGCGGCGTGGCTGTTCGAACTGATCGCCACCCGCAGACCGCGCTCCACCAACTCGGCAATGACCTCGGCGGTGACGGTGGTTTTGCCCGTGCCTGGGGGCCCCTGGAGCGCCAGGGTCAGATCGCTGTGGGAGGCCAGAAACTCCGCCAGTTGGGCGGGCAAAGCGCTCGGATCGGCTGCGAGGGCAGCATTGAGCCCGATCAGGGGCTCAATGGCACGGCGCTCCAGCAGGTGAACGATGGCGGCAGGGATGGGCTTGCCACCATCCACCCAGCTCTCGGCCTGGGCCAGCAGGCTGTCCCGTAGGAGCTCGCTGATGTCCTCGGGCACCTTGATCAGGGCCATGGGACCCCTGGGAAGCTCCACCGCCTGGCCGGCGGCTTGCCGCTTGTCTCTGGCGCTCCAGGGGTACTTGAGGGTGAGGGTGCCCCGCTCGCCGTCGATCACCACGGCCTGGAGCTTCTGGCCGGTCTCGGGGATCTCCAGCTTGATGGACCCATCTCCCTGGGCGACATGGAGTTTGAGGGTCTGACTCGGATCGAAGCAGAAGGTGTGCCAGTCGGAGCCGGTTCTGGGACTCGGCACGCTCTCAACGCTTTGCCAGACGGCTCCGTTGATGGCCTCGCCATCGGCGTCGAGATCCTCAGGAGTCTGCAGGGCCTTACCCCTGCGGTCGAAGTAGGCCCACCAGGCCACCTTGGCCTCGCGGTGATGGAACGGCAGCAGCTGGGCCAGCAGGCGCTGCACCCGCCAGCTGAGGCTCCGTGAACCCAGTTCTTCCTGGGCGATCAGTTCGGCTTCTGGGGCATTGGCGGCTGGATCGCTCTGGAGCTGCTCGGGCAACTCGGCGATCAACCGGGCGCTGAGGGCTTCCAGGGGCCAGGGTTCGGCCTCAGGGCGTTCCTCCTCCGGATGCTCGAGCGGTTGCTCGGGCAGGCCCTGGGCGCGGCGCAGCTCCAGCAGCCAGTCGTGCAGCAGCACGGTGGAGACGCAGTCGTCGCGGTTGTAGTCCTCGATCGCCTGAAGCCTGGGGCTGCCTTCTGGGGCGGGTCCCGGCAGGGAAGGCTCACCGGAGGACTGCCAGTGCAGGTAGGCGACAACAGAATCACCGGCGTTGGTGACATCGGCGCCACGAGGGCCCATGTAGAGCCCCTCCACCTTCTTGATCGAGTAGCTGCCCTCACCGAGGACGATCGAGCGGGTGACGATCGGCAGCAGGTCGCAGAGCAGATCGCTGCGCAACCAGTCGTCGATCACCGCCTCACGGGTCTGGTGTTGCTGGGAGAGGCGGCGCATCGCCGACTTCTCATAGCTGGCGTAGTGGTAGACGTGCAAGGCTGGATGACGGCGCCGTCGTTCCTCCACCCAATCCACAAACCCCTCGAAGGCCCGCTTTTCTCCCAGGGGGCTATGACCCCACCAGGCGATGAAGGCTGCCGGCTGAGCCGGGACCTCCCGGTAGCAGGCCCCAAAGAGGTATTCGAGCTTCTTGGCAGCAACGGCATCCTGGATGCCCTCCATGTCGAACCAGATGTCGCCGGCATCGGCGGCGGGCAGGGCGGCCAGGCCCTTGCCCGGCTGCAGGGGGCGCACCAGGAAGGCGGGCTTGCCATCGGGGCCGTGGGGGGTGAGCTGCAGCTGGGCCTGCTGACGCAGCTCGAAAAGGGCCTCGGCCGCCAGGCCAGCAATGCTGGCGCCGGGAGGCAGTTCGGCTAGCTGCTCGATCGTGTGGATGCCGGCGGCCTTGAGCTTGAGGCGCTGGTTCTGGCGCATGTTCGCCACCAACACCAGATCCCGCTCGGCGATCAGGCGCTCCTCAATGAAGGCGCTCCAGCTGCCGTGATCACCGGGTTCATCCTCCGGTGGTGAGGCGGAATCGAAGGAGGCACAGAAATCGCGGTAGCGGTTGCGGAGCTGTTGGTACCAGGCCCAGAAACGATCGATGTCGTAGGTCTGGAAGCGGCCACCACCGAGAAACAACTCGAAGCGATCGGGCCGGTGCCCCAGCAGTGGGGTGAGCAGTTCGCAGTAGGCACAGGCCTGGACCAGGAAGGTGGTGCGGGGCTTACTGGCCAGCTTGCACTCGATCGGGATGTAACTCCAGTCGCCGAGATCTGAGGGTTGGGGAATCCTGCGCAGCACATCGGCCGAGCCGCGGATCTCTCCGTTGTTCAGCGAGGCCTGATGGATGAAGTCAAACCCTGCTTGCATCGCCTCGCGGGTGGCGACGTAATCAGCCTCGTTCTGCTTGCCGGCCAGGCGGGCGATGCGATAGCCCTCGGCTTCCAACTGGTTGAGCAACACCTGCTCGAGGCGCAGGCCATCGGCGAACAGTTGCTCATCAAGGGAGGAGGGGGGTGGCTGCTCGCCAGTGAAAAGACCTCTGGCTTTGAGCTCCTCCCACCATGCACCGATGCGGGGGCTGCGGCTGAAGAGGGAGAGCTGGCTGGGGGTGATGGGGCGAGAGGAATTAGGATTAGACATGAAAGGAAGTTATGGCTTTCAGTTTAGGTTTAGGCCGTGGACCCTAGTCCCGAATGCTTTCTTGTAAAAGGACTCCAGTCTAATTACATCATCTTTGCTGCTTCCTGAATCCATTGTGTGAAGAATGCTATAGATTAAGTTGTCTGCTCCATTCGCGTTGATGTGACTTCTTAGCATTGCATTTCCATTGTGACCGCCGTTGACATATCCCCGCCAGCGCCCCCATAATCCCTGATTCTGCATGCCAGTAGAGCTATATGCAGAGCCAACGTATGAGTCGCCAGTCGATGCATCTGTGATCACATAGATGCCCGCGACTGAAGAGAGAGCCGCCTTCCAGGTGGGTGCTCCACCTCCACCAATTCGAAGATCAAACTGTTGCCGATTCAAGTGAAACGAGTAAAAACCTGGAAAGGGGACATCGGATATGCCAAAGGGGAATTCTCTAATCTCAATAAACTGAAACCCCATTCCAGTATTGCCAATATTTAAGTATCTGTTTCGGCATGGGCTACTCCACTTAAAGGTCACGCGGCCAAACCATTTATTAATCGCGTTGTCACTAAATGTATTTTCAATTATAAACACGGTATCTCCATTGGCATTGAGTCCGGTTTCCCTAGGGCCAGAAGAGACATCGTAAGCTCCTGCGAAGATATATCGCTCATTCCGATCGAGTGGCAAAAGATTTATGATAGTTCCAGCGTTTCTAAAGTTATTTCTATTCTGGTATTTGTTTTCAGTCGACATTCCATCTTTACCTTTAAAAACTAATACGTCCTGATAATAAGATAAACTATTTCCACTACGAGGAAACACGTGAGCAAAGACTGGCGCAGTCAGGTTGTAGCCATTTGCGAAGTCCTGAAGATTTTCAACTTGGATCATTGATGCTCCCGTTGGCTGGTGGATGGCAAGATTACATTCGCACACACTGTGCCGAGCTGCTCAGCACGTGAATCTCTACGAGTTCTACATGGCTTAAGCGATGTCATCCAATTATGTGAGCAAAGGGAGTGCATTGTCACATGCTATTGACACCATGCAGCGCGCCAGTCTTAGTTATGCATGCATATTCAATGGAAGTTGAATCGCTGTCAACACTCCACTCACATATGCCCCCGTATCAATTCCGATCCGATGTGGCAACCGGGTCACCTGGTAGTCGTTGCGGAACGTATGGCCGTGCACCACGGTGTAAGGCAGCCCATGGGGCTTGGAGAGGAAGGGTTTGCGGATCCAGATCAGATCGTCGAAGGCCTGGCGCTCCAACGGAACCCCCGGCCGCACCCCGGCATGCACAAACAGGTAGTTGCCGCGAACCGCCGTGACCGGCAATTGCTCGAACCACTCCCGGTGTTCGCGCGCCAGGGGCAGCAGTGCGGGGTCGCCGCCGTTGCAGCGCCACAGCTCGAAGGCGAGTCCTCGTTTTGTTGACGCCAACGACTCGACCAGCATCTGCTCGTGGTTGCCGCGCAGCACCGTCACCGCCGCCAGGCCAAAGGCGCCGGGGTTCTCCTGCAGCTGCCAGATCCGCTCCAGCACCTTGCGATCACCATCGGGTTCGGGGGCCCGATCGATCAGATCACCGAGAAAGATCAGCTCCACACCTGAATCCAGATGCGGCAGAAGTTGCTCCTCCAGCAAGGCGGCGCAGCCGTGCACATCCCCGATCGCCACCACATCAGGCCTGGTCATCGTCGCTCTCCCAGACGTTGGTGTTGGACCGCATCGACTCCCGGCTCAGGCGCTTCCGGCTGAGCTTGGGATCGCTCTTGAGCAAGGACAGTTTCTGGTTGAGCAGGTCCAGCTCGCGGGTGATCCTTGGAGTCGCGGGCATCGACAACAGACTGTCGCGCAGATTCCTCAGGCTGAGGCTTGCGGTGTCGTGATCGCCGCGATCGAGTTCGCTGATCACGCGCCTGCGTTCGCGGTCGGCCTTGAAGAGAGCCAGTTGTTCGGCCACCGCCTTATCGGGGTCCAGTGCCCCGAGTTCTTCGCTTTCCATCACCGGCAACTGCAGATGCTCGATCAGGATCTGGCGTTCGCTGCTACCGGGGGCATCCCAGGCCAGGCGCACGCTGAGCATCTCCTGATTGGGGATCCAGGCGGGCAGCTTGAGCTGCACACCCACATTGAGCTCCTGGCCGGTGCGCAGGTTGGGGAGCTGATGGTTGCCGGCGCCGGTGGGCTTGAGGTCGTTGAGCAGATCGACCACCTCGGCGCCGTGCTTGCCCCGTAGACCAATGCTCACCCGCCGCCCGAAGGTGGTGGCCAGGCCCTGGAGCTCGGAGGCGTAGAGATCCGCCAGCTGGCTCGGGGTTTCGATGTGGGCCAGGGTGCCATCGCCTGCGGCGGCCATGGCCCCCATTAGGTCTTCATCGAAGTCCACCCCCAGGCCAAAGCCACTGGTGCTGATTCCCCGTTGGGTCAGACCCGCCACCTTGCTGGCGATCTGATTCTGGTCAGTGAGGCCCTCATTGGCCTGGCCATCGGACAGCAGCAGCACCCGGTTCATCTGGGTGGGATCGAGGTGTTCGGCCACCTGTGTGGCTCCCGCCAGCCAGCCATCGAAGAGGGCCGTGCAGCCACCGCTGTGGATCGTGTTGATCGCAGCGATGAACGGCTGTGGATCGATGACGGGGGTGGAGGGCACGACCACCTTCACCTCATCGTCAAAGGTGACGATGGCGAGGCGATCACGGCTGGTGAGTTCCCCGGCCAGGAAGCGGGCCGCCTTGCGGGCGTAGCTGAGCTTGGTGCCGCTCATCGAGCCGGAGCGGTCGATCACCAGGGCCAGGTTCAGCGGCGGCCGCTGCTGGCGTTGGGGATCAACGTCAAGGGCTGGGGGTGTGATCGTGAGCAGCAGATCAAGGCGTGACGGGCGATCAGAGGCCACCGCCGGCCGCAGAGGCCGGAAGCGCAGGGTGGGTTGGGTCATAGCTGAGTAGGCGGTGGTACTTGGAAAAAAAGATTCAGCTGAAGGGGTCGTCGATCAGTTCGTTGAGCCGATCCAGCAGGCGCTTGAGCCACTGCTGACGGCGGGAACCGGCAGGAGGAAGAGAAACGGATTCGCGGACGTGAACTTCGATCCCGGGGGCAAGGGTGAAGCGCAGCCAACGGCTTGAGGCCTCTCGACTGCTCCCCCCGTAGCGGGAGCCGGAAGGGGAGCGTTCGGAGCGGGCCTGGGTAGAGAAGGGTTCGCTGAGCATCCCGAGAACGGGACTGAGCGAATGGGTTTTGCTCAACAGGTGCGCAGGAATGTCGTCACTGGTTGGGGTGGATTCCTCTGAGGACTGCAGATCCCGGAGGTAGTCGAGGGCGGCACGGGAAGCAGGAGGGGAAGGAACGATGGCCGCCGCCCCTTCCCCATCGAGCTGCTCCAGCTGTTGCTCCAGATCGGGGTCGGCCAGAACGCAGAGGGGAGCAATCGCTGAGAGGCTGAGACCGCGCCGGGCCAAGGCGCGCACCAACACCAGTTGCAGGAGGTGACGGTGGGTATAGACGGCACTGCGGCCCTCCTTGCCGGGGCGATCGATCAACCCCTGGGTGGCATAGAGACGCACGGTGCGAGATGAGATCACCTCTCCCAGCAGCTTGCCGGCGACGAGGAGGAGCTCCTCGAGGCCGTAGAGGGCGTCAGCTGGAGTGGAGACCTTCACCATGGCCTAATTATGCACACTTGCAGTGCAGGTGTCAAGCGGCTAAGCTTCGTGGCCCTGCTGCTGGATCACCTTCGCTCACCCCGCTTCCAAACTCGCCCCAGACCACACCCGACTGCTGGAGCACCTGCAGCAACTGGCCCGGCCCCGCCATGCCCGCTGGGACCCCATGGGCCTGATGGCGGTTCGGGCCTATCTCAAAGAGCAGCTCGGCGCCCTTGGGCCCTTGGAAGAACACCGCTTCTCGGAAGGGATCGATGAGGGCACCAACCTGATTCTCAAGCTCCCCGGCCAGCACCCGGAGCTGGATCCACTGCTGGTGGCAGCCCATTACGACGGCCCCCTGCACTCGATCGGCGCCGATGACAACGCCTCCGGGCTGGCTGCTCTGGTCGAGCTGGCGGTGCACTGGAAGGCACAACCGCCCCGGCGACCCGTGTGGATCGTGGGGTTTGACCAAGAGGAATGGGGCATGTTCGGCAGCACCGCCCTGGCCAGGGAGCTCAAGGCCAGCGGGCAGAAGCTCAAGTTGATGGTGAGCCTGGAAATGCTCGCCTACACCTGCGAAACCCAGAACTACCCTCACCCGGCCATGCGGGCGATCTACGGCGACCGGGGTGATTTCATCGCCGTAGTCGGCAACCTGGGTGCTACAGCGATGCTGCCGGGCCTCGCGAGCCGCATGGGGCGGCATGTCGTCACCAAGCTGCTGCCGGTGCCCGATGCCGGTCGGGCGATTCCCGATGTGCGCCTGAGCGACCACAGCCCCTTCTGGGATACGGGCTACGACGCCGTGATGGTGACCGACACCTCCTTCATGCGCAATCCGCACTACCACAGGATGAGCGACATGATCGACACCCTCGATCTACCATTTCTGGCGGCTGTCACCGAGGGTTTGAAGGAGGGGCTTGGGGTGCTCTGAGTAAGAGGTTCTTAGTGTGCAGGGTGTTGGTCTGGGCGGAGGACTTTACGCTTCTTGGCGAGTAGTCACTCCGGCATCTTGCATCATTAGGATGAAGAGTGTGAATGCCAGAATGTGCAGGTATTGACAGCCTTTGTCTCTGCGCTATGGCGCGCAGCCATGGCCCATGGGCGTAGATTTGTACATTCTGATCACATTTGAGCTTAGAATAGTCCGGCCGTGTAACACCTGATACTCGGGGCATTTGAACTGTCGTTTCATGCGCATTCCCGGATGCTAGCGTCCATAGGGAATATCCTTATCACTTCCCTCTCTCACGCATTTACATAGAATAATGGCACGCCTTCCGGGAAACGACTCTCAAAAGATCTATGAAGCGTCGAAGTGCTTTCTCGAAAACTGCCTGCTCCAGGATGGCTCTCTTGTCTTTGCTGGCGAATCACTTTGGCAGGCCGAACTGCTGCAGCATATCCATCGAGCTTTTGTAGAGGCCCCCGATGAAGGTGATCGATCCTTTATCGAGAAGCTTCGTGATCAGGTCAGGCCAGCTGGCCAGGACGTGGTTCGCCTTGCAGGCGAGCTCCTATGTGTGTACTTCTTGTTCCCTTCGAGTGTCAGTGGAATCCGAAAACGGGAAGTCGTCAATGAAGTTTTTGGTTGGGTTGGGGACAGTCTTCCTCAGAGCAGTCTTGTTTCCCAGGCCTTTGAGCATGGCATCGGTAGCGGCGGTCAGGGTTACAACACCCGTCGACCATTTGAAATCGCATTCCTTATCAACTTCACCATTGCCTGGAAGAAGCTCAACTCCGCCGAGCAGCAGGAGACAGCAGCGGATCCGTGGCGTTTCCAAGAGCTTGTCAATGGCATCGAGGATGCAGAGTCAAAGCAACTCCGGCACATGATGCTCCACCTGCTTTTCCCTGACGAATTTGAGCGCATCGCGAGTGGAAGTCATAAGAGACGGGTCATCGCAGAGTTCTCAGGTTTGATCCCAGACGAATCGGACAATGAAGATCGAAATCTTTTGGCAATCCGGAGAGCTCTCGAGGCATTGCTGCCGAATCAAAGTCTCGACTTTTACTGGCCACCGTTGGAAGCAGCCTGGGACAAGGATTCGTCTCTTGAGGTCATCCAGTACAAGAAACAGATCGTGTTATTTGGCCCACCAGGAACTGGAAAGACGTTTCGAGCCAAAAAGATGGCTCAACGAATTATCCATTCAGTTGCACTCTCACAATGGGGGCCTGCTCGATATTTTAAATCACAGGCAGAGATCACAGAGGCCATCAAGACCAATGTGCACCGTTTACAGCTTCACCCCTCCTACGGCTATGAAGACTTTGTACGTGGCTTGCACATCTCTGATAACGGTGCAACAGAATATCGGCCAGGTTACCTTCCAAGACTAATCGAAGACATCGAGAAGATACCGAGAGAGGTGCGTCTTCCACATGTGCTGATTCTCGATGAGATGAACCGAACAGACCTGAGTCGGATGTTGGGCGAGTGTTTTTCGTTATTGGAGGATCGGAATCAGACGATCGAATTGCCAGCGCGCAATGGGAACGAGGAAACACTCAAGTTGCGGATTCCAGATGATCTGTTTGTGATTGGAACGATGAATCTGATCGACCAGTCCATTGAACAGATTGACTTTGCCCTGCGTCGCCGCTTCCTTTGGGAATTGTGTCCCTTTGACGCCGAGGCACTTATCGCGGCTGCCGAAGCTAAATGGGATGATCTTGGTTGCGGCATTTCCTGGGATCGGGTAGAAGCTGACTTTCGAGGACTGGCAGGTGCAGCCACCGAATTGAATCGCGAGATTCACAACAGTGATGTTTTGGGTTCCCAGTATGAAATCGGACACACCTACCTTCTTGATGTGGTGGTGTTCCTCCGGAATTTCCTTGGCCTGCGTCCAACACGTAGGCAGAACTATCTCTGGAACAGGAATGGCAAAGCGCTTGAACCAGTTATTCAGGTATGGAAGCTATCCCTGCTGCCTCTGTTAGAACAGTACTTGGCCGGGCTCGATTCCAATTCTCGGAATGGGGAGCTGGATAAGCTCGCCAAGGTCTTTCTCAGGTCTTCGGTGATTGAATGAAACTAATCGCTAAGGACTGTTCCCCGCTGAACCCGCAGCCGACGGCGGCAGAAGCTGACTGGCTACGGAGGGTCGCAGCGAGCATTTCTACCGGTGATTTCGTCGTCCCGATCTCAGGCGACCGCGATGATGACGAACCTATCGTGTACTGCTCGTGGGATGGTACATGGTGGGCCGGTCGGTACGTGGGCTCCCTGTCTTCTGAAGGCCACTGTTTGACGATTGAGCCTCGCTTCGGCCTGGCTGCACTTAGAAGCTGGCTGTCAGAGGCAGCCTCTGTTGTACTGATTGAGTCGCCAGGGCATTTGCGCCAGGACGAGTCCTTCATTGTGCAGTTGTTGGCAGCAGTCTGGGCGCACGGTTTTGTCGAGGCCGCGCGCCATGGTTTGCCAGCTCTTCGCCGAGATGTCGCGAGCAAAGGTCCAACGATCCGCGGGCGACTTGATGTCACTGCCTCAATTCGATTGATTGCATCGAAAAGCAGGGAGGTGGTCTCCATCAGATCGGAACGGTCGTTGGATCACGCCGCATCCAATGCCATCATCGCCGCCTATTGCGTTTTGCGCCGGTGGCTCGGAGTTCCTGACGATCAATGGATGCCCACTCGCGCAAAGGAACTCATCCCACACTTGATGGCTGTAACAGGACCACGTCCACGCGTACCTACAAAGGCTGAACTAGATCATATTCGTTATACGCCGATTACCGTAAGGTTTGCCCCGATTGCTGAGTTATCTCGCCAAATCGCAAATCGACGCGGACTTGCTGCTGATGTGGATGCAAGTGGCGAAACCAAAGGCGTTCTTCTGGATGTGGCCGAACTATGGGAGATGTATGTACTAAGCCTTCTCCGTAAAGCAGCGACTCCGCTAAATGTGAAGCACGGCACTCGGGAGAGAAACGCCTCCAAGAAGCTTCTCTGTAGTGACGTCGATGGGCAGGGGCTCGGTACCTTGATCCCTGATGCCGTCCTCTGCAGAGACAACGATGTTCTAGCCGTGGCCGATGCGAAGTACAAGCGCCTGCACAAGTCTCGGCTTGCGCCGAACGGCCCTCAGAGAGAGGATCTTTACCAAATGGCTGCCTACTTGGCTAGATATACTCCAACTGTCGGCAACGCGGCATGGGGGCTCCTTGCATATCCCGTCGATCCGTCACAGCCAGAGGTTGCTCCAGCAGAACTATTCAGCCCATGGAGTCTAGATCAAGGGAAGAAGGTTGTATTCACATCACTTCCGCATGACGCTGAACTTGCGACACAGAAGCTACGGAGTCTCATCGCACTTATGACATCTGAACGTTCCATCTTGGGTCATCGCTCGTGATCAGCACCACCGTTCCACTGTGGCGGGCTTTGTCTTCTTGCCCGGGGTGAACAGGTCGGTGGCCCTATCCAGCAGCTGCTTCTTCCCCTGATTCACATGGACCGTGTGCACCGCATGATCAGCGGCGATCTCCTGGAGGGTCTTGCGGCCACTGATCGCCTCCATGGCAACCTTGGCCTCGAACTCGGGACTATGGGTGCGGCGTTTGTTAATGGGTGGGAGCCCCCTCTCAGGGGCGGGGCCCCGCCTCACAGGTTAACGTTGGACCCTGTCCTGAAAACCCAGGCCACCTCAATAGTGTGCGCGAGGCGAACTGTGCATCGGTGTCGTTCGAGCACCGAATCAACCGGGCTGATTCGAGTTGAGGTGCCAGATGGATTGGAATGGCTGAGGCCAAGTGCTGTCTATGGCCTTCTCAGACTAACCCAGACTGGCAAGTCCACGATTAGCAGCGATATCGGCAGTATCCCAAGGCTTGCAGTCACCTGCTCTTGTTAGCACGTTGTTCAAGCTATGCTGATCCCACTAAGTCCGAGCAAAGGCTGGCTTCCTCTTCGTCTATCCCTTTGCAGCAGCAGCTACAATGTCAACAGCTTACCCCTGCACAATGACAGCCAAGCGAGACTGGCTATGCGAGATACAACTTCTTCAACAGCAGGTAAGTGCAACACTGCCGGAACTAAAAGGACCACCTCAACTATTTCTTCGTATTTTCGCTGACAACATTGATAACCCAGCTTACAGAGACCGCTTTCTATTGTTTCTCAAGCAACTAGCGCTCTGCAATTGGGCCACACGTTTTACGGCGGGAGAAATAGGTGAAGAGCCGACCAGATATGCCGGTGGAGCGGTTGTGGACTTTTCTAGCGATATCAACGCACCCTTGTTTTTTGAAAGTGTTGTTGAGCCTCGTCTTCGAAAGAACTTATCTGAACTCAAGTGGCTCATTGATCTGCCAAAGAGGTATCCGCATGTTAAGGAACATATTGCATTTGGGATTCTCTTTCGCTGTTATCTAGACTTGCTCCTCAGCCTTGAAGTAATGGCTGGCAAGTTGACATACCATAACTATGGCTCGCTGCCCAATTTCGAAGATCCAAAGTACTGGAAAGTGCAACAAGAGTCATTTCACGCAGTTGGCCTGCACCTTTGCGGAGCTGAAATGTTCTCGCACGCTTTCAAGGGCAACACCTTTGGTTTCTTCGATGAAATGATACGCCTAAAGCATAAGTCTAGGGGCTAGGCCTTCGGCTACTTGCTGGAAATGCCTAGTATGCTCTAGCAATGCTATGAATGTACCCGCTTCTCCTTTTCCAGTCGGGCATTAGGGCATTCAAGCTGTCTGCATAACATTCTTGTTCATTGCTAAGTAAGTTCTTGTCTTTAAGGATTTCGAACAGCCTCTGAGATGGGTGACACCAATCGACAACGTCATCTGCCCACGGCAGCAGAGCAGTCAATTCATTTCGCCATGTGCTACCTCCAACAAAGCCTGCATACAACAACCATCCATAACGTTCAGCCACGAGTGCCTCTGCGCCCCTCATCGGCAAATCGACTTCTTGAGATCTTGTGGATCTTAAAGGTATCCAGAACTTGTGCAACACCTTTAGGGCCATGTTGGCCTTGGCGATCAGTGGCACTAGAGTATTCTTGGCACCGAAGTCTTTACTAATATGATAATCTAGCTCATCGCATCGTTTTGCGACGTAACGAATTCTGGCTAGAATTTCGTCGTTTGGCACATCAGCAAGACTTTCAGTCCACATCCACAGGCTACCAAGTAGAACCCTGGTAGCACGATAATGGCCACACTCTTCACGCTCGGCACCTAAAAAGTTTCCAGTTTCCCTGAGCCTTGATATCCTCCTATGGTGATTGGCTTCTGTCCTGGTTAGTTCTGAGTGAGCCCGAAGGATAATGTCAAGCATTATAACTCAAAGGCTGATGTTTTTGAGTCGCTCCTCTAGTAGTGGGCTTCCCGCGATAGCCTCGCCAAAGCTTTCTAGTAAGCTAGGCGCTAGTCCAAGTTCTTGACTGGCCAAGGATTCACTGGCTTCGGAAAGTGCCTCATCCATCGCGTCCTCAAGAAGCAATTCAGTCAACGGATCAATGAAATCAAGTGGATTAATCACTTATGCTTGTTTAAACTTGCAATCGTGAAAATACACGACAAGGGTTCGCATGTCAAGCTAGTAAATAGAACTTCATGGCAAGGGCAGCTACTGAGTTCCAGGCCTCCCGCAGACCCACCAGGGTGTGGAGAGTGCCGGGCGGCATCAGCCACCCTGGGACTTACGGCGTGGTAGAGCCGCGGGGCGGTTAGCCTGCAGTGCAGATTCAATTCCCCGAGTCCGTAGAGATCGCTGCAGTGAGATCGACTCCTTATGCACGCGCACAGGAGTTGCTGCGTCAAGGACACACCTACCTCGACGCTGATGGGGATGGACAGTCTTGCGAATGACCCGCCTAAAGAGCGATACCTCCGGCAAGCCACTGGCTGCACTCGGGCCGGCTGGTTAAGTTCCTTTTAACCGACTTTGCTTGACCATGGCCCTTATCGGATCGGATCTGCTGGCCACCATCAAAGCGTTGCCTGAGGCCTCGAAGTCGGACCTGGTGCGAGCCGCCGGCTATGTGAGCACCAAGAAGGACGGTAGTGAAAGGCTGAACTTCACCGCTTTCTATGAGGCGCTGCTGGAGGCCAAAGGGGTCAGTCTCGGAGTCGGGATCGGCACCGGCAAAGGGAAGGCCGGCCGCACCTTGAGCTACGTGGCCACGGTGCAGGGCAACGGCAACCTGCTGGTGGGCAAGGCCTACACCAGCCTGCTTGACCTATAGCCGGGCGATGAATTCGAGATTAAGCTGGGTCGTAAGCAGATCCGCCTGGTACCCGTGGGTGGATCCGACGAGGAGGCCTGACGATCAGTCAGTTAGGTGGGCTGAACCTTTCTTGGTGCTGGCTGTCTGGTGAGAGGGGTGTCTTTGCTGACACCCCAAACAAGCGACGTGCCGGATCCATGACCGCAGGCTTAGCCCCTACGCTCCATGATCAGGAAGCCGTAGAGCTCTTGACGGGGTTCAGTATCGCCAGTGCTTGAGCCATCGATTCCACCGTGCGGGCCGTTGATTCGAGCGCAACGGCAGTGGAATCCACCGTCTCTTCGATCGAATCAAGCTTCTCTTCGAATTCAGCAGCGGTGGAGAAAGGCTCTCCACGCGTGACTTCTGCGGAGACACCGCTCAAGAGCCCATAGATGTCTTTGGACCACTCTTCGATTTCTTTGATTGTCTTTCCCTGCGCTCTGACCGCTGCAGCTAGCTCCGTGACCGAGGCAAATAGCTCTTCCATTGAATCAACCAAGACTTGAAGTAGTCTATCACGGCTATTGCAGTCCGATGCATTCAGGCCTGGCAATACTTGACCGGAGAGACGAAGTCAGGTTATCCATGAATTCATCTGCATACTGGCAATGCTTGCGTTGCGCATGACACCCCGGGCAAGGGTAATGGCGGCCAGGTATCTAGAGAATCCACTTGCTATTAATATCCGCAATCAGCCTGCGCGTGACATGGGCCGCTCGCCTTTGCTGGCCCCAGCGTGGCGAAGACTGATGCGGACTGGGGTTCAATAGATCGTCAGCTCAGCACGGGTGCTGCTGTACGAAGCAGGTCCAAGGCCTATCTGATTCATAACCCCCTTCCGCTGTGTGACCCTCCTACCTGGAACCGCTGACAAAACAAAGAACAGCGATAGGAATCAACACTCCGATTCTACTGTTGTTCACGAATAGCTCAAGGTGCTGTCTAGTCCCCTCGACCCGATTTCTGCTGAGAATGCAGATCCAACGCCTCAACGCTCCTTTGATCCCTTTGTTCAGATTACGGTGGATCAAGTCTCGCTCAGGATCCGTAGAAGCCGCGCCGGCTCCTGCAAGTATCTGCTCCACTTGGTCCTGCTCAAGCCTGAAGTCACAGAACGTCCTGTGGGTCATCAGGGCTGGATCCCCATGGGGCACCGCACCGTTGGAATCATTGCCCTGCGGCTCGACTACACCGGTGAGGGGATCCTCGGTCAGTCGATTAGCACGTACGGCCACAGGGAGTGGATCGCATTCTGCTCCCGTCTCGCTGTCTTCTCCAACGGTCTCGACCAGCTGGCTCTAAGCCCGGAGCTGAGGGGGCTGGCCGAATGGGACTCCGAACCCCAGGCCTACTTCTTTCGCAACATCTGGCTGAAGGGCCACTGGCAGTGGTTGCGGATCCAAGAGGAAAGCCCTGGCCTGACGACGCTCACGCTCAGCCTGGCGGAGATCGTCGCTGCAGCTGAGACCCAAGCCCTCGCAGCGGTACCGACGGCGCCGAGTGGGGGTTCAGCTGTCTCTGCAGCTCAGCAGCGTCGACCGGATTGAACGCCTGGCAGGTGCTGGGCCATCGGCCGATTCCCTTCGGGGTGGTGCTGCCGAGGACTTTGGGGGCGGCCTCCCTGTTATGAACTCCGTTGAGGCCTATGAGGAAGCGTGACAGCCCTTGCTACCACCGCATTTTGCGCTGTGACGGCCATGACGCTGTCTCCGCACCGACCCATGCGAACCCCTGGCGGATGGTCCGGATGACGCCTGCACCACCCACCTGGGCCTCCAGCCGGGTGATGTGTTCGCGATCAAACTCTGGCGCTAGCAGATCCGCCGGCTTCCAGCTGTTGGGGCTGCCGACGAGGAGCGAGGGTGTGGTTGTGTATGCCGGCTGGCCGTCGGTCAACGAAATCGCTCGCAGGACACCAGGAAGCCGCTGACGTGGTCGGGCCACTGGGCCAGCGCCAGCAGCTCTCGGGGCTGCCGGGCAAAGCCTTTCTGGGAGAGGGCCATGAGCTCGGCCAGGTTGTCGTGGGTGACCAAAGGTTTGCTCCTCATCGCGGTTTCGCAGGCGTCGACGAACTCCTGCCCCTGCTCCGCCAGGCACTGGGCGTAGGCCGCCTCGAAGCTCACTCCCTGCTCCTGCAGCCGCACGAAGGCATCCAGCTCAGAAGGTAGGTGGTCCAGCCAGAGGGGAAGGCTCCGCACTGGCCCGATGGTGACCTCGCCGGTCTCCGTGTGCATCAGCACCACGGTGGCCTCCAGGGTCCAGCTGGGTTGGGCCAGCAGCTGGTCGGCTGCATTCTCGAAGGCCCCGCGGTTGTCCTCAACCAGGGCCTGGTGGATGTCCCCGAGTTCGGACATGGCAAAGGGGGTGACACGACAAAGCCCGGTGACGAAGCGACCGGACTCGGAAGGAGTTTGATTGACCGGGCGGAGGTGCTGACGCTGGCACCTGGGGCCAGGTGACTAGGAGACTGCTGAAAACCCAGCCGGCTAAGAGAGGCTGGACCAACGGCACCGAGCAGATACGCGGCCAGCAGGACCGGACGGAGTGGCCCCTGTTCTCCTCCACCACCTTCAAGGAGCGGATTCCCAGGCCCATCTGCTGGAGCCCGTAAAGCGGCTGGTGGATCAACGGAACCCGGTCTCGCCTGCGGCGGTTTCCTCTTCTTCAGGCAAGCTGCGGGCGCCGATCCCGTCGTGGCCACGTTGATGTCTCAGCAGGCTGCGCGAGGGCAGCGCCAAGGTGCCGTTCTGGGCGAACCGATGCGCGTCCTGTGTGGATTACAGCAGCGATGCAGTGCCGAAGAACGGGTCCGGGTTCGAGAGGGCCACAAACAGGGACACATAGGTGGCCAGCAGCAGCCACAACACTCTGAGAGCAATGAAGCTGGTCGATAGCCGGTCAATCCTCCACGCGCACACCAGGCTGACCAGACCGGTCAGGAGTCCGGCGACGGTATCTGCGGCTCCAAGCACAGGGCTATGGAGCAGGAAGTAGACGGTGGTGAAGGCTGAAAACAGCACCCAGCCCACACCCTCCGACCACAGGAACACCGTCCGCTTAGTGGAGCGATCCGTCGCATTGGCGATACGTGACAAGGCCACCAGGGATGTCACATTGAGAACCAACCAGGCCGGGGCGAAGGCCCAGTCGGGAGGTGCCACAACCGGCTGTCGAAACGCGTTGTAAAACGCGAAGTCCCCTCCAAGGCCTGCGGGTAGAGCACTGGTTGCGTTTGCAACCGCAAGGATGGTGACTGCGTGCCACCACTTGAATCCACCGCGATCAGCCATTCTCCCCAGGGCGCAAGGCCTCTGAATTATCAGCGTGCATCTGCTCGCTACCTGCCAGTGTTAGATGCAGAGCACGCTCCTGTCGGCATGCTTGGTTCTGGGCCAAGGCGCTGGTGGACGTAGTCGGCAGTTGATTCTTGGCAACGAGTCCAGCAACTGCTCCAGGAAGACCACACGCACCTCGACCGTGATGGGGTTGGCGAGGCTTGCCAGACTCCGTTGATCGAGCCATCCGTGCGTACATGGGATGACCGCAATCTGATTGTCTGATAAGGTCCGGTTTACTGAGCTTCTTGTCAATGCCCCTTACCGGATCGGATTTGCTAGCCATCGTGAAAGCCCTGCCTGATGCTTCGAAGTCTGATCTGGTGCGAGCCGCTGGCTATGTCAGCACCAGAACGGATGGCAGCGAGCGGCTGAACTACACCGCCTTCTATGAGGCACTGCTGGAAGCGAAGGGCGTCAGCTTGGAAAGTGGGGGCGGGAAAAGCAAAGGGCCCGGTGGCCGCAGCTTGAGCTACGTGACCAAGGTGCAGTTCAATGGCAACCTGCTGGTGGGTAAGGCCTACACCGCCATACTTGATCTCAAGCCAGGCGACGAATTCGAGATCAAGCTGGGTCGTAAGCAGATCCGGCTGATTCCGATGGGCGGAGTGGAAGAGGAAGACTGACGCGCTTACCTGTCGAAACGCGAAAGAGATGATCGACAAGATGTTTCTTACGCCACTTCTTTGCTTTGTCGGCATGAGGTGTTCCTACTGGAAGAGCATTGGCCAATACGACACCAGGGACGATCTAAATGCTGAGGTTCGGGCTTTCCTCCGCTGCAATGGAGTGTTGAGGTTGCTCGGCCGCATCACCCGCCCCTGGAACCTTCGCCTTGCCGCACGTTGTATCTGATCCAGTCCGATGTTGGAACCAGCCTCCCGGGTGTTGGGTGGACCGGCGGTCGCTTTCCTACCCTGATGGAGCTTGAACGCCGTCTTGATGCGCACCCCTATTCCCTTCGCTCTCGCTCTGCTGCTGCTGGGGAGCGGGTGCAGCACCTCATCGGCCACCAAGCCGGCGACAAGCACGGCAGCACCCTCTCCGCCCCCGCTGAGCCAGGCCACCCCCCCTGCTGCTGGGGTCACCCTGTTCGAGAACGTGCGGGTGTTCGACGGCCAGGCGGCCCAGCTCTCACCGCCCAGCAACGTGCTGGTGGTGGGCCGGACGATCCAAAGCATCACCACCACCCCGATCACACCACATGCGGGGCAGCCGGTGACCCGGATCGAGGGAGCGGGTCGGGTGCTGATGCCAGGCCTGATCGACAACCACGTCCATGTGCTGATGAGCGCCAGCAGCCAGGCTGATCTGCTCGATCCCAAGGTGGAGCCGAAGCTGCTGCAGGAGCGGGCCACCGCCGAGGCGGGCCGGATGCTGATGCGGGGCTTCACCAGCGTGCGTGACCTGGGCGGCCCGATGCTGGTGGACAGGCCCGCCATCGACCGGGGCAGCCTGCCCGGTCCTCGCATCTATCCGAGCGGGGCGATGATCTCCCAGACCTCCGGGCACGGCGATTCACGGCTTCCGCATGAGCGTTCACGCCGGTTCTTCGGGGAGGTGTCGCGGGGCGAGAAGCTGGGGGCTAACTTCATCGCCGACGGCCGCGACGAGGTGCTCACCGCCACCCGCGAGGACCTGCGGGCCGGGGCCAGCCAGATCAAGGTGATGGCTGGTGGGGGAGCAGCCTCGGCCTATGACCCGCTCGATGTCACGCAGTACACCCTCGATGAGATGAAAGCCGCCGTGGAGGCGGCCTCCGACTGGGGCACCTACGTGACGGTGCATGCCTACACCCCGAAGGCGGTGCGGCGAGCTGTCGAGTCCGGGGTGAAGTGTGTCGAGCACGGCCAGCTGCTCGATCAGGCCACGATGCAGCTGCTGGCACAGAAGGGAGTCTGGCTGAGTCTGCAGGCCCTCGATGAGGCCCCCCCGACGGCGCCGGAGAACGTGCGGCAGAAGAAGCACACCGTGGTGTCGGGAACCGACAACGCCTTTCGCTGGGCGAAGCAGTACGGGGTCAAGCTCGCCTGGGGCACCGACTTTCTGTTCATGCCGGCCCAGAACGTGAAGCAGAACTCCGACATCCTCAAGCTGAAGCAGTGGATGACGCCGCCCGAGATCCTCAAGCTGGTGACCCACGACAACGCCAAGCTGCTGGCGCTCTCCGGCCCCCGCAATCCCTACCCCGGTGCTCTGGGGGTGGTGAAGAGCGGTGCACTGGCCGATCTGCTGCTGGTGGATGGCAATCCGCTGGAGAATCTCGATCTGATCGGCGATCCCCAGAAGCGCTTTCTGGTGATCATGAAAGACGGCCGGATCTACAAGAACAGCCTGGCCGCTGCCGCGGCGGGTTGATCGTGATCCCGCAGGAGTGGATCTGCGTTAGCAGCAGCGTGGTCTCCATCGACTCGCGGTAGTCCTCGACCAGGGCCTGGTGGATGCCTGTGAGGTCAGGCATGGGATGGTTGAACACAACAGAGCCCGGCGACGAGGCCACCGGGCTCTGAAGAAGTTTGGTTGATGGGGCGGAGTGGCTGACGCTGGCACATGGGCCAGGTTTCCAGTGGGACTTCCCGCTCGGTCCGCTGCCTCTGGGTAGGCGAACACTCCGTCGATCCGCAACAGCTGTATCACCGTCTGCACGGAATCGAGCCAGCCACATGCGGGCCTTGCAATCACTGACCCGTGCTCAATGGCCAGTTGAGGAAGGCTTCTGCCCTCGTCGAGAGGCTGCAGGATCAGGTGCTCCCGATCAACGGAAGTCCGGCACACATGGGGGTATGTAGGCATGGGTGGGGGCCTGGGGCTGTTGGGTCGCACAACAACCCTGTTGGCCAATACCCCGCTGCCAGCCAGAACAACCTGATCGAACGAAACCCATAGGCATCAGGTCGGTAGGGGCGGCACCGTGCTTTTGTTGCCGTTGCGAATGGCCTGATAGCCGGGCGAGAGGATTTCCACACCTGCGGCAGCGAACTGGTCCTGCAGTGCAGCCAGGAGGTCAGAGAGCGCCGCGCGGTAATCGGACACATTCTTCAAAAAGGCTGTGATCTCGTAGCTGATGTGGAAATCGTTCAGTGAGGTCTGCAGCACGAAGGGGTCTCGCTCGCCCGTGATCGTGGGAACACTGCGGGCAGCTGCGAGCATGAGTTCGTGCACCTGGCGCCAGGGCACGTCGTACCCGATCGTGATGGTGCTGGAGAGGGCTACCGGTTCGCGAATCTCCCTCCGGGCGAAGCTGTAGTTGGTCACCGAGGCGGAGATCACGGTGGCGTTGGGGATGCTGACGAGTTCATTGCGCGGAGTGCGCACGCGCGTCACCAGCAGGGCTCGCTCCTGCACCAGTCCCACCACGCCGTTGATTGTCACCCGATCCCCCTCTTTGAAGGCACGGGTGTAGATCAGCATCAGGCCGCTGATCACGTTGGTGGTCACCGAACTTGAACCCAGTGCGGCCAGTACCCCGAGGAAGATGCCTGCTCCCTGGAAAGCCTTGCTGTCGGAGCCAGGAATGTAGGGGAAGCTGATCGCCAGACCCGCGATCAGGATCAGCACAGAGGCGATCCGGGAAGTGGGCTCAGCCCACTCTGGGTAGAACCAGGCGAAGCGGATCCTGCCTCGGGCCAGGGCCACGAAGCACCTCCGACTGAACCGCATCACCAACCCCGTGATCACGAGGATCACCAGGATTGTGAACAGATTGGGGATGGCGTTCACCACGCTGGCGAACAGCCCGCCCACCATGCTGAGGATGTGGGATCTCAGACCTGCAGCGAGCATGGTGGTGGGTGGGAAGAAGCTCAGCAGCAGGGGGACCAGCAAGTAGCTGATCACCACCAACACACTCCAGTGGATGACATCCAGGGTGGTCTGCTGAATTCGGGTGATCTGGGCTGCGTTGAGCAGGGTGTTCCCTCCCAGCCGCACGCCGCTCAGCTGGTTGGGGTCACGCTCCTGGATGTACGCCAGCAGTTTCCGCTCAAGGTGTGTCTGTCCCCTCAGCCAGAGCACGTAGATGCCGAGCACCAGAAGGGCCTGGGCTGTGCCCCTAAGCCAGCTGGTGACGCTGTGTCTGTTGCGGTAGTCCACGACAGCACTGCGTAGCTTGTCGCGGTAGAGGTCGGCCAGCTGAGGGCGGGTCTTGCCGAAGCACGCGGCCATGCGGTCATCCACCGCCAAAAGGCTTTCCATCCCTGCCCCATGAGCGCTCTCCAGACCCACGAGCGAGTAGGGGGGATCCTCCACCACCACGAACTGCTGTGGCTGGATGGTCGAATCCTCCGCCACCAGGCGGAGCACGGAGCTGCTTTTTCGTGCCAGCACCCGCGCATCCTGGGATCTGATGGCCCGCCGCAACTCCAGCACCTTTCGCCCCTCGAGCGTTACCCAGCTGGGGTTGGTGGCGCAGCCCTCCGGGAGCTTGTCCTGGGCCGAAACGGCTGCGGCAGGAGCCGCCGCTGGGGATGGGGCGGCAAGGAGAAGACCCAACCCGCCCCATGCAATGAGCCCCATCAGCAGGCAGCCGATCAAGGCGAAACGTGCTGGCCAAGGAGCACGTCGCCGACTTCGGTTCGAGAGGAGAAGCCTTCTGCTGGTTGTGAAAGCAGGTTGGGTTGTCATGAAATGTTGGCAAACCGATGGGAAGGTTCGCTCTCGTACATCGAGGAACGGAGCGGTGATTCGGGATACGCATTCGCTCGCCCGACATGTCATGTAAGGACACGGCGGCCGCCCCCACCAGCAGCGAGCGATGCCTGCAAATCAATACCCCCTCCTTTAGTGGGGGTTCAAGTAAAGCAATCACTGACCTTGATTGCGTTCGGGAGAAGATCTTGAATCAGCGGATTGCGGGAGTAACCAATGCCATTGGGTGGCGGTGAAGCACGATCGAGCCTGCACAAGATCGGGGCTGCTGATGGCCACTCACCTCTGCTCCTGCAGCCGCACGAAGGGATCGAACGCAGGCTGGGCGGTATCCAGGTAGGACAAGAGCGCCCGCACCGGACCGATAATGATGCCTTGTCCTGGATATGGATCAACGCCACCGTGGCCTCCAGGGTCCAGCTGGGCTGGGCCAGGTGCTTGTCGGCTGCGATCTGCAAGGCCTATCGGTAGTCCTCGGCAAGGGCCTGGTGCCTGCGGGCAAGGTCCACACGATCTAGCCAAAGGAACCCATGAAGAAGCCCGGCGACGAGGGCACCGGGCTCTACAAGCAACTGGATTGCGGGGGCGGAGTGGCTGACGCTGGCACCTGGGGCCAGGGTTCCAGTGGGACTTCCCGTTGGGTCCGGGGCACCTGAGGCGAGGCCGTTAACGGTGCAGTGGACGGCGGGCGGAGCACACACACAGCGGTGTCACACGCCAGGGAAGCCAGAGATCCGATGAGAGTGTTGGAGCAGGGGCCGGATCGTCAGCGCGCTCCTGATGCCTGACCCGGGGGAGTGTCATCCATGGCTGGGCCTCCGAATCCGATGCGAGAACGATCGGACGGCCAGCGGGCAGGGGCAATAGGGGTTTATGCCTGAGGGGGCGGATGGAGTGGGAGATCTGCAGACTTCAGCCACCCCAGGGCGTTCACCAGCCTGGCCGCTTCCTGGAAGGAACTTGGTTGCGAGAATGTCCACGCGATGGGGTCGGTGTGGATGCCCTGCCAGGAGCATCCACAGCCGTAACCCAGCGCCTTCAGCGCGCCAGCAGCCCGATCGGTCCGAGCACCAGGAAGCCGCCGAACAGAGCCAGCACCAGGGCCAGCTTGGCGGTCCAGTGGGCCGGCAGGCGCCTGAGACCGTCAGCAAGGCGGAAGGGGGTGATCGCCGCGATCACGCTCGCTTCGATCTGGAAATCCACCACCGGCCGCGGCTGGACCTGGCGGGGACGCTCGCTGGCCTGAGGGAACCCTCAGGCCTTTTCGAGCCGGCGGATGATCATCGACATCAGCGCCAGCGAACCGACGAGAGCGACGAGCAGTGCGATGGTCATGACGAATGGGGTGCCGAAGGTGAGTGCAGGTTACGGAGCCGCTGGGGGTCAGCCCTGCTCAGACACCGGCGGGACCGGGGCGAGACAACGATCACGCAGCAGGCGGGCCACCGTGAGGTTGCTCACCGTCATGCTGCTGTCGCGCTCAAGCAGCCATTCGGCCATCTCCATGCGCAGGGCATAGGCCTCTTCGAAGAACTCCAGCCGCTCCAGATCGCGCAGACGACCTTCGATCCACTGGAGGGTTTCTCCAGGGAGCTGGCGCTGGGAACGACGTTGGCTCACGGGGAGTGCCGCCTAGTGAGGGAATCTTGATGGATGGCGAGGGAAACTGGGTATCGGATGGAACACATCTGCAGCACAGCTGCGCACAAATACCTTTGACGGAACACCTTCCCTTCCTCTGGCGCGGTCACAGGCTCAAGCTGCTGGGGGCGCGGGCGGTGTGGGATCCGACGCAACGTCTGCTGTTGGTGGCGGATCTGCACTTGGGCAAGGCCGAGTCGTTTCAGGCCCATGGCGTGCCGCTGCCCAGCGATGGCGATGCCTCCACCCTCAACGCCCTGATCGCGCTGGCGCACCGCTGGCAGCCGGCTGAGGTGGTGGTGCTGGGTGATCTGATCCACGGCCGGCTCGGCCTCACCGGCGAACTGCGTCAGAAGATCCAGGCCTTGCCGGAGCTGCTCGGTTGCCCGCTCACGCTGATCGCTGGCAACCACGAGCGGGGCAGCTGGCTGGAAGGGCTGGTGCAGCAGCCCAGCAGCCGTCGCGGCCCCCTCTGGCTGAGCCACGGACCGGAACCGCTGCCAGTGGGCGGGGGTGAACTGCTGCAGCTCTGCGGCCACCTGCATCCGGTGGCCACAGTCGGTGACCGCAGCGATCGGCTGCGCCTGCCCTGCTTCGTTCACGACGCGGAGGCTCAGCGCCTGGTGCTGCCCGCCTTCGGCAAGCTCACCGGCGGCCACCCCTGCGAAGACCACCATCAGCGCTGGCTGGTGGCCGACGGCGCGATCGTGGCCTGGCTCAGGCCGCTGCCGCCAGAGCGCGCACCACATCGCCGCGGGTGAGCACACCCACCAGCTTGTCGCCCTCAAGCACGAACAGCCGCTGGGTGCTGCGGTCCTGCAGCAGCCGGGCCGCGTCCGGCAAGGACAGATCGGCACTGCAGGTGTGGGGGTGCGCACCCATCAGTTCACCCACCGTGCTGCCCAGCACCTGGTGCACCTGCCGATCCCAGTCGAGCGGATTGCGCAGGTAGATCACCGCGTCCAGCAGCATCACGTAGGGGCCGGCGTCAAAGCCGCTCTCCTTCACCATCAGGTTCTGTTCGGTGAGCTCCCCCACCAGCGCTCCCGCCGCATCCAGCACCGGCAGTCCGCTGATGTGGTGGTCGCTCAGCAGTTGCACCGCCTGCTGCAGAGGGGTTTCGGGCGTCACGCTCAACACCGGGGTGGTCATGGCCGCCGCCACCCGCAGGGCCGGCTGGGAGTCGAGGGTCATCGGAGCGTTGCGATTGCAATGGTTCTAGGCCAGCGAGGGGTCGGGATCCGCGGCAGCAGACTGGCCCTTCCGGCCTGCCCAGCTTGACGCCGACACCCCAGCACCGCCCCACAGGCCGACCTGCCGCTTCTGCAGCCCGGCGCCTCGCCGATGGGCTCACGCTGGCGCGGGCCGTGGTCGGCTTGCCGCTGCTGCTGCTGCTGGCCGCCGATCAGCAGGGGGCGGCCTGGTTCCTGCTGCTGCTGGGCGGCTTCAGCGACTGGGCCGACGGCGTCCTAGCCCGCCGTGCCGGCGGCGGTTCCGCCTGGGGTGCTCGCCTCGATCCCCTCACCGACAAGATCCTGATCAGTGCACCGCTGCTGTGGCTGGGCGCCGCCGGACGGCTGCCGCTCTGGGCGGTGTGGCTGCTGCTGGCGCGCGAGCTGCTGATCTCCGGCTGGCGTGCCGGCCAGGGGGATGGCGGACCCGCCTCCCGCGCCGGCAAGGCCAAGACGGTGCTGCAGTTCAGCGCGCTGCTGCTGCTGCTCTGGCCCGAAAGCTGGGGGCTGGGCCTGGGCCAGGCCGGGTTTGTTGCCGGGCTGCGCAGCGCTGGTTGGTGGCTGTTCTGGCCCTCGCTGGCGCTGGCCCTGAGCTCGGCGCTGGGGTATCTCAGCCCAGCAGCGCCGCGTCGCCACTGAAATCAGGCCGGGCGGCGGGGCGCAGGGCGTAATCGTTGGAGTAGCTGTCCGCCAGGCCGGCATCGAGATCGAAGGCCGGCGTCCAGGCCAGCTCCCGCTCCAACCGGTGCACATCGGTGAGGAAATGGGCCAGGCGCAGGGGAAAGGCCTTGCGGGCCTTGGGGTCGAGGCCCGAGGGATCGAAACTGCGGATCGTCACCGCTGCCGGATCCTTGCCGCAGGCCCGTGCCGCCGCCGCCACCAGTCCGCGGAAGGTCACGCCCTTGCGGCCCGAGCAGTTGTAGATCCGGTTGGTGGCGGCCTCCACCTCCAGGCAGCGGGCCATGGCCGTGGCCAGGTCACTCACGTGGCCCAGCTGGGTGATGGTGTTGCCGTCGCCGGGCAGGGGCACCGGCTGGTCGTGCATGAGGCGGTCGAAGAACCAGCTCTCCACCGGGTTGTAGTTCCCGGGCCCGTAGATGTAGGTGGGCCGGAAGCTGGTGAAGGGGATGCGCTCGGCCCGCAGCCAGTCTTCGGTGTGGAGCTTGCCGGCATGGCGGCAGGCGGGGTCGGTGGGGGCGGTTTCATCCAGCGGCCACAGCTCACTGTCGGCATAGACGCCGGCCGAGCTCACGTATACGAAGCGATGGGCGGGGGGGCCGGTGCGCTCCACCACCGCCCGGCTGTCGTCGAGGTTGCGGCCGCTGCTGTCGATGATCACGTCGAAGGCACGGCCCCGCAGCGGTTCGAGCGCGGCGGCATCGCTGCGGTCGCCCACCAGATGCTCCACCCCGGCCGGCACCGGATTGCGGCCGCGGGTGAACAGGGTGAGCGCATGGCCATAGCCCTGCAGCTGGGCCACCAGGGGCTTACCGATGAAGCGGGTGCCACCCATCACCAGGATCTTCACGGAAGCAGCGGCAACGGCGCCGCCATTCAAGCGCTGAGCGGGGCGGGAGCCGCCACCGCATGCACCCCCAGTGGGCAGGTGCTGCCCCACCCCTGCCGGCGAGGATGGGCCACGACCACGGCTCACCCGCTCCGCCATGCAGATCATTCCCGCCATCGACCTGCTCGACGGCCACTGCGTGCGGCTGCACCAGGGTGATTACGACCAGGTCACCCGCTTCAACGACGATCCGGTGGCGCAGGCCCTCGACTGGCAGAGCCAGGGGGCCGAGCGGCTGCATCTGGTGGATCTCGATGGCGCCCGCAGCGGTGAACCGGTCAACGATGCGGTGGTGCGCGCGATCACGGCGGCGCTCCGTATTCCGGTGCAGCTTGGCGGCGGTGTACGCACGGCAGAGCGGGCAGAGGCGCTGCTTGCCGCCGGCCTTGAGCGGGTGATCCTCGGCACGGTGGCGATCGAACAGCCGGAGCTGGTGCAGGCGCTGGCGGCCCGCTTCCCCGGCCGGATCGTGGTGGGCATCGATGCCCGAGGCGGCAAGGTGGCCACCCGGGGCTGGCTGGAGGACAGCGCCGTGGAGGCCACGGCGCTCGCGGCCAGCTTCAAAGGCAGCGGTGTGGCGGCGATCGTGAGCACCGACATCGCCACCGATGGCACCCTGGCCGGCCCGAACCTGGAGGCGCTCCGCGCGATGGCCGCCGCCAGCCCGGTGCCGGTGATCGCCTCCGGCGGCGTGGGTTCCGTCACCGATCTGCTGGCCTTGCTGGCCCTGGAGCCGCTGGGCGTGGAGGCGGTGATCGTGGGCCGGGCGCTCTACGACGGAGCGATCGACTTTCGTGAAGCCCTGCAGGCCGTGGGACCGGAGCGGTTACAGGATCCGATTCCGCCGAGCGTCTGCTAGGGGCCGATCCCTTACCCCAGGGGCAAACCGATTAAGGTTGAGGTAAAGCATTCGTATCCACGTGTGAAGGCTGCGACTGCCCCACCGCTGACCAACGGGCAGAGCACAGGCCCCACCGCCCTCGCGGGGGTGATCGAGGTGTTCGGACGCTGCCGCGACCTGGGCATGCGCCTCAGCCGCCAACGCAAGCTTGTGCTGGAACTGCTCTGGCGAGAGCGGCGCCACCTGAGTGCCCGCGACATCTTCGAGCGCCTCAATCAGCAAGGCCGCCGCATCGGCCATACCTCCGTCTATCAGAACCTTGAAGCCCTGCAGAGCGCTGGAGTGATCGAGTGCCTCGACCGCGCCAATGGCCGCCTCTACGGCTACCGCAGCGACCCCCACAGCCATCTCACCTGCCTGGTGAGCGGTGAAATCCAGGACCTTGACGTGGTGCTCCCCGACGACCTGGTCCGCCGCATCGAAGAGCTCACTGGCTACACGATCGAGTCGTACACCCTGCAGCTGGCCGGCCGGCCCCGCCAGTGAGCGCGGTGGAGGGGCGCAGGGGAAAACAGTTGGCGAGAATCAGTGGCATCCAATGCTTTCAAGTGACGTGAAATCAATCCAAGTGACATCCAATGTCAGCTTGTGACATCACGAGAATGTTCCTCTTTGCTGCAACCTGCGGGGACGACATTAGCCAAAGGGGGCCAGAACAACGGAGACAGCTCGACGAATCTGAACGTGCATCCAGACGTTTCGACTCGACGCAGGTGGAATCCATAGCTGTGCGATTCTTCACCGCTGGTGGGAGCCTCTGGAACCATCGCTTTCTCGCCATCTCGTTTTGTCGCTCATGATGGAGAAGGCGTGTGGATCCTTCAGGGGAAATAGTTGCTCCTACGCGGAAGGTTGAATCGCGAGAGAGCGAATGCGTCAAACGACTTAAGCCAGGGCGGACACACTTCAGGACGAACCAACTCCAGAAACAACGGATTCCGCAGGCAAACAGAAACGCGAGATATTGGAGTCGCAGCTCACAGGATTCGTAAGCTGGCGGATCCGGATGTCATCCCCATCGAGGAAAGAGAAAAGACCCCTCAGGTTTCTCTGCGAGACACAACCCATCCTCCAGCTCTGCAACCAAATCCTGATTCAGGGCGCTGATGGTCTGGTAGATGAAGACATGAATTTCAGGCCAGCCGGCTGTCTTTGGATGGCGCGTGGATGGCGCGTTGGAAGGGGTGTTGGATGGCGCCGATCCAGCGGGACAGAACCGCTACGGATTGCGGCAAGACAATACCAATGGAGCGCATTCCTGACGGCATGCCTGAACTCCCAGCCCCCTGCCAGGACCCGTCGCCACCGTTGACCTGGGGATCAGGGAAAAAGCAAGACCTGCACAACGTGATCGGCACAGCCCCCAGCCCGCATCTGTTCACTTCACTGGCCTCCAATCAAGCTGGAGAATTCGCCGTCAAGTCGTTACCTTGGCTCCAATGAGCGCACGCCCCCAGTGACACCAGCCCCTGAGGACTCTCCAGCCAAGGCAACTAACCGTCCCAGGATCCTGCTGTTCGCCGACCCCTTGCTGCGCGATGGCCTCAGCCGCCTGCTGAGTGCCGCGCCTTGTGCCGCCGAGGTGTTCACCGATCCGGCCGCCTGCAGCCGTGCGCCCCAGCTGCTGATCTGGAGCGTGAGCGCGCCGGTGCAGCCCGCCAACATGCTGCGAGAGCTGCAGCGATTGGAGGAGCGCTGGCAGCCTGCCCCGCTGCTGTTGCTGCTGCCCGCGCAGCCGGGTTGCTCCAGCGATTGGTTGCTGCAACTGCCCGTGGCCGGCCTTCTGCAGGACCCCGATCCGGACACCTTGCTGGCGGCCGTGAGCACCCTGCTGGCCGGTGGGCGAGTGGTGGAGCTTCAGGGCGACGGGGCTCCTGCCCCAGAGGCCACGCCGCTGATGGGGCCGATCGGGCTGGGGCAATGGCTGCTGCAGAGCGGCCTGCAGCAGATCGATGCGGAGCTGCGCCTCTGCCGTCGCCTGCTCACCCCGCCGCCGGACGCCTTCCTGCTGCAGTTGATCCTGGAGGGCCGGTTGCGCGAGCTGGGCGCCGCCCGCTCCTTGCTGCTCTGGCTGTGGGGGCCGCTGGTGCTGGCCTGGGGCGATGCCCAGATCAGCGACGACGGTGGACTGCCCAGCCAGGCTGTCATTGGCGACCTGCCGCAACCTCCGGCCAGCGGCAGCACGGCGATCACCCTGCGGCAACGCACCGCCGAAGGGGTGTGGAGCGCCATCCGCCAGCGGCTCCAGGAGTCCAGCCTGTCGGGGCCGCTCGATCCGCATGCCGGCACCCTGTTCGCGCTGCAGGGGCTCAGCGTGGAGCGGCGCCGCGACCTGCTGCTCGCCCTGCTGGGCCAGCTCGATCAGCTGCTGCTGCGGCTACGGCAGGAACGGCCGGCCACCGACACGCTTGAGGCCCGCTGGCAGGCGCTGCAGCCGGAACTGCGCCGCCTTGCCCTGCGGCAGGTGGCCGGGGCCTACGTGCGGCTTCCTCTCGATGGTGTGCTGCTGCCGGTGGCCGACCACCTCAGCAGCACCACCGTGCTCACCAACGACGACCCGGAACTGCCCGCCTCCCTGCCGATGCTGAATGCGCTGATGGGGGGTCAACCGCTGCTGGTGGACGGCCGCCTGCTGTCTCCCGATGAACCCACTGCCCTGCTGCACCTGGAAGCCCTGGTGAGCAACTGGCTGATCCGCACCGCCGAGCTGATCAGCGCCGAGCTGCTGGCCTGCTGCGGCGACTGGCCGGAACTGAGGCGCTACCTGTTAGTCAATGAGCTGCTGGCCACCCGCAGCCTCGAACGTCTGCGCAACCAGCTCAATGCCCAGCAGCGCTGGAGCAGCTGGTTCGAGCGCCCGATCCAGCTCTATGAGAGCCGGAGGCTGCTGTATCGGTTGGAGGCGGGCAGGATCACGCCGTTGCTGCTCACCGAACCCCGCGACCGGGAGCTACGGCAGCTGGGCTGGCTGCAACAGACGGTCACGCTGGCTCTTGAAGCCCGCGATGCCCTGGCACCACAGCTGCAGGCCTTCCTGCGCCAGCTGGGCGATCTGCTGGTGGTGGTGCTCACCCAGGTGATCGGCCGGGCCATCGGCCTGATCGGCCGGGGCATCCTGCAGGGAATGGGCAAAGGCATCAACCGTCCCTGAGCAGTGGCTGGGCCCTGGTCTTTCGGCTGGGCGTCACAATGACCCCAACCCGCCTCCCGCTTCGGTTGCTGCGCTCTAACGCCTTTCCCTTCCTGATCCGCCGCAGCCTGGCGCTGCTGGTGGCGCTGTTCCTGCTGCTGGCTCCAAGACCGGCTCTGGCCTCGCTCACCACCAACAGCTACGACGGCAACATCTTTGCTCTCTACGCGGGCAATGGCTCGCTGGTGCCACCCCGCAGCACGCTGGCCCAGGCCCGCGCCGACCATCGGCCTGTCGTGCTGGTGTTTTATCTCGATGACAGCGCCGACAGCAAACAGTTCGCGCCGGTGCTCTCGGAGCTGCAGCGCCTGTGGGGCCGCACGGTGGAGCTGATCCCCCTCACCACCGATCCGCTGCAGGGCCTGGCCGATCAGGGTGCTGACGATCCGGTGCACTACTGGAACGGCACCATTCCCCAGGTGGTTGTCTTTGATGGCGATGGCAAGGTGCTGCTTGACGCCAACGGACAGGTGAACACCACCACGATCAGTGCCGTGCTCAGCAAGGCCACCGGTCTGGAACCTGCCGGCGGCGAGCGGGCCACCAGCACCCGCAGCTTCAACGAGCTCAACAGCGAAGTGGTGTCCGGCAGCTGATGGCCACCCGCACCGAAACCGACAGCCTGGGCCCGGTGGAGGTGCCGGCCCAGCACTACTGGGGCGCCCAGACCCAGCGCTCCCTGCATTTCTTCCCCTTCGGGGAGGCGATGCCGCTGCAGCTGGTGCACGCGTTCGGCCAGCTCAAAGCGGCCTGCGCCGAGGTGAACCGCGACATGGGCCGGCTGCCGGCCGAGCTCGCGGAGTTGATCGTGGCAGCGGCCGAAGAGGTGGCCTCAGGAGCGCTCGATCCGGAATTCCCGCTCAAGGTCTGGCAGACCGGCTCCGGCACCCAGACGAACATGAACGTCAATGAGGTGATCGCCAACCGGGCGATCGACGCTGCCGGTGGCACGCTCGGCAGCAAGCGGCCTGTCCATCCGAACGACCACGTCAATCTGAGCCAGTCGAGCAACGACACCTTTCCCGCCGCGATGCACATCGCCGTGGCGATCGAGCTCGAACGCACCCTGCTGCCGGCGGTGGAAGCCCTCGCCGCCACCCTGGCTGCCAAGGCCGAGGCTTACAGCAGCATCATCAAGATCGGCCGCACCCACCTCCAGGATGCGGTGCCGCTCAGCCTGGGTCAGGAATTCAGCGGCTACGTGGCCCAGCTGCAGCTGGCCGCCGCTGGCTTGCGTCTGCTGCTGCCCCAGGTGCTGCAACTGGCAATCGGCGGCACGGCGGTGGGCACCGGCCTCAATGCCCCCAGGGGCTACGGCGAGGCGGTGGCTGCACGGCTGGCGGAACGGATCGGCTTGCCCTTCACCAGCGCCGCCAACAAATTTCAGGCCCTGGCGGGCCATGAACCGCTGGCCGGTGCCCATGGCGCGCTCACGGTGCTGGCGGGCAGCCTGATGAAGATCGCCAACGACATCCGCTGGCTGGCCAGCGGTCCACGCTGCGGGCTGGGGGAACTGGTGCTGCCGGAGAACGAACCGGGTTCGAGCATCATGCCCGGCAAGGTGAATCCCACCCAGTGCGAGAGCCTCACGATGGTGGCCGTGCAGGTGATGGGCAACAACACGGCCGTGCAGATGGCCGCCAGCCAGGGCAACTTCGAGCTCAACGTGTTCAAGCCGTTGATTGCGCTCAACCTGCTCCAGAGCATCGAATTGCTGGCCGGCGGCTGCCACGCGTTCCGTGAACACTGCATCGAAGGGCTCGAACCCGACCGCGCCCGCATCGAAACCCTGCTGGATCAGAGCCTGATGCTGGTCACCGCGCTGGCTCCGGCGATCGGTTACGACGGTGCCTGCCGCATCGCCCGCCACGCTCATGTGCACCGGCTCAGCCTGCGCGAAGCGGCGCTGGTGCTTGGAGAGATCAGCCCGGAAGCCTTCGACCGCTGCATTGACCCCGCCCAGATGATCTGAGCGGCTCAGAGCAGATTCGCCGCCAGCTCCGCCAGAGCAGAGCGTTCTCCTTTCTGCAGGGTCACGTGGCCGGCCAGCTGCTGTCCCTTGAACTTCTCCACCAGCCAGGTGAGCCCGTTGCTGTCAGCATCCACGTAGGGATTATCGATCTGGTAGGGATCACCGGTGAACACGATCTTGGTGCCTTCGCCCACCCGGGTCACGATCGTTTTCACCTCATGGGGGGTGAGGTTCTGGGCTTCATCCACCACCATGAACTGGTTGGGAATCGAGCGGCCGCGGATGTAGCTGATCGCCTCCACTTCCAGCAGGCCCATGCTCTTGAGATCCAGCCAGTTGTTGCGCGGGCCCCGGGCGCCACGGGCCGGTGCCTGGCCGGGGTCGTCGCTGCCGAGCAGATAGTCGAGGTTGTCCACGATCGGTTGCATCCACGGGCCCATCTTTTCCTGCAGGTCTCCGGGCAGAAAGCCGATGTCCTTGCCGAGGGGGATCACGGGCCTGGTCACCAGCAGGCGCTGGTAGGTGTGGTCATCGGCCACCTGATGCAGACCGGCCGCCAGGGCCAGCAGGGTCTTGCCGGTGCCGGCCTTGCCCACCAGCGTCACCAGCTGGATCGAGGCATCGAGCAACAGATCGAGCGCGAAGGTCTGCTCCCGGTTGCGCGCCGACACCCGGCCCAGCTTGGCGCGGGACACCTTGGGCAGAGGCCGCAGCTGGGCGGCAGCGGAGCAGTAGCGCGCCAGCAGGGTGTGGCCGGGCTGGGCCGCATCCACCAGGGTCACGCCCTCGTTGGCCTGCAGCGGGGGAGCCTCGGGCGGCGGCGGAGGCAGTTCGGCAACGGCCAGGCTGCCCTCGCGCTGCAACTGCTCCATCTGGGCGGCATTCACCCACCACTCGGCGGTGCCGGGGTAGAGATCGGCGATCGCCACCTTGTCACTGGTGTAGTCCTGAGCGATCAGGCCCACCGCATCGGCCTTGATGCGCAGGTTGGTGTCCTTGGTCACCAGGATCACGGGCGGCTGGCTGCCCATCACGCCCTGCAGGCGCTGCTCCAGCGCCACCGCCAGGATGTTGTTGTCTCCGTTGCCCGATTTGAGTTCCGGCGGCAACTGGCTGAGTGTTTCGCTACGGCAGAACACCACCTTCAGCTGGCCGTGGGCGATCGGGTCGATCTCCACGCCCTCCGCCAGGTTGCCCTTTTCACGCAGCCCGTCGAGCAGGCGCGACACCTGACGGGCATTGCGGCCCTTCTCGCTGCTGTCGCGTTTGAAGCGATCGATCTCCTCGACCACCTCAATCGGAATCACGACGTTGTTGTCCTCGAAGCGCACCAGCGCCCGCGGGTCGTGCAGCAGAACGTTCGTATCGAGAACGAAGGTCTTCTTCATGGCGTGCCGGCGTGCTGCCGCCCAGAAAGCTAGGGCGGTGCTGAGGCCACCATCTACGCTCCCGCTGTTTCGCCGCCCGCAGCACTCCGTGGCCCCATTGCCCGCTCCTCTGTGCCTGGCCCTGATCGCCGCTCTTGGCTTCGGCGCCCTGCTGCTGTGGCTGGAGCTGCGCCACCGGCTGCGGCCCGCTTCACCGCTGCGGCTGGATTCCCATGACTGGACGGTGCAGGAGCACCCAGCCGCCACCACCGGAGCGGCCCCTGCGGCGGTCGCGGGGGCCATCACCGTGGAAGGCGTGCTGCGCCTCAGCAACCCCCATGCCCGCATGGAGGTGATGGTGCCGGAAGTGGAGCTGCGGCCCACCCTGCTGGGCAAGGGCGACCTGAGCGGGGTCACCGTCACGGCCCGCCTCACCGCGGCCCATCCCGATGAGGACACCCGTGCCGATGGCTACTGGGCGGCCTACATCGTCAAAGGGAACAAGCAGACGGAGGCCCGCGTCTCGCTCACGATCGCTGCGCCGGCCGGCCGCCCGTCTGATGGCGACGCCGGGCAGCAGCCGATCAATCCCCTTGCCCTGATCGACACCCTCTGGCTCGAGGTGTTGTGGGTCAACTACGGCCCCTTTGGACGGCTGCAACGCCGTGACGGTCTGCTGATACCCCTGCGCAAGCCCGAGCCCCTGCAACCCGCCACCGCCCGCTGGCGAGCAGGGGAAGCCTGTCAGGTGCTGCCGCTGCCCACCCATCTGCTCGGCGTGCTGGATGATCCCGCCGACGTTCTGCGCCGCTACGCCGCTGCCGTGCTGCAACCCGGCGACATCCTCACGATCGGCGAAACACCGCTGGCGGTGATGCAGGGCCGCTACCAGCACCCGGCCATGGTGGAGCCATCGGCCCTGGCCCGCCTGCTCTGCCGGGTGTTCCATCCCACCAGCAGCCTGGCCACCGCCTGCGGCCTGCAGACCCTGATCAACGACGTGGGCCCGGCGCGGGTGCTGTGCGCCTGGCTGGCGGGCACCCTGATGAAACTGGTGGGCAGCCGCGGCGGCTTCTACCGCCTGGCGGGAGAGCAGGCACGCCTGATCGATGACATCACCGGCACCACCCCCCCCTACGACCAGACGATCGTGTTGGGCCCGGCCCACCCCGAGCGCAGCTGCCGTGAACTGGCCAGGCAACTGGGCGTGCCGGTGGCGGTGGTGGATGTGAATGATCTGGGCCGGGTGAAGGTGCTGGCCGCCAGCGAGGGCTGCGATGAGGGCCTACTGCAGCGGGCATTGCGGCCCAATCCGGCCGGCAATGCCAACGAGCGCACGCCTCTGGTGGTGGTCCGCCCCGCCTGACCCTCACGCGCTGGCACCCCTCCGGCCAGCCGGTCCAGAACCGATACAGTCGGGTCACGACTGAAGTCACGTGCGGCACCCCATCCCCCTACGCCCCTCGGGAGGTGACCCGCTCGCCGCGCCGGGGGAGCTGCGGATCGAGCCGTTGCAGGGCTGGTCGTTGCCGCTGCTGAACGATGCCGCCTTCGCTGATCTGCAGCCGCTCTTGCAGCGCTCCCTTCTGCTGCGTCAGCCGGAGCGCCTGCTGAGTGCCCTGGTGCAGCGCCCGCCCCTGGTTCCTGAGGTTCTGGTGGCCTACGAGACAGCCGATTGCATGCTGGGGGTGAGCGTGGTGCGCCGCCTCAACCGGAGTGGCAGCTGCTGGGGTGTGGAGGCGTTGCGGGTGGCACGCACCGCCCTGCAGCGGCCAGGCAGCCTCAGCGGCCAGGAGATCCAGGCGGGCCTGCTGCGCGAGGCGCTGCACCGCTGCAGCGGTGCCGCCAGCTGGATCGCCCGCTGTGACAGCACCGACACCGACCGGCTGGCACTGCTGCGGGAGCAGGGCTTTCAGCCCCTGCGGCACGAGGTCTCCTGGCTGTGGAACGCCCCGGCAGAGCCGGGCCCGGCTCTGCCGCCCCCTGGCGACCTGCAACTGCGGCCCCTGAATCGGCGCACCGCCGGCCTGATGCTGCACCTGGAGCAGGCGGCCTGCCCGGCGCTGCTGCGTCAGCTGCTTGACCGCCGGGTGGAGGATCTGCTCGACCAGAGCAGCGGCCCCAGTGCGCTCTGGCTCGACCCCAGCCGCCAGCAGGCAGTGGCGGGCGTGCGCCGGCTGCATCACCAGGGCCATGGCCCGGTGGATGTGCAGCTCACGGTGCATCCCGGTTGGTCGCGGCTGCACGGCCCGGCGCTGGAGCACCTGCTGATCCAGGCGGTGGCCAGCGATCCGGTGGTGCGCCTCTGCAGTGATGCCGGCGATGCGGAGCGCTGCGCCTGGTTGCGCAGCATCGGCGCCAGCCTGGAAGGCGAGCGGCTGCTGATGGCGCGCAGCGTCTGGCGCCGCCACGAGCAGGCCAGCAGCCGCGCCGCCAACTGGCGCCTCGACACCGTGCTCGAGCCGTTCAAACCGCGCCGTCGCACGGTGCCCACCCCTGCAGGACCGTCGGCGCTCACGCCCGCCGCACGCCCAACGCGGGCACTGGTGAGTGCCTCCTCCAGTGCGCTGTCCAGCGTCCGGTGAGCGCCACCCCCGGCACGCGGCAACAACGCCAACCCCCACAGCCCCGCTCCGTGCTGGCGCTGGATGTGGGGCGGCGCCGCATCGGCCTGGCCGGTTGCGATCCGCTCGGGCTCACGGTCACCCCACTGCCGGCACTGGCGCGCGGGGCCTACGCCCACGACCTGGAAACCCTGCGCGCCCTCGGCGCCAGCCGGCGGGTGCAGGCGCTGGTGGTGGGGCTGCCGCTCGACAGCCACCAGCAGCCCACGCCCCAGGCGGCCCACTGCCGCCGCTACGGCGAACGGCTGGCCCGCCACCTGAGCCTGCCGCTGGCCTGGGTGGATGAGCACGCGAGCAGCTGGGAAGCGGGCGAGCGCCACCGCCTGCACGGTGACCGCAGCGGCGCCCTCGACAGTGCCGCAGCGGCACTGCTGCTGGAGCAATGGTTGCGGGAAGGTGACGAGCCGGTGACCTTGGCGACCCCCCTGCGGACAGCAGGCCGGCGCTGAGACATTCTGAGAGGGTCTGACTCCCCCTCCATGAGTGCCGAAGGCCCCTCGATCACAGGATCCGGTGACGTGCCCACGGTTCTCGTCCGTGACGACCACGACCGCCAGCTGCTCTGCTTCCTCGAACAACTGATCCCGCTTGATGGTCACGATTACGCCCTGCTCACGCCGGTCGATACCCCGGTGTGCCTGTTCCGCCTGCAGGGCGACGACGAACCGGAGCCGATCGAAACCCTCGATGCCACCGAACCGATCCTCTCGGTGGCCGATGTGGTGCTGCAGGAACACGACCTCACCCTGGTGCGTTCCGCCGTCACGCTCACGGTGAGCGGTGAGCTGGAGGAGCCCGATCCGGAGGATCTCGACGACGAGGACGGCGACGAAGACGACGACACCGACACCTACGAGCTGCTCGTCAGCTTCATGGTCGAAGACCAGGAGTACGGCCTGTACATTCCGCTCGACCCCTTCTTCGTGGTGGCCCGCATGCACAACGGCGAAGCAGTGCTGGTGGAAGGCGAGGAATTCGACCGCGTGCAGCCGCGAATCGAGGCTGAACTCGACGACAGGGAGAGCGCTGGGTGACCTCCCGCCACCTGCTGCAACCCGACTGGGAGCTGCAAACCAGCCTGGCCGGCCTGCCGCTGGAGCGGCTGATCGCCCAGAACATCAAGGCGCTGGTGCTGGATGTGGATCGCACCCTCATCCCGCGCCGGCAGTCGCAGCTGCCGCCTGCCGTGGAGCAGTGGCTGATTCAAGCCAAGCCGCACCTGCGCATTCATCTGTTCAGCAACAACCCGTCCCGGCGCCGCATCGGAGCGGTGGCGGATCAGCTTGACCTCCCCTACACCGTGTCAGCGGGCAAGCCGCGCCGCAGCACCCTGCGGCGGGTGCTGGCTGAGCTGAATCTGCCGGCGCGGCAGGTGGCCGTGGTGGGGGATCGCCTGTTCACCGATGTGCTGGTCGGCAACAGGCTCGGCCTGTTCACGGTGTTGGCCAAGCCGGTGGATGTGCACGGGCTGCCCTGCCGCGTCGACCATCTGCAACGGCTGGAGGTGCGGCTGGCGCGGCTGGCGGGAGCGGACCTGAAGGGATGACGCGACGTGTGATCAAGGTGGGCACCAGCCTGCTGCGGGGCTCGGCGGATCGCGACACCGCCTGTGTGATTGCCGATCTGGCGGCCAGCCTCAGCCAGCAACGTCGCCGGGGCGATCAGGTGACCCTGGTGACCAGCGGCGCCGTGGGCCTGGGCTGCCACGCCCTGCAGCTGGAAAAGCGCCCCACCGAAGTGGTGGCGCTGCAGGCGGCGGCGGCGGTGGGGCAGGGCCAGCTGATGGGGCTTTACGCCGAAGCCTTCGCCAGCCACGGCGTGCGTGTGGCGCAGGTGCTGCTCACCCGCGGCGACCTGGCCTCGCGCCGCCGCTACCAGAACGCCTGCCGCACCCTGGAACACCTGCTGGGTTGGGGCGTGATTCCGATCGTCAACGAAAACGACACCCTGGCCACCGACGAACTGCGCTTCGGCGACAACGACACCCTCTCGGCGCTGGTGGCGGTGGCGATCGGCGCCGAGGAACTGGTGCTGCTCACCGATGTCGACCGGCTCTATTCCGGTGATCCCCGCAGCGATGCCACAGTCGAGCCGATCGAGGAGGTGCGTGATCTCCAGGAGCTGGCCCGGCTCAGCAGCGTGGCCAGCGGGGGCGGGCGCTGGGGAACCGGCGGCATGACCACCAAGCTCACTGCCGCCCGCATCGCCACCTCCAGCGGGGTGCGCGTGCGGCTGGCGGACGGCCGCGACCCGCGCGTGCTGGAGGCCCTGGTGGCAGGCGAGAAAGTGGGAACGGTGTTTCAGCCCAGCTCCAGACCACTGGCCGACCGCAAGGGCTGGATGGCCCATGCCCTGCTGCCCAAAGGGGATCTGGTGATCGATGCAGGGGCGCAGAAGGCGCTGGTGGAGCGGGGCGCGTCCCTGCTGGCGGTGGGCATCCGCGCCGTGGAGGGCCGCTTCGGCCGCCAGGACGCGGTGCGGCTGGTGTCGTTGCAGGGAGAGGAGATCGGCCGGGGCCTCTGCGCCCTGAGCAGCGAGGAGGTGCGGCAGGTGCTGGGCCTCAGCAGCAGCGAGGTGCAGCGGGAGCTGCAGCAACCGGCAGGAGCGGCGGTGGTGCACCGCGACCATCTGGTGCTCACGGCCCTGGCAGCCGCCAGCGACTGACCGCAGGGCAGGCCTACGATCCGGCCTCAGTTCGCGGCTCCGGCAGCATGCGCTTCAGCACCCTGCTGCTCCAGCTCGCCCAGCGGGGCCTGCTCAACGACTCCGCACCGCGGCATCTGGCAGGCGACCCCGAACTGAGCGGGGCAGCCGCCGTGGATCAGGCCGCTGCCGGCCAGCTTTCCTTTCTCGAGCCCGGCCACCAGCTCAGTGCCGCCCTGGCCACGTGCCACGCCTCGGCGCTGCTGCTGCCGCTCGACCCGGAACTGCAGCAGTTGGCGCAGGAACGGGGCATGGCCTGGGTGGCCCTGAAGGATCCGCGGCTCGGGTTCGCTGAGGCCCTGGCGGCACTGCACCCGCCCCGGCACTGGCCCGCCGGCATTCACCCGTCGGCGGTGATCGATCCGAGCGCCAGTGTCGGCACCGGCGTGCACATCGCCGCCCATGTGGTGGTGGGGGCCGACTGCCTCGTGGGTGAGGGCTGCGTGCTCCATGCCGGCGTGGTGCTTTACCCCGATGTGCACCTGGCTGAGGGCTGTGAGCTGCATGCCAATGCGGTGCTCCATCCCGGCAGCCGTCTGGCGCGCGGCTGCGTGGTGCACTCCAACGCCGTGATCGGTTCGGAGGGGTTCGGCTTCGTGCCCACCGCCAATGGCTGGCGCAAGATGCCCCAGACCGGCCTGGTGGTGCTGGAGGAGCAGGTGGAGGTTGGCTGCGGCACCACGATCGATCGCCCATCGGTGGGGGAGACACGCATCGGCGCCGGCACCAAGATCGACAACCTCGTGCAGATCGGCCACGGCGTCGTCACCGGCCGGGGTTGTGCGCTGGCCGCCCAGGTGGGCATCGCCGGTGGCGCCCGTCTCGGCAACGGTGTGATCCTGGCGGGCCAGGTGGGTGTGGCCAACCGCACCACGATCGGGGATCGGGCGATCGCCTCGTCCAAGTCGGGCCTGCACGGCGACATCGCCGCCGGCGAGGTGGTGAGCGGCTATCCGGCGATCCCGAACCGCCTGTGGCTGCGCTGCTCGGCCGCCTTCAGCAAGTTGCCGGAGCTGGCCCGCAGCGTGCGCCAGCTCAAGGCCGCCGCCGGCGACCCCTGAGGACTGTGCGGGTGGGTCTGGGTCTATGGCTGTGCGTGTGGATCAGCGCCTGAGCCGGTAATCTCGCCAGTTGCCCCCGCCGCCTCGGCTGAACGCATGACCACGTACCGGATCACCCTCCTGCCCGGCGACGGCATCGGTCCGGAGATCACGGCGGTGGCCAGGCGGCTGCTGGAGGCAGTGAGCGCCAGCCACGGTTTTTCCCTCAGCTTCGACGAACAGCCGGTGGGAGGAGCGGCAATCGATGCCTGCGGCGTGCCGTTGCCGGAGCGCACACTCGAGGCCTGCCGCCAGAGCGATGCGGTGCTGCTGGCAGCGATCGGTGGTCCCCGCTACGACGGCCTGCCGCGCGAACAGCGCCCGGAAAGTGGCCTGCTGGCCCTCAGGGCCGGCCTCGGCCTGTTCGCCAACCTGCGCCCGGTGAAGATCATTCCGGCCCTGGCGGGCGCCAGCAGCCTCAAGCCTGAGGTGATCGAGGGCGTCGACCTGATGGTGGTGCGCGAGCTCACCGGCGGCGTCTACTTCGGCACCCCGAAAGGCCGGGTGGAGGCCGGTGGGCATGTGCGTGCCTTCAACACCATGGCCTACAGCGACTACGAAATCGATCGCATCGCCAAGGTGGCCTTCCAGCTGGCGACGGAACGTCGCGGACGGCTGTGTTCGGTCGACAAGGCCAACGTGCTCGATGTGAGCCAGCTCTGGCGCGACCGGGTCACGGCGATGGCCGCCGACTATCCGGCGGTGGAGCTCAGCCACCTCTACGTCGACAACGCCGCCATGCAGCTGGTGCGCTGGCCCAAGCAGTTCGATGTGCTGCTCACCAGCAACCTCTTCGGCGACATCCTCAGCGACGAAGCCGCCATGCTCACCGGCAGTATCGGCATGCTGCCGTCCGCCTCCCTGGGCAGCGACGGGCCGGGCCTGTTCGAGCCGGTGCACGGCTCAGCACCCGACATCGCCGGCCAGGATGTGGCCAATCCGATGGCGATGGTGCTCTCGGCCGCCATGCTGCTGCGGGTGGGTCTGCAGCGGCCCGAGGCCGCCGACGCCCTGGAGCGGGCCGTCGACCAGGTGCTGGCGGCGGGCTGCCGCACCGCCGACCTGATCGGGGAGGCCGGCCTGGCCGCTGGCTGCACGCGGCTGGGTTGCGCCGCGATCGGTGAGCGGCTGCTGGAAGCCCTCTGACCGGCGACCTGCCAAACTCACAGCCTCGTTTCTCCCCCGCTGCACCGATGTCCAAACGTCACCCGGTCGTGGCTGTCACCGGTTCCTCGGGCGCAGGCACCAGCACGGTCAAGCGCGCCTTTGAGCACATCTTCCAGCGGGAGGGCATCCAGCCAGTGGTGGTGGAGGGCGACAGCTTCCACCGCTTCGAGCGCGGCCCGATGAAGGAGGAGATGGCCAAGGCCCAGGCCAGCGGCCTCAACTTCTCCCACTTCGGTCCGGAAGCCAACCTCTTCGACCAACTCGAGGATCTCTTCCGCGCTTACGGCGAAACCGGCAGCGGCAAGAAGCGCTACTACCTGCACTCGGTTGAAGAGGCCGCCGAGCACAACGCCCGGCTCGGCACCCAGCTCGATCCCGGTCAGTTCACGCCCTGGGAAGAGATCCCCACCGGCACCGATCTGCTCTTCTACGAGGGCCTGCATGGCGGCGTTGAGGGAGACGGCTACGACGTCGCCTCCCTGGTCGACCTGCTGATCGGCGTGGTGCCGATCGCCAACCTGGAATGGATCCAGAAGATCAGCCGTGACAACGCCGAGCGGGGCTACTCCGCCGAAACGATCGTGGACACGATTCTGCGGCGCATGCCCGACTACATCAACCACATCTGCCCCCAGTTCAGCCGCACGGACATCAACTTCCAGCGGGTGCCCACGGTGGACACCTCCAACCCATTCATCTGCCGCAACATCCCCACCCCTGACGAGAGCTTTGTGATCATTCACTTCCGCAAAGGAGCGCGGGAGAAGTGGGGGATCGATTTCTCCTACCTGCTGCGCATGATCAACGGCTCCTTCATGTCGAGCCCCACGAGCATCGTGGTGAACGGCGGTAAGATGGGCTTCGCGATGGAGCTGATCCTCACCCCGATCATCCACCGGCTGATCGAGGATAAGAAGAGCCTCTTCTGACCGATTAAGCTGCGCCCAAAGGTCGCGCCGGGGGAGGACGATTTCCATCGCCACATCTCCTGATTCTTCATCCGGTTCCGTCCCCCCGTCGTTCGTGATTCGGGGGGCCGCCGGCGCGGCCAACCATTCCATGCGCTGGGATCGGATCAACAGCGGCGATGTGCTCAGGCGAGCCCGTCAGGTGTACTACCACTATTGCGAACATGTCCCCGGCGGTAGTGAACCGCTGGGGATCGTGCTGCAGGAAGCCACTGATCAGGGCCGGGTGGTGTTCGAAGCCCCGGTGCTGTTGCCGGAGGAGCGGTTCATTCCACTGGAGATGATTGGCGGGCGGGGCGCACGCTCCCGCAACAACCGACGTCCATGACCCCCATCAGCCTCGAACCGATCACCGTGCTGGCAGCCGTGCTTGGCGCCTGCGTCGGCAGTTTCCTGAACGTGGTGGCCTGGCGCCTGCCGCGCCGCGAATCGATCCTTTCGCCCCCCAGCCACTGCCCCCACTGCGGCACCACGCTGGCCTGGTATGAAAACCTGCCGGTGCTGGGCTGGCTGTGGCTGCGGGGCCGCTGCAACCACTGCCACGCACCGATCTCTCCCCGTTACCCGCTGGTGGAGCTGCTCACCGCCGGACTGTGGGTGGCCGTCGTGCTGGCCAGCCCTTCCGCCATGGGCGCGCCGCCGCTCTGGCTGCTGATGATTGCCGGCTGGGCGCTGATCAGCCTGCTCGTTCCGTTGGTGCTGATCGATGCCGATCAGCTGTGGCTGCCTGAACCGCTCTGCCGCTGGGGCCTGGTGGGGGGTCTGGTGGTCACCGCGCTGCTGGGGATCAGCCAGTCGGAGGCGATCGCCCGCCAGCTGCTGGTCAACCACCTGCTCGCCGCCGCCGTGGGGCTGCTGGTGTTTGAAGGGCTCAGCGCCCTGGGCGAGAAGCTGCTGGGCCGCCCCGCCCTCGGTCTGGGCGATGCCAAGCTCACGGCCCTGCTGGGCGCCTGGCTCGGGCTGCAGGGCATGGGCCTGGCGGTGGCCCTGGCCGTGCTGGGTGGCGCGGCACTGGGCTCGATCGGCCGCCTCACCGGCCGCCTGGGCCCGCATCAGCCCTTTCCATTCGGCCCCTTTCTGGCTTTCGGCGGCATCGCCGTGTGGCTGGCAGGCGAGGGCTGGTGGTTGCGCTGGTTCGGCGGCTGGCTGGGCTACCAGAGCCTCTGAGCGGCTTGCAGCGGCATGGCGCCGGCAGCGGCAGCTTTTAATGGTGATCCGTTCTTGCGCCTGTCGCCTCTCCCGTGTCGCTGTTCGACTGGTTCGCCGATCGCCGCAAGGCTGCACCGGTGGTGCGCGCCCCCCAAGAACTCGACGAGGGCGACGGGCTCTGGAGCAAGTGTCCGGAATGCGGCCTGGTGGTCTACCGGAAAGACCTGATCGCCAATGCCAGCGTCTGCAGCGGCTGCGGCCACCATCTGCGCATCGACAGTGAAGCCCGCCTGCGGTTGATCGCCGATGAGGGCACGTTCCAGCCGCTCGATACCGATCTTTCCCCCACCGATCCGCTCGCCTTTAAAGACCGGCGCAGCTATGCCGATCGCCTGCGCGACACCCAGAGCAGCACCGGTCTGCGCGATGCGGTGATCACCGGCCTATGCCGGATCGAGGGCATGCCCCTGGCGCTGGGCGTGATGGATTTCCGCTTCATGGGCGGCTCCATGGGTTCGGTGGTGGGCGAGAAGCTCACCCGCATGATCGAAACCGCCACCTTCCGCCGCTATCCGGTGTTGATCGTGTGCGCGTCTGGCGGGGCCCGCATGCAGGAAGGCATGCTGAGCCTGATGCAGATGGCCAAGATTTCCGGCGCCCTGCAGCGGCACCGCCAGGAGGAGCTGCTCTACATCCCCCTGCTCACGCACCCCACCACCGGTGGCGTCACCGCCAGCTTCGCGATGCTGGGCGACCTGATCCTGGCCGAACCGAAGGCCCTGATCGGCTTCGCCGGACGCCGGGTCATCGAGCAGACCCTGCGCGAGAAGCTGCCGGAAGGTTTCCAGACGGCCGAATATCTGCAGGATCACGGCTTCGTCGACCTGATCGTGCCCCGCACCCGCTTCCGCTCCACCTTCGCGAGCCTGCTGCGGTTGCATGGCGTCACCCCCGCCGTAGCCGCTTGATGGGCTGGCTCACCAAGCAGCTCTTGCTGCCGCTTTTGCAGCGCTGGTCGCCCCAGCTCGCCGCCCGCCGTTTCTGGTCGTTGGCCCGGGCGATGGTTTCCGGTTGCAGGCTCCAGGGCTTCATCGTGGCCGCCGCGCTGTTGCTCGCGCTGCTCCCGGCTCCTGGCTTGTCGGGCGGTGCGGCCCTGGCCGGCCCGGTCAGCTGGAAGGAGGTGCCTGCCACAGCGGAAGGGCGCCAGTGGTGGGATGAGGGCAGCTTGAGGCTGAGCCGTGAGGGCTGGCTCTCCGTGCTGAGCCGCTTTCAACCGGCGCCGCCCCCGGAAACAGACGACTCCGGTAACGCCACCAGGGTCAAGGCACGCCCCGGTCAGCTGTATGTGATGGTCCTGGACTGCGGCCAGCGGCTTTATCGCGACACCTCCGTCAATGGCTTGCCCCGCTTCGGCGCCGACTGGCAACCCACCGGCGGGGATGCCCTGATCAGCGCGGTGCTGGAAGAAGCCTGCGCCGCCGGCGCCCCCCTGCTGGCCCTCCAATGACACTGCTCGAAGCAGCGCCCCTACGGGTAGCGGTGGCTGGCCTGGGATTCGGAGAAAAGGTGCACCTGCCGGCCCTGCGCGCCAGTGGCAGCACCGAACCTGTGGCGCTCTGGCACCCTCGACACGAGCGGGTTCAGCAGGCCGCCAGCGCCGCCTCCCTGCCTGGCTTCACAAACTTCGAGGCCCTGCTGGCGGACCCCGGCATCGAGGCGTTGGTGATCGCCACGCCGCCCGCCCCACGCTTCGCCCTGGCGAAAGCCGCCCTCGACGCCGGCAAGCACCTGCTGCTCGAGAAACCCGTGGGCGTTTCGGCGGAGCAGGTGGAGGAATTGCAGCGGTTGGCAATCAGCCGGGGGCTGCAGGTGGCGGTCAACTTCGAATACCGGGCGGTGCCGGTGTTTCAGCAACTGGCGGCCCTGCTGGCGGCTGGGGTGATCGGCGATCCCTGGCTGGTGAAACTCGACTGGCTGATGAGCAGCCGCGCCGATGCTTCCCGACCATGGAACTGGTACGCCCAACGCAGCGAAGGTGGCGGTGTGCTGGGCGCCCTGGGCACCCACGCCTTCGACATGCTGCACTGGCTGATCGGCCCCGCCCGGGAGCTGCAGGGCACACTCTCCACCGCCATCGACGCCCGCCCGCTGCCCGATGGCAGCGGCCGCCTGGCTGCCGTGGATGCGGAGGACATCGCCCTGCTGCAGCTGGGACTCGATGCGGGCCTCGCTACAGGCTTCGGCACAGGAAGCGCTGCTGGCAGTGGCGCTGGCAGTGGTGCTGGAAGCCAGCGGCTGGTGCCGGCCCAGGTGAGCCTGGCGGCGGTGGCCCGCCAGGGGCGCGGCTGCTGGCTCGAGTTCTACGGCAGCGAAGGCACGTTGGTGCTGGGCAGCGACAACCAGAGCGACTATGTGCATGGCTTCCACCTCTGGCGGGCAGGGCGAGGCGAAGCGTTGCAACCCGTACCGGTGGACCCTGCTCTGGCCTTTGCCCGCACCTGGGCCGATGGGCGAATCGCCCCGGTGGCGCGCCTGCACCGCTGGTGGGCCGAAAGCGTGCGCACCGGTCAGCCGATGGTGCCGGGTCTCAGCGAGGGCTTCCGCAGTCAGCTCTGCTGCGATCTGGCCATCGCCGCCGCCGGCACCGGCCTGCGCCAGGACCTGCCGGTGGGTTGAGAGCGATCAGCATCGCCTAGAGTCGCGCGCATCCCGCGTCAGGGTTTCGAAGCCGGTGGCCTGGTCTCTTGGTCCGCCTCCCCTCGTTCACCGCGCTGGTGCCCCCGACGTGCCCACCCACACCCTCAGAGGTATTCCCCCATGGCCCTCGTTCCCCTTCGGCTGCTGCTCGACCATGCCGCTGAGAACGGCTATGGCATCCCTGCCTTCAACGTCAACAACCTTGAGCAGGTGCAGTCGATCATGGAGGCTGCCTATGAAACCGACAGCCCGGTGATCCTGCAGGCGTCCCGCGGCGCTCGCCAGTACGCCGGTGAGATTTTCCTGCGTCACCTGATCATCGCCGCCACCGAAACCTATCCCGACATCCCGGTGGTGATGCACCAGGACCACGGCAACAGCCCTGCCACCTGCTTCGGTGCCGCCGCCAACGGCTTCACCTCGGTGATGATGGATGGCTCCCTGGAAGCTGACGCCAAAACCCCCGCCAGCTACGAGTACAACGTGGCCGTCACCAAGGAAGTGGTGGATGTGGCCCATGCCATCGGTGTGAGTGTGGAAGGCGAACTGGGCTGCCTGGGTTCCCTGGAAACCGGCAAGGGTGAAGCCGAAGACGGCCACGGTTTCGAAGGTGCCCTCTCCCGCGAGCAGCTGCTCACCGATCCGGCCGAAGCCGCCGACTTCGTCGCCAAAACCAAGGTGGATGCGCTGGCGATCGCCATCGGCACCAGCCACGGCGCCTACAAGTTCACCCGCAAGCCCACCGGCGAAGTGCTGGCCATTTCCCGCATCGCCGAAATCCACAAGGCGATCCCCAACACCCACCTGGTGATGCACGGCTCCAGCTCCGTGCCCCAGGAATGGCTCGACATGATCAACAAGTACGGCGGTGCCATTCCCGAAACCTATGGCGTGCCGGTCGAAGAGATCCAGAACGGCATCAAGAATGGCGTTCGCAAGGTCAACATCGACACCGACAACCGTCTGGCCTTCACTGCCGCTGTGCGGGAAGCCGCCTTCAAGGATCCTGCCAACTTCGATCCCCGCCACTTCAACAAGCCTGCACGGGCCTACATGAAGCAGGTGTGTCTTGATCGCTACCAGCAGTTCTGGTGCGCCGGCCAGGCCAGCAAGATCAAGCAGCAGAACATCAACTACTACGCCGCCCTTTACGCCAAAGGCGTCCTGGACCCCAAAACTGCTGTGGCCGTCTGAACCGTCCACAATCAGCCTGTCGACGACCAACAGTGTCGGGCTCACGCAGTCCACGCTCGCGCGAATCACATCCACCCTGGGGCCTTCGGGCCCTTTTTTCATGGGGAGATTTCGGGCCCATGGCATCGGGCAGCCATGGGCCCTTTGGTCTCATGCCATCGAGAGCCATCCGGTCCCATTGGTCTGATGTGACATGGAACCACAGGCCCGTTTCGGTCTGTCCATCCCATGAACCATGCCGCTCAGAGCTTCCGGCCTTGCTGCCTGTGGGACGTTCGGGCCAGTCGTCGTGTAGCGGCTGCAAGCTGATTGATCGCGCGAAACCTTCCAATCGGCCTGCTGCCCCAGCCTGGGATCAAAGTGGTTCGAGGCCAGGGATTGGCAGGCGCGGAGGGAAGGCGGGAAGTGATTCTGTTGGGCCGGAACCTTTTGCGGTGCCTTGGGTGAGCTTCTCCAGGGCCAAGTCAAGATCCCGGTCCATCACAAAGCGGCGCCCGTCGGTGACCACCACCCGCACCAGCGTGGGCAGGGTTTTGTTGCCCGATTCGAGGTAGAACGGCTCCACATAGAGCAGACCATCACCCACCGGTAACACCAGCAGGTTGCCATGCACCAGCCGAGCTCCCGCTCGGTTCCAGAGGCCGAACTGGAAGCTGATCTGAGGATCCTGCTCGATCAGCGCGGTGACCTGCTCAGGGCCCAGCAACAGCCGCTGCTGGGGGAAGCGCACAAGGAACAATTCGCCGTAATGGGGCGGATCGTTGCGAGCAGCCAACCAGCCCACCAGGTTCGAGCGGCGCACCGGAGAAAAGGGCAGCAGCAGCACGAATTCCGGCTGCCGTTCTCCAGGCAGTTGGACAGTGGCGTGATACGGCTGCACGGCCACGGTCTCGGAACCGTAAATTTCGAGCGGTACCTCCCAGACATCATCACCGTTGTAGAACGTGCGCACATCGGTGACGTGATAACGAAGCAGGCGCTCCGACTGAATCTTGAACTGACTGTTGGGCACGCGGATGTGGGCCAACAGTGCTGACGGCATGTCCGTGAGTGGGTGAAACAGCTCAGGAAAGGCCCGCTGCCAGGTAAGCAGCACCGGATCACTCGGATCGCTCACGTAGAACCACAGCCTGCCGTCCTGGGCATCCACAACGGCTTTCACAGGATTGCGGAAATAACGGATGCCTTCCGCGTTGGCGTCGCTGTAGGGGTAGCTGCGGCTGGTGGTGTAACCATCAAGCATCCAGTATTGATGGTGCTTCTCGTCAAACTCTGAAGCGTTCTTCACGTTCACCGTCACCATGTACGGCTCACTTTCGAAGCGCAGGAAAGGGGCCAGAGCTTTGACACGTTCATTCACCTGGCGCCGCAACAGCAGCAGGGAGCGGGGCGTAAACGAACCAGCCAGCAGTACCCGAGGCTCATGCAGATACACAGCAGCTGTGAACCGCTGCCAGGCATTGGTGAGCGGAATGCCCCGTTCCCCGTCGTAGTGGCTATAGACGTTCAGCTCCCCGTCAGGGAAATCGAATTCCTGCACCTTGGTGGGAGCGATCGCGTAAGGCGCAGGAGCCGAAGCGAAGTAGAGACGTGGCCGGCCCACGGGAAAAGCGGCCTGCGCTTCGGCGTCCGTGATGCCCAGCTGGGAGATGCCCTGCACCCTGCCGCTGCGGCCGAGATCCTTCACGAAGAAGAGCGGCAATCCGTCGGGCCCAAACACATTCACCGGTGACACGGTGAAGCCGTAGCCGTGGGTGAAGACCAGATGCCGGTTCAGCCACGTGCGCGACCCTTCCGGAAGAGCGGTGCTGTCCAGCTCCCTGGCGGAGATCATCACCTGCTGGGAGCTCTGATCCTCTCCGGCGGCGGAGAGGTCGTAGCGGTCGACGGCGGCTGAGGGAAAGCTGTAGTAAAGGCGCAACTGCTGCAGCTGTCGGTTGGCCGCCAGCAAGGGCCCGCTGTCCCAGAGGCGGATGTTGGCCAGGGTGCCCGGCGCGGCGACAAGGTCGGAGGCGGTGATGCGTTGCAGAGGCTCCAGGATCGTGTTGCGCACCTCCTCAAGGCCGAAGGCGCGCCGGGTGGCACGGATGCTGCGCTCGATGTAGGGCGTCTCCACCGCCAGCTCGCGCGGTTGCACCCAGAAGCGCTGCGCCTGCGGCGCCACCGCGAACTCGGCCACCGGCAGCAGCAGAGCCGTGGCCAGTAACGGGATCACCACCACCCGGCGCAGCCAGGTGCGTCGAACCGGCAGCACCAGCCCCAGCGCCGCCAACATCAGCAGCAGGGCCAGCAGCAGCCGGATGGGCAGCCGCACATGCAGGTCGACGAAGCCAGCGCCCGCCGCCACACCGCTCCCCTGCACCATCAACGCAAACGGCGAAAGCGCATTGCCGAGCGAGGCCAGCGCCGCCAGCAGGGCGATCTGGGGCTTGAGCACGACCTGCTGGTCGCGGCTCAGACCCACGAAACGCAGGTCGCTGAGGCTGGACCCCTCGGTGAAGCTGACCCAGAGGCAGCCGGCAAGCCCCACCACCAACTGCGCGATCAGCACGCTGAGCAGCAGCTGCAGAGCCGGCAGCCGCAGCACCGAAAAGCTGAGATCGAAATGGGTGAGCGGATCGGCTTCACCGAACGGCACGGCCAGCAGTGCCGGCAGCCACAGGCTCCAGCCGCGCGCCAGGGCTGTGGCCGAACCCGCCAGCGCCGCCACCAGCACCAGCCTCAGCACCGGCAGCGGCCGCACCAGCAGCAACAGGCCGAGCAGGGCGGCCAGCAGCCCCACCCCTACGGGCGAGAGGCCGGCCAACGCAGACAGGCCGCTCACCACATCGCCATCGAAGGGATCGGTGATCAGGCCCCGGGCCTGCACGAACAGAAACATGAGCCCTGTGCTGAGCAGCAGCAGCAAGGCCAGCAACGTGCACACCAGCGCGAGGGGGCCCATCCGCAGCAGGGGCTGGCGCGGCAACGGCTTGGCTGTGGCCTCGCTGCGCAACCGCCAGCAGCGGTGGAGTTGCTGCAACTGCAGCGGGACCCCGACTCCCATCACCAGGAGGAACCCGAGCACCTGCAGCATCCAGCGGCGCAACAGCACCTGCTGAAAGTCGAACTGCGAGTACCACGCCCATTCGATGCTCAGCCGCGAGACCACGAGCACGCCGAAGGCGAGCAGGGGCACGAGCAGCAGGCCCGCCAGCAGCGGTGGCTTCAGGCGAGGGAAACGGTGGGGCACGGGCTGAGGCTAGACAGGCATCGGACGCTGACAAGCCTGCGGCCTGAATGGCATCCCGAAGGCAACTGAATACCCGACTTCAGAGATCGGATATTTCCGTGCCTTCTGCTCATCGCTGCTAGCTTTCGATTCAACGCTGCAGTGAGCCTGTGACGGCCACCCTCTCTCGTGCCACCTTCACGGGGCTGCGCTGCAAGGAATGCGGCCACCCCTACGACGCCGGAGCCCGCCACGTCTGCGAAGACGTCTGTTTCGGGCCTCTGGAAGTCGTCTACGACTACGACGCCATCCGCGCCCGGGTCACCCGGGCCACGATCGAAGCCGGCCCGGCCTCCATCTGGCGCTACCGCGAATTTCTGCCCGTGCAGGGCGATCCCATTGATGTGGGCACCGGGTTCACCCCCCTGGTGCGGGCCAACCGTCTGGCCCGGCGCCTCGGCCTCAAGAGCCTCTACATCAAGAACGACGGCGTCAACATGCCCACCCTGTCCTTCAAGGACCGGGTGGTGTCGGTGGCCCTCACCCGCGCCCGCGAGCTCGGCTTCACCACGGTGAGCTGCGCCAGCACCGGCAACCTGGCCAACTCCACCGCTGCCATCGCTGCCCATGCGGGCCTTGAGTGCTGCGTCTTCATCCCCGCTGATCTGGAGCTCGGCAAGGTGCTCGGCACCTTGATCTACAACCCCACCCTGATGGCGGTGAAGGGCAACTACGACCAGGTCAACAGGCTGTGTTCGGAAGTGGCCAACACCTACGGCTGGGGCTTCGTGAACATCAACCTGCGCCCCTACTACTCAGAAGGCTCCAAAACCCTCGGCTACGAGGTGATCGAGCAGCTGGGCTGGCAACTGCCCGACCACATCGTGGCGCCGCTGGCTTCCGGTTCCCTGTTCACCAAGATCCGCAAGGGCTTCGACGAATTCATCAAAGTCGGCCTTGTCGATGAAAAGCCGGTGCGTTTCAGCGGCGCCCAGGCCGAGGGCTGCTCACCAATCGCCCAGGCCTTCGATGCGGGCCGTGATTTCATCACCCCCGTCAAGCCCGACACCATCGCCAAATCGATCGCCATCGGCAACCCTGCCGACGGCCCCTACGCCCTCGACATCGCCCGCCGCACGGGCGGCACCATCGCCTCCGTCACCGACGAGGAGATCGTGGCCGGCATCCAGTTGCTGGCCGAAACCGAGGGCGTGTTCACCGAAACGGCCGGCGGTACCACCATCGCCGTGCTCAAGAAACTCGCCGAGCAGGGCAAGATCGATCCAGACGAAACCACCGTCGCCTACATCACCGGCAACGGCCTCAAAACCCTTGAGGCCGTCAGCGGGGTTGTCGGCGAGCCCCACACGATCGAACCTCAGCTCAGCAGCTTCAATGCCGCCTGGGAGCGGGCCCAATCCCTGCATCGCGCCACCTGGGAGCCGATGGGGGTCTGACCCCAGCCCACCGGGATTCCCGGCGATTTCATTCCTTCCTTCCCCCTTGCCCAAGTCCCATGGCGATTCAGGTCCTCATTCCCACTCCGCTGCAGAAGTACACCGCCGATCAGGCCAGCGTGGAACTGGAAGCCTCCAGCGTGGATGCCCTGCTGCAGGAGCTCGACAGCCAGTTCCCCGGCATCAAGGCACGTCTCACCGATGAGCAGGGCAAGCTGCGGCGCTTCCTGAACGTCTACGTGAACAGCGAAGACATCCGCTTCCTCGATAACCAGGCGACCCCCTTGAGCGATGGCGATGAAGTGAGCATCGTGCCGGCCGTGGCCGGTGGCTGAGGCCGGCAGCAGGCCAAAGGGTGTCATCGGCGGCCACCCCCCGGCTCAAGGCTTGCGTCAATAGGCTCACCGACATCACCAAGCGGCTGGATCCATGACCCAGACCAAGCCACCAACCGCCACTTCGCCGAGCAGCTCGAGCCGGCCTTCCGCAGCACCTGCAAGCAGCCCAAGCCCCACCGCCCAGCTGTTCGACTATCGCCAGGCAGCCAACCCTATCCGCCACGGGCTGACCGAACCGATCCCGGACCAGCGCTGGGGCCCTGAACTGCACGCCAGCGGTCCGACGGCCGTGCTGCCCCTTGATCTGAGCGCGGCTCTCGGCTGCAGCGGCCCGGCTACCAGTCCGGCCCTCTCCGCCAACTTCATTCGTCTGCTGGCCGGGGAGTCGATCGAGGCCAGCGCCAACGCCACCAGCCTCCTGTTTTACGTGCTCCACGGCGAAGGCCGCTGCCACCGGCAGGGCAACGGCATCGCCCCGGCCTTCCGCCAGAGCTGGAGTCAGGGCGATCTGTTCGTGCTGCCGGCCGGAGCCACGCCCCAGCTGGAGGCCACGGCCGAGAGCGTTCTCTACTGGGTGCACGACGCTCCTCTGCTCCGTCATCTGGGTGTGAGCCCCGATCAGGCGCGCTTTGAGGCCACGTACTACCCAGGCAGCTGGCTGCGCCAGGAGCTGGCTCTGCTGGCAGCCGACCCCAGCAGCGCCCGCAGCAACCGGCTGAGCCTGCTGCTGGCCAATACCGCCCTGCCTGCCAGCCGCACGGTCACCCATACCCTCTGGGCCATGTACGGCATGGTGCCGGCCGGAGCCGTCCAGCCACCGCACCGGCATCAATCGGTGGCGCTTGATCTGGTGATCGACTGCGATCCCGGTTGCGCCACCCTCTCGGGCAGCGAGCTCAATGCCGACGGCACCATCCGCAACCCCGTGCGCATGGAGTGGGAACCCGGTGCCGCCTTCGTGACCCCGCCAGGGCAGTGGCATTCCCACGTGAACGAAAGCGGCCGCACTGCCCTGTTGCTGCCCATTCAGGACGCCGGCCTGCACACCTACCTGCGCAGCCTCGACATCCGTTTCAGCTGAGCAGGTGGTTCCGGTTCATTCGATCGAACACACCAGTGCATGGAGCAGGCCAGTGATCGAAGAGCTCGTGGAGCTCGACCGTTCGCCTGTTCCTCAGGCCTCGACTCGTGATGAATCAACACTGCCAAGGCGCTCCCCACCTGCGCAGCACGCTCAGGCCGCGGGGGTGGGCGTAAGCGCCCTCTGGGTGGTGGCCATGAGGTTGGCTTCATAGCGGTCCACGATGGCCCGGAAGTCATCGCCGCTCAGGGTTTCCCGCTCGATCAGCAGCTCCACCAGATCATCAAGCAGGTCACGGCGCGGCTCCAGTTCGGCGACAGCCCGCTCGAGCGCCTCCTGGGAGAGCGCGCGCACCTGAGCATCAATGCGGCGGCCGGTGGTTTCGGCGTAGCTGGGCCGCGTGTGGATCAGATCGCGACCAAGAAACACTTCAGCGGCATCACCTTCAAGTGCGACCGGCCCCAGCGGTGAAAAGCCGTAGCGGGTGACCATCTCGCGGCAGATGCGGGTGGCCATCTGCAGGTCGCCGGAAGCGCCCTGGGTGATTTCGCTGGGGCCGAACACCACCAGCTCAGCGGCGCGACCGCCCATCACGACCACCAGCCGGGCCTGCAGATACGCGCGGCTGATCAACCCGGAATCAATGATGTCCTCATCTGGCATGGTGCGGGCAAAGCCGCCGACGCCGCCGGCCCGCGGCAGCAGGGTCACCTTGTCGAGGCGATCCGCGTGGGGAATGAGGGTGGTGAGCAGGGCGTGCCCCACTTCGTGGTACGCGATCAGGCGCTTCTTGGCGCTGTCGAGCAGGGGAGCCACGGCCAGGCCCATGGTGATGCGCTCCAGGGCATCGCTGAGCGCCTGGTCATCGATGCTGGCTTTCTGGCGGCGTGCGGTGAGGATGGCCGCCTCATTGAGCAGGTTGGCCAGATCCGCCCCGGAGAATCCAGGCGTGCGGGCGGCCCAGGTGGCCATTGACACCTCGTCCGAGAGGGGCCTGCTGCGGGCATGCACAGCCAGGATCGCTTCGCGGCCGCGCCGGTCGGGCAGATCCACGCTGATCTGGCGATCAAAGCGACCGGGCCGGGTGAGGGCCACATCCAGAACATCCGGCCGGTTGGTGGCCGCCAGCAGGATCACGCCGGAGTTTTCCTCGAAGCCATCCATTTCGGTGAGCAGCTGATTGAGGGTCTGCTCCCGTTCGTCATTGCCACCGCCGATGCCCGCTCCACGCTGGCGCCCCACGGCATCAACTTCATCAATGAAGATGATGCAGGGAGCCTTTTCCTTGGCGCGGCGGAACAGGTCGCGGACCCGGCTGGCGCCCACGCCCACGAACAACTCCACGAACTCAGAGGCCGCCATCGAGAAGAAGGGCACACCCGCCTCGCCGGCGATCGCCTTGGCAAGGAGGGTTTTGCCGGTGCCAGGCGGGCCCACCAGCAGAACACCGCGCGGAATCTTGGCGCCGATGGAGGTGAAGCGCTCGGGCTGGCGCAGGAAGCTCACCACCTCCTGCAGTTCTTCCTTGGCCTCGTTGATGCCCGCCACATCCTCGAAGCGCACCGACACCGTGCCTTCGGGCTGGAGGCGCGGCTGGCTGCGCCCGAAGCCGATCGCCTTGTTGGCCACCTGGGAGGAGCGGCGGATCAGCAGCGTGAGACCGCCCACCAGCATCACCACCAGCAGCACATTGACCACCAGGCCAGCGGTGGCATCTTCCTGGCGATCATCACGGACGCTGAGCGGCACCTTGGCCTGTTCGGCGGTGCTGAGCAGCAGGGTGTCGTTGGCGAACACCGGCACCCGCGCTTTGCTGCCATCGGCCATGGTGACCAGGGCTTCCCGCTGGCGCAGCGACAGCTCCACCTCCTTCACCTGGCCGGCCCGCATCAGGGCCAGCAGCTCGCTGTAGGTAGGGGCCGGAGCCTGCTGCACGCCAAAATTGCCGAAGAGTCCAGGCCGAGACTCGGCAGCAGCCGGAGGCAGGGCTGCGGGCGTCGCTTGACCGGGAGCCTGTTCTTGAGCTGCTTTCTCCGTAGGGGTCGGCTCTGCGGTGGAACGTTCTGGAGGGGTCTGGTTGCCGGGAGTAGGACTGGTGCTGGTGGCGGCTGGCCTCGATTCAACGGCAGGAGCCGCTGTGGGATCTGGGGCAACCGACAGGGCAGCGGTGGACCCGCTGGACCAGAGCGGATGCACAGGAGGCGCGCTGCTCACGGGGATTTGCTTCTCCATGGAGCTTAGCGATTTGACGAAAGGCAGGCCGGCAACGGAAAGTAGTTGTTTGGCAGTAGGTAGGGAATGGCTGTTCCCAAGAAGAAAACGTCCAAAGGCAAGCGCAATCAGCGCCACGCGCACTGGAAAGCCAAAGCTGGCGTTGCCGCCAGCAAGGCCCTCTCCCTCGGCAAAGCCGTGCTCAGCGGCCGGGCTCAGGGCTTCGTCTATCCGATCGACGACAGCGCCGAAACCGAAGAGAGCTGAGGACCTGCCAGGCGGGCCTGCTCACCGGTGCCCATCCAACGGAAGCGGCGCCGGCTGTCCAGTAGCCCCACCGCTTCCACAACCTGCTCCTGGCCTGGGTCGGTGCACCAGACCAAGGGATCCTGGTAAAGGGCTGGTGGGAGAGAACACAGACTGGCCCGCACAATCCTTTCCAGGTCGGCCCCACGCAACGCTATGGCTGCCGGGAGTGGATCTTCTGTGGAGCTTCGGAAAGCGGAAGCGCTGATCCAGGCGTCCCCACCCATTGAGCCGCCCAGGCGGCGCTGGCGGGCTTCAGCCTGAAAGCGCCAGCGGCGTGGCCAGCTCCAGTCGAGCGGTCGCAGCACCCACAGCCCATCCAGCTGCGCCCACACCGGCGCGTAGGGCAACAGCGCAGCGTCCCACTGCGGCAGCCAGGCCTGTTCCTCGGGCGTCAACCCCAGTGCCGCCCCACCCCCCAGCCGCTCCAGCCGCCCCGCCAGTGCTGCCTGGCCAATCGCACGGCAACCGATCATCCAGCCCTCCAGCAGCACCACATCGGCCTGCTGGGCGCTCCAACCGCTGCGATCACCACGCCCTTGCCGCAGGCGTTTATCGAAGCGGGGCCAGCGCAGGATCCCTTCCTGGCGCCAGCGTGTGAGCTGGTGGGCGAGCAGGTCCGCGTCATGGCTGCCAGGAGGAACCCGGTCGACACCGAAGGGATTGCCCGCCATGCGGCTGATGCGCTCCTGCCAGGGCCAGTAGAAGTCGTCGATCGAGAGGCTGCTCATGCTGAGGCCCAGCGCCGGTGCCAAGGCGCTCAGCCAGGCACCGAGGCTGGATTTGCCGGCCCCCACCGGGGCGTTGAGGCCGATCAGCAGGCGCTTGCCCTTGGCCACCTCGCGCTGGCAGCGGGTCAGCAGCGGTAACACCAGCGCCCAGCGCGGATCAGGCGGAATGGACAGGGCGTCGGGATGCTGCCGCCAGCGCTCCTGCCAGGCCACAGCATCCGCCACACCGCAGGCCTGCAGCAGGCGGCCGTAGGGAGCCTCAGGCCAGAGCGGGGTGTGCGAGGGCTCTGGAGTGTGCGTCACGAGCCCAGCTTGAACGCCTCTGCCACCACGGCGTAGACGAACCCGAGGCGCAGGTGGTCGCAGATCACCCAGGCCAGGGTGGGTTCGCCGCGCACCTGGTGGCTGCGCACGCGTACCAGCACTTCGAGCAGCACCACCAGCAGAAGCACCACCACCGGCCGCTGCCCGATGGTGACGAGGAAATAGGAGGTGAGGTTGTTACCGCCGAAATACCCGGCCAGCAGGGCGATCAACGACAGGCTGCGGCGTCGCCAGGTGCCACGCACCCCCTGCAGCAGGGCAGCGGCGCTGCGATCGAGCAGGTGCTGAAAGCGGGTGGCCTGAACCGGCGGGGTGCTCATGACGGAACAGCCAGCTGCTCCAGGTAGGAGAGCGTGATCAGGCCGTCAGGGCAAGGTGGGCCTTGCAGCACCGAGGCGTGAGCGCCGCCCTCACCCAGCTGGCTCACAATGGCGGCCGCCCCCTCGAACACAGCGAGCGGTTCCTGGCGTGTGGCTTCGCTGAGGGTCACCAGGGTGCGCAGGCCAGCGGCCGTGGCGGCCCGAGTGCCGTTGCTGGAATCCTCAATTGCCACCACCGCTGCCGCCGGCATCGCCAACTGGCTGAGGGCAAGGGTGTAAGCGTCGGGCGAAGGCTTGAGGGCAGCCACGTCGTCGCCGCACACAAGAAAGGCGAAGGTGGCAGCAGCCCCAGGCAACAGGCGCTCGATCAGTGCCTGCGCGGAAACGCGCCCGCTGGTGGTGACCACCGCCTGGCGAAGGCCGGCGCTGGCGGCGGCCGTGATCAGCCGCTCGACGCCCGGGCGCAGCCGGATCGCCCCGGATGCCATCAGGGCTGTGTAGTGCTGTTGCTTGCGGCGCACCAGGGCATCCAGCAAGGCGGGATCGGGGGGCTCAGGCCCCTGGTCGCTGAGATAGACGCGCAACCGCTCCCGGCCGCCACTGATCGCCAGCAACTGGATGTAGGTGGCCGGATCCCAGTGCCAGGGGAGGCCTTCCTCGGCAAACGCCAGGTTGAAGGCCGGGCGATGACCGTCCAGCTCCGTTTCCGCCAGCGTGCCGTCCACGTCCCAAAGCAGGGCGCCAAGGGAAGGCTTCAGAGGAGCGTCATCCATGGAGGGAGGGTAGGCAAAGGCGCATGAACAGCCAGCACACAGAATGCGAAAGCCGCCTCGACGATGGCCTGTTGTCCCGCCTGCCCGAGCAACGCTGGCAGCTGCCGGCGCCCCTGCCGGCCCCGGAGGCCAGTGACCCGGCAGCCAGGGATACCGCTGCGGCGCTGGCCGCCCTGGGCCTGCCGCCCGAACTGCTGGCCGTGCTGCGCCGGCGGGGCTTTGACAGTGCGGCGGCGATCACCGCCTTGCTGGACCCCCCCGCCGCCCCCGATCCTCAGCAGCATTTCCAGGACCTGGGCGTGGCGGTGGAGCGCCTGGCGCTGGCCTGTGGGCGAAGCGAAGCCGTGGCGATCTGCGGCGACTACGACGCTGACGGCATGACCAGCACGGCCCTGCTTGTGGGCGTGCTGGAGCGGCTGGGCGCCCGGCCGGTGGCGGCGATTCCCAGCCGTCAGGACGATGGCTATGGCCTCAACACGGCGATGGTGGAGCGCCTGGCCGGCGACGGCATCCGCCTGCTGGTGACGGTGGACAACGGCATCGCCGCCGCGGACGCCCTGAACCGGGCTCTGCAGCTGAAGGTGGACGTGATCCTCACCGATCACCACACCATTCCGCCGGAGCCACCGCCTTACCTGGCGCTGCTGCATCCCGCCCGCACCCCCGAAGCCTCGCCCTACCGAGGCCTGGCCGGAGTGGGGCTTGCCTACGTGCTGGCGGTGGCGCTGGCGGAGCGGTTGAAGCGCGCGGATGCCACCGGCATGGCGCTCGACCTGTTCTGCATCGGCACCATCGCGGACATGGCGCCCTTGCACGGGGTGAACCGCCGCTGGCTTCAGGACGGCCTGTGCCGCTTGCAGGGCTCCGCGCTGCCGGGACTGCAGGCCCTGCAGCGGCTGGCTGGACTCGGGGAGCGACCGCTGGATGCCATGGCGGTCGCCTTTCAGATCGCGCCGCGGATCAATGCCGTCGGCCGGCTCGGGGATCCCCAGCTGGTGGTCGACCTGCTGACCACCGCAGATCTGGAGTGCGCCATGGAACTGGCGCAGCAGTGCGAGGCGCTCAACCGGCAGCGCCGCGATCTCTGCGATGCCATCGAAGCGGAGGCGGTGGCACTGGTGGAAGCCGACGGTCCCGAGCGCAGCCCTTTTCTGCTGCTGGCCCAGAGCCATTGGCACCACGGCGTGATTGGCGTGGTGGCGGCCCGGCTGGTGGAACGTTTTGGTGCACCGGTGGCCCTGCTGGCCGGCGAGGGCAACGGGCTGCTGCGGGCTTCGGTACGGGCGCCCAAGGGATTTGCGGTGGATGCGGCGCTGCATGCCTGCCACGACCTGCTTGAACGTCACGGCGGCCACCCCGCCGCCGGTGGTTTCACAGTGCGGGCCGAAAACGTCGCGGCTCTCCACGACGCACTCAGCGCCATCGCCAGCGCCACTGCCAGCCCCCTGGGCAGCGGACTGCTGGTGGAGCCCGAAGCACGGCTGGCGCTCGATCGCATCGATAGACCGTTCTGGCTCTGCCTGCAACGGCTGGAGCCGTTCGGTGCCGGCCACGAAACACCCGTGTTCTGGAGCCAGCAGTGCCGCGTGGTGGAGCAGCGCAGCCTGCGGGGCGGCCATCTGCAGCTGCTGCTGGAGCAGAACGGCATCCGGCAGCGGGCGATCGCCTGGCGCTGGCAAGGAGAAGGAGCGGTGCCGGCCGTGGTGGACGTGGCCTTTCGCCTGCGGCTCAACCACTGGCAGGGCGAGGAGCGCCTGCAGCTTGAAGTGGTGGGCCTGCGCGAGAGCGGTGGGGGCGAGGTGCTGCTGCAGCGCCGCCAGCGCGCCTACTGGTGCCGGGTGGAAGCGGAGGAGTTGCGCATCCGCAATGCCTCAGGCGAAGAAATGGGCGTCCCCCTGCACGAAACGAACGTGCAGGGGGAGAGGCACCCCTACGTCCAGGGGCTGATTGATGAAGCGACCCTGGCCTTGGGCCTGGTGGCCTGAGGGGTGTGTTGGCGCAGGGCGTGGGCCTGCGCCGGACGCGGGGCCAGTGCCAGGGGCAGCAGGCTCAGAGCGCGCCGCGCCGATAGAAAAGGATGAAGATCACGGCCGGGCCGGCCAGGGTGATCAGAGCCAGGGCGAGGAAGTTGGCGATCAGATGGAAATCAATACCCATGGTCCGAAAGCTCGCAAGGAAAGCGCTCTGCGTGGCAGCCTAAGGGTCGTGGTGACGGGCATCCCGGTGGCGACCATGCCACTGTGACGGCTTGTCACAGCAACGCGGGGTGACCTGATGGTCTGCGGAACCCACTGGAGCTGCATCTCTGGGTGTGGAGCCTGCTGTCGCCTCGATCCCGAGGAGCGGAGCGAGGCCCTTGAAGCGCTCAATCCCCGGCAACGGGAGACCTATCTCTCGATGGTGGGCGCTGACGGCTGGTGCCGCCATTTCGACACCGGCTCCCGCCGCTGCAGGATCTACGCCGAGCGGCCCGATTTCTGCCAGGTGAGCCAGCTGGCCAGCCTGTTCGGAGTTCCCGCAGCAGAAAGCGAGGCCTTCGCGATCCGTTGCTGCCAGCAGCAGATCCGCAGCGAATTCGGCGGGCGCAGCAGGGAGTTGCGCCGCTTTGAACGGACCACCCGCCGGGCGCCGGCACCGCTGAACGATCAACCTGGTTCCGTTGCCTCCTGCCCTTCATGAGCGCCACCAACGACCCCGGCACCGGGCCAGCCGCAGATCCTGCGCCCCTGCCGGCCGACGCCCCGGACACAGGCGGAGCCGTCCTGCCGGCCTCGTTTGTGAGCATCCTGTTCACCACCTTCACCACGGTGTTTCTGGCGGAACTGGGCGACAAGACCCAACTGGCCGCCCTCTTGTTATCCGCTCAGTCCGGACGCCCCGGGGTGGTGTTCCTGGGGGCGGCGCTGGCGCTGATCTGCTCCAGCCTGGTGGGGGTGCTGCTCGGCCGCTGGCTGGCCACGGTGCTCCCGCCGCAACGCCTCGAACTGATCGCCGGGGTGCTGATGGTGGCGCTCGGCCTCTGGCTGGGCATCCAGGCAGCTGTGCAACTGCTGCAGGTCCCCGCGGCCGCCGTGCTGCTTCCTTGATCCAGCCGGCTTGGGTTGAACCTTCACCCGGCCTCATCGTCTCGTGACGTTGATCTCCCCTTGGATGAATCGACTGCTTGGTTGATCAATCCCGGCCGATCCACTCCTTGGTGATCCGCTCTCGGTTGATCCACTGCTTGAGTGATCGTCTCCTTGGTTGTTCTTCGCACAGATTCAGTTGGCACGGGTGGAGCGCCCTCCGTTTGAGCGAACACCCCCCCCTGACCAAGCCGCTGTAATCCCGGTCCTCCCGTCCACCCCCTCAATCCGATGCAACTTCCGCTGCTGGCCTCCACCTTTCTCACGGTGTTCGTGGCCGAACTCGGTGACAAAACCCAGCTCACGATCGTGACGATCAGCGGCACCTCCAGCAACACCCTGGCGGTGTTTCTCGGCAGCGCCGGTGCGCTGGTGCTGGCCAGCCTGCTGGGAGCCCTGGCCGGGGGGTCTCTCTCCTCGCTGATCCCGCCGGCCGCCCTGCAGCTGGCCGCCTCGCTCGGGTTTCTGATCATCGGCAGCCGCCTGCTGATCCGGGTGCGGCAGGAGGCTTCGTAAAGTCTTTGCTAAGACGCCAGTTCCCGGGGGCTCCGCTGCACGCCCCGGGAACCGCCATCCCTTTCCCCGTTCCTGGCTCCAACCCTGTCTCTCCCCGCTGCTCCGATGAAGTTTTCGGTCGCTGACCTGCTCGACCACCTGCCCGAATCCGATGTTCTGCCGGTCGAGCAGCTCGAGAAGGCGCTCGGTCTGAGCCTCACGCCCGACAAGCAACACCTCCGCATCGCCCTGGCAGGCCTTGAAAAAGTGGGGCTGCTGGAGGCGAACGAGGCCGGCATCTCACGACGCGCCGACGACAGCCTGATCGAGGCCCGGCTGCGCTGTTCCAGCAAGGGGTTCTGCTTCGCCCTGCGCGAAGACGGAGGCGATGACATCTACATCCGCGACCACCAGCTCAATCACGCCTGGAACGGCGACCGCGTGCTGGTGCGGATCACGCGGGAGGGCGGGCGCCGTCGCTCCCCGGAGGGCGGGGTGCAATGCATCCTCGAGCGGGCCACTGCCAGCCTGCTGGCTCAGGTGGAGCAACAGGACGACCGGCTGGTGGCCGTGCCCCTCGACGACCGGCTGCTGACCACCGTGGCCCTGCCAGCAGACGATGCCGTCTACCTCGACCCCGCGGCCGAATCGGTGGTGGAGATTCGGCTCGATCGCTACCCGGTGGCCCAGTTCCCTCCCCAGGGCCATGTGGCCCGGCGTCTGCCGATCAAAGGGGGCGAGGAGGCAGACCTGGATCTGCTGCTCACCAAACATGGCCTGCGCGAACGGGCCAGCGCCCCCCGCGCCAACCTGCGCAGCCCCAACGACAAGGGCCGCACCGACCTCACCGGCCTGCCCACCCTGCTGCTGCGGCCCTGGCAGGGAGCGGAGGCGCCGGAACTGCCGGCCCTCTCCCTGGAGGAAAGCGACGAAGGCCTGCGGGTGTGGATCCACAGCCCCGCCGTGGCCGAGCGGATCACGCCCGGCAGCGCCACCGACCAGTGGCTGCGCCAGCAGAGTTCGGCCTACTGCCTCGGCAAGCGCTGGTTGCCGCTGCTGAGCCCGGCGCTCGCCAAGGCCACTGCCTTCCGGACCGGCGAATCCGCCGCCGCCGTTTCGGTGGCCCTGACGATCACGCCGGAAGGGCAGCTGAGCCACTACCGCTTCGCCCTCACCACCATCCGCCCCGATGCCGAAGTGGATGCCGCTGCCCTGGAGGCCTTGGCGGACCGCAAGCCGAAGGCCCGCACGGTGCCCGCCTCGCTCAAGGCGCTCAAAACCGTTCTGCCCGACCTGGAACGCCTGATGGCGGTGGGTCGTGGGCTGCAGGAGCAGCGGCTGGCGGCCGGCTCTGTCGATCTCGATCTGCCCTTCCCCCCGCTGGAGGTGCTCGGTGATCTGCGCACACCCGAACCCGATGAGTGCCACCGCGGCTGGATGATCGCCCTTCCCGCCACCCAGCCTCTGGCCCTGCTGCGGGAAGTGGTGCTGCTGGCGGGCCGCGCCCTGGGTCATCACCTGCAGGCACTGCAGCTGCCGGCTCTGTTCGCGGTGCAGGCGGCGCCCGATCCGGCGGAAATCAACGAAGTGGCCAAGGCCGCCCTGGCCCTCGATGTCCCCCTTGACCTGGACGACGAGGGCAATGCCCCCGCTCCCGGCGTGCTGGCCACGATCTTCGCCGCCAGCGAACGCCGCCGCGGCTTGCAGCACCAGCTCAGCGAGGTACTCAGGCCCGTGCAGATCAGCCTGGAGCCGGGGCCCAACCTGCTCGCCGGCGAAACGCAGGCCTACGCCCCCTGGTGCCTGGCCACCTCCTCCTACGCCGATCTGTGGAACCAGCAGGTGCTGGTGCTGCTGCTCACCGAGGGCAAGGATCGCCCCAGCGTGCGCCATAAAACCCGGGTCGACCTGGCCTCCGATGCCTGCCACGGCCAGATCGACTGGCCGCTGCTGCCACCGAGCCAGATGGCCGAGCTGCAGCAATCCCGCAGCGTGTCCCTGCTGCAGCGCCTCAATGGCCGGGCTCGCTTCGTCGCCGACCTCCAGGGCGACCTGCTGGCGATGGCCCAGGCCCGCGCTGCCGAACCCCTGGTGGGCGAGACACTCACCGGTGTGATCAGCGGCGTGCAGAGCTACGGCTTCTTCGTGGAAATCCCTCCGTCCCTGGTGGAAGGGCTGGTGCACGTGAGCTCGCTCAAGGACGACTGGTACGAATACCGCTCCCGCCAGAACCGGCTGGTGGGGCGCAAGAACCGCCGCACCTACATGCTGGGGGACGCCGTTGAGGTGACCATCCTCAAGGTGGACGCCCTGCGCCATCAGATCGATCTGGCGGCGATCCTGCCCGACGACGACGGCAGCGGCAGTGAGCTGGGCGGTGCAGGCCACTTCAGCGGTGATACCGGCGCTGAAGATGGCGCGGGCCCCGACGGTCAGGACGGCATCGACGCCGAGACCGACACGGAGGCCTGAGCGATGGACCCGGTGGTTCTGGCGGTCTCCGGCGCGTCCGCCATGCCGCTGGCGGAGCGGGCCCTGCAGCTGCTGCTGCAGGCGGGCCAGCCCGTGGAGCTGATCGTCAGCCGCGGCGCCATCACCGTCTGGCTGGCGGAGCAGGGCCTGCGAATTCCCGTCGAGCCTGAGGCCCAGACGGCGTTCTGGCTGCAGCGCACGGGCTGTGCCGATGGGCCGCTGCGCTGCCACCGCTGGAACGATCAGACGGCGGCGATCGCCAGCGGCAGCTTCCGCACCCGCGGCATGGTGATCCTGCCGGCCAGCATGGGCACGGTCGGACGGATCAGCAGCGGTGTCGCGCTGGACCTGGTGGAGCGGGTCGCCGATGTACACCTCAAGGAGGGCCGGCCACTCGTGATCGCACCGCGGGAGATGCCATGGAACCTGGTGCACCTGCGCAACCTCACCCAGCTGGCGGAGGCCGGTGCCCGCATCGCTCCGCCGATTCCCGCCTGGTACCAGCAGCCCCGCTCCCTGGAGGACATGGTGGATTTCCTGGTGATCCGGGTGTTCGATTCGCTGGGGTTCGAGCTCGGTGAGCTGCGCCGGTGGCAGGGTCCGGTCGAGCTGGCGCTCCCCACCTGAGACCCTCCGTGCTGCAACGCCTGCTGCTGCTGCCACTGCTCGCCCCGTTGCTGGCAGTGCTGCTGGTGGGTGCCTTAAACCCGCGGCCAGCCACCAGCCTGCGGCTGCTGATCTGGACCTCACCGGCGCTGCCGATCGGTCTGTGGATCGCCGCAGCGGCCGGTGGTGGCGCCGCCCTGAGTGCGGGTGCCACGGCGCTGGCGCTCAAGGGTCAGTCCCGGGTCGTCGTTCAGCGGCAACGCAGGGGTCTGGAGCCGCCAGCCCAGCAGGAACCATGGGACCTGCCCCGCAGCGAGCCGTCGCGGCGCCGCGACGCACCCGTTGAGGGGTCCGGGCGCGGGCGCCCGTTCGACGCAGCAGCGGCCGGCCCTGTTCGCGCCGCTGGAGACCCTGCCCCCACCGTGGCCGTCCCGTTTCGGGTGATCCGCCGCGCTGATCCAGGAATGGGCGCTGCCGGAGCTTCTGCTGCAGCCACCGCAGGAGATGCCGGTGCGGATGGCTGGGAGGCGCCACCAAGCGACGACTGGTGAACCAGCCGGACGGCACCGCCCCTAAAGTTCCCAGACCTGAACTCCAGATCCCCGTGCCGGTGAGCGAACCCAACGGAGCCGCCCCCACGCCATCTGCCGTGGGAGCCGCGGATAAGCCGGCCGCCAAAGCCAAGCCCCCGGCAGTGGAGGACAAGCCGTTTGCCGAGTTCGTGCCGGAGATCTTCCTGCCGGCACTGGCCAAGGAAATGCAGGCCTACGGCGGGCCCTCGCCGGAGCTGAGCTTTGAGCAGGCGCCGATGCCCGTTGTGGGTAGCGACTGCTGGGTGGTGAAAGGGTGCATGCCCCGGGGCCGGCGGTTCTGGCTGTGTTTCACCACCACCGACATCCACGGCCCCAAAACCTTCAGCCTGGCCGAATCCGGTAGCGAACCCACCTTGCTGGAGTCGTTCCTGATCGATGAGCGCAAAGCCACCCTGCCCCTGCTGGTGTCCAGGGTTGTGTCACGGCTCAACGGGCAGAAGTGGCTCGGGCCCAACTGAGGCCAGCGCACCGGGCCCGGCCGGTACCTCAAGCACGCCGCCCCATCGGAGACACAGCGTTGAGCCTCTATCCCGGCTCGATCTGTTGGAGCGTCACAACTGGGCCCCTTCGGCTCGGATGGCCCTTACGATGCCTGCATCGCCTGCCTCGACGCCAGAATGGTGCCTCCCACCGCCGCACCCAGCGCTCCCGTCGCCGCTTCGAACGACCACGCACCGGCCTTCAAGGATCCGGTCAAGGACACGATCCTCACCCCGCGGTTCTACACCACAGATTTCGACGCCATGGCGGCGATGGATCTGCGGCCCAACGAAGTGGAGCTGGAGGCGATCTGCGAAGAGTTCCGCAAGGACTACAACCGCCACCACTTCGTTCGTAACGGCGAATTCGACGGCGCCGCTGACAAGCTCGATCCCGACACCCGCCGTGTGTTCGTCGAGTTTCTCGAGCAGAGCTGCACGTCGGAGTTTTCCGGCTTCCTGCTCTACAAGGAGCTGAGCCGCCGCATCAAAGCCAAGAACCCGCTTCTGGCCGAATGCTTCGCCCACATGGCCAGGGATGAGGCCCGCCATGCCGGCTTCCTCAACAAGGCCATGGGCGACTTCGGGCTCCAGCTCGATCTGGGCTTTCTCACAGCCAGTAAGTCATACACCTTCTTCAAGCCCAAGTTCATCTTCTACGCCACCTACCTCTCGGAGAAGATCGGCTACTGGCGCTACATCGCCATCTACCGCCACCTCGAGAAGAACCCTGACAGCAAGATCTTCCCGATCTTCAACTTCTTCGAAAACTGGTGCCAGGACGAAAATCGCCATGGCGACTTCTTCGACGCTCTGATGAAGGCCCAGCCGGACACCGTGCGTGGCCTGCAGGCGCGACTCTGGTGCCGTTTCTTCCTGCTGGCGGTTTTCGCCACCATGTACGTCCGTGACGTGGCCCGCAAGGAGTTCTACGAAGCCCTTGGCCTTGATGCCCGCGCCTACGACAAGTACGTGATCGCCAAGACCAACGAAACCTCCGCCCGAGTGTTCCCCGTGGTGCTCAACGTGGAGCACCCACGTTTCTATGAGCGGCTGGAGCGGATCGTGGGCAACAACCAGGCCCTCAGCGCCGCCGATGCCTCCGCCGCCATCGCTCCGCTCAAGGTGCTGCGCAAGCTGCCCTTCTGGGCCGCCAACGGCCTCGAAATGGCGAAGCTGTTCTTCATGGCTCCGATTCGCAGCGAGGCCTTCCAGCCGGCTGTGCGCTGATCCTCAGCCGTTTGAAGTGCCTGGCCAGGGGCCTACCCAACCCAGCAAATCTCTGGGGGGGTTCCCTGGCAGCGAAGCTCCTGAGGCATCCCGTGCCTGCTGCCTCGCCGTTAGCCTGAGCCACCAAGATCAGGCCGACTTCCTTGGTTGCTTCCACTGCTCGCCCCTTGCTGGCGCTCGAAGGTTTTGACCTCAGCTGGCGTCAACGCCTGGAGCCGTTGCTGGCTGCAGGACGCGCCGCTGGAGCCAGCCTGGTGGAGGTTTTCCTGGAGAGCACTGACCACATCGGCTTGCTGGCTGAGCAGGACCGCATCACCAGCGTGAGCCCGGCCTTCGGCCGCGGCGCTGGTGTGCGCGTGTTCCGCGGCGAGCGCGATGGCTTTGTCTCCACCAACGACCTCAGTGAGCGGGGCCTGATGGTGGCGCTGGAGCAGGCCCTGGGCATGCTGGGCCTCACGGTCAACAGCAACGGCATCAGCGGCTTCGACGGGCTGCCCGACCTGCGCGACTACGCCCTCGCCAAGGGCGACTGGCTGGTTGCCTGCCCGACCCTGGCGGAAAGCACCGACCGGCTGCTGGAGGGCACCGCCCTGCTGGAACAGCACGGCCAGCACCTGCAGGCACGCCGCGGCAGCTACGCCCGCGACTGGCAGGAGGTGATGGTGGCCGCCAGCGATGGCACCTTCGCCCGCGACATCCGGTTGCACCAGTCGGTGGGGCTCACGGCCCTGGCCGCCGACGGGGAGCACCGGGCCAGCCAGGGCCGCCGTTATGGCAGCACCGACCGCCCGGACGATCTGCGCCAGTGGGATGCCCAGACGGCCGCCGTCGACCTGTGTGCCAGCACCCAGGCCATGCTGCATGCCGAGTATGTGGAAGCGGGCACCTACCCCGTGGTGCTTGCCAACCGCTTCGGCGGTGTGATCTTCCATGAGGCCTGCGGGCACCTGCTGGAAACCACCCAGGTGGAGCGGGGCACCACCCCCTTTGCCGATCGGATCGATGCTCCGATCGCCCACAGCGCCGTGACGGCGATCGACGAGGGGCTCAGCGACGGCGCCTTCGGCAGCCTGTCGATGGACGACGAGGGCATGGCGCCCCAACGCACGGTGCTGATCGAGAACGGGGTGCTCAAGCGTTTCCTCTCCGACCGCGCCGGTGAACTGCGCACCGGCCACCCCCGCACCGGCAGCGGCCGGCGCCAGAGCCACGCCTTCGCGGCCGCCAGCCGCATGCGCAACACCTACATCGCCGCCGGGCCGCACACCCCGGAGCAGCTGATCGAATCGGTCGATCGGGGCTTGTACTGCAAATCGATGGGTGGCGGCAGCGTGGGCCCCACCGGCCAGTTCAACTTTGCGGTGGAGGAGGGCTATCTGATCGAGAACGGTCGCCTCGGCAAGCCCGTGAAAGGAGCCACCTTGATCGGTGAAGCCAAAGAGGTGATGCCCCGGCTCTCGATGTGCGCCAATGATCTGGAGCTGGCAGCCGGCTTCTGCGGTTCGGTGAGCGGCAGCATCTTCGTCACCGTGGGGCAGCCGCACATCAAGGTGGATGCCATCACCGTGGGAGGCCGCTGATCATGAGCACCACCACAGCGGGAACCACCTTGGGCCTCGACGCCCACGCCCTCAGTGAGCAGCTCAGCGGCCTGGCCCAGGGCCTGGGCATCGAGCGCTGGGATCTGGGCGCCGCCTGCAGCACCGACACCTCCGTGCAGGTGGACCGCGGCGAAGCCAAGCAGCTCAAGGGGGCCCAGCGCAGCGCCATCACCGTGCGGGTCTGGAACGGGGATGGCCTTGTGGGCATCACCAGCACCTCCGACCTCTCCCCCGCCGGCCTGGCCCGTGCCCTCAGCGGTGCCCGCGATGCCAGCGCCTACGGCAACGCCGACGACATCCCGGCCTTCTCGCCGCTGGCCACGGCCCCGCTCGAACCGCTTGATCAGCCCCTGGTGGAGCCGCGCGGCATCCTCGAGCTGCTGGACACCCTGCGGGAAGCGGAGCGCGACCTGCTCGGCCGCCATGCCGCCATCACCACCGTTCCTTACAACGGCCTGGCCCAGCGCAGCAGCGAGCGCCTTTACCTCAACAGTGCCGGCGCCTGCCGCGAGCAGAAGCTCACCACCGCCAGCCTTTACCTCTATGCCCGCGGCGAAGAGGAGGGCCGCAAACCCCGCAGCAGTGGCGCCGTGCGTCTGGCTTACGGCCTGCAGCAGCTGGATGTGGCCGGCTGCATCGCTGAAGCGGCCGAGCGCACCATCGCCCATCTCGATTACGCCCCGATCCAGACAGGGCATTACACCTGCATCTTTTCGCCGGAAGCCTTCCTCGACCTGATCGGCGCCTTCAGCAGCCTGTTCAATGCCCGGGCCGTGCTCGACGGCGTCAGCCTCAGCAACCGCGACGCGCTCGGCAGCACCCTGGCGGTGCCGTTTCTCTCCATCCACGACAACGGCCTGCATCCCGGCAATGTGGGCGCCTCGAACTTCGATGGCGAAGGCACACCCGTGCGGCGCCTGGCCCTGGTGGAAGGGGGCGTGCTGCGCCACTTCCTGCATTCCGAAGCCACGGCGCGAGCCTTCGGGGTGGAGCCCACCGGCCATGCGGGCCTGGGCGCCAAGGTGTCGGTGGGGCCGCATTGGTTCGAGGTGGGGCCAAGCGCCGGTTCCTCCGGCGGCGCCAGCGGCCTGAATCGCCACACTGCCGACGGCGTGGTGTGGATCGATTCGCTCTCGGCACTGCACGCCGGTGTGAAGGCGAGCCAGGGATCGTTCTCACTGCCGTTTGATGGCTGGCTGATCCGCAACGGCGAAGCGCGCTCGATCGAAGCGGCCACCGTGGCCGGTGACATCCGGGCTGTGCTCAAGGGCATCCTCGGCTTTGAAGGGGAGGCCAAGCTCACCCCCGATGGCCTCTGCCCGCACGTGTGGGTGGAAGGCCTGTCCGTGACCGGCGACGCCTGAACGGCACCGGCCCCGTTTGATCCACCCGCCCACGTCCCTGTGAAGATCCTGTTCTGGGGCACGCCGGCCTACGCCGTGCCCAGCCTTGAGGCGTTGGTGGCTGCCGGCCACGCAGTCGTGGGAGTGGTCAGCCAGCCCGACCGGCGACGTGGCCGGGGGGCGGCGGCCCAGCCATCGGCGGTGAAGGCCCGGGCCCTGGAGCTGGGGCTGCCGGTGTTCACTCCCACCCGTATCCGCCGCGAACCGGAGGTGCAGCAGCAGCTGGCAGCCCTCGGCGCCGACCTTTCGGTGGTAGTGGCCTTCGGCCAGTTGCTGCCGCCCGAGGTGCTGCAGCAACCGCCGCTGGGCTGTTGGAACGGCCACGGTTCCCTGCTGCCCCGCTGGCGCGGGGCCGGGCCGATCCAGTGGTGCCTGATGGAAGGCGACGCGCAGACGGGGGTGGGGATCATGGCGATGGAAGCCGGCCTCGACACGGGTCCGGTGCTGCTGGAAGGTCGTCTGCCGATCGGCCTGCTCGACAACGCCCAGCAGCTGGCAGCCCGGCTCAGTGCGCTCACCGCCACCCTGCTGGTGGAAGCGATGCCGAGGATCGAGGCCGCCGGCCCTGGTCCCGAACCGGAGCGCTGGCAGCGGCTGGGGCTGCGGCCCCAGGGCGACGACGGCGTGCGCTTGGCGCGGTTGTTGCGCAAGGAGGACTTCGCGGTGGATTGGAGCCGTTCGGCGCTGGCGATCCACCGCCAGGTGATGGGCTTGTACCCCGGCGCCACCACCACGCTGGCGGGCAAGCGGCTCAAGCTGCTCGCCACCGAGCCGCTGGTGGCCAGGCTGGCGGAGCAACTGAGCGCCGACGTCCGGGCGCTGTCCACCGGCGTGGCTGAGCAGCAAGGGAGACCCGGTGAGGTGCTGGCTCTGCTGCCAGGCGTGGGGCTGGTGCTGGGCACCGGCGGCTGCCCGCTGCTGCTGCGCAGTGCCCAGCTGGAGGGCAAACAGGCGGCCAGCGGCCAGCCCCTGCTCCAGCAGCTGGGCCTGCAAGCGGGTGACCGGCTGGGTGAGAAGGGGGCAGGGTCTGCTCCAGAGGGGTCGCTCGGCGGGAGCTGAGCGCGGTTCCGCTGGTGCTCAGGCCAGGCGCCTTTCGATCTGGTGCTCAGGCCGGGCGCCTTTCCATACAGTGACGCCACGAGCGGACAGGACAGGCGCGATGGAGGGAGCCGGAGCGGCGGTGAATGCGCAGGAACCGGCAGCAGCGATGGAGAACGGGGGCCGCAGTGATCCGCTGCTGTGGGCCCTGGATCATGCGCAGGCACCTTTGCGGGTGGGCACCTGGCTGAAGGTGGAGGCCGATCAGGCCGCGGTGTTCGCCGTGGGGAATCAACTGGCCGATGTGCTCCTCACAGGCCGCCATCAGCTGCGGCGCCAGTCGCTGCCGAAGCTGGCGGGGTTGATCGACCTGCCGGGGCAGGAAGGCAGCTTCTTCAATGCCCAGATCCACGTGGTGGACCTGCGCCACTTCACGGCCCTGCCCTGGGGTGAGAGACGTGCGCAGCCGATGGTCGCCACTGCGCTCCGTCCGGTGGCTCCCTCGCCGGAGACCTTCAGCGCCTCCGGGCTCTGCGCGATCCAGTGCCTGGACCCGCTGCTGGTGCTACGTACCGTGGGCGCCCGCCAGCTGATCGAGGGCCCGTCACGGCCGGCTGCACCGGTGACTGAGCTGCTGGCCCCGCACCTGCTTGGCATCTCCAGCCAGCTGCGGCAGGTGATCCACGATGGCGTCCGTGGCCCAGCGCGGGAGGAGCCATCGTTGGCCATGCTGGCCAGCGACACGGGGGAGAGGTGCCGCAGCAGCTTTGCAGCTGTCGGACTGGCGCTCAGCGATGTGAGCATCGAGAGCCTCACCCTGCCGGCACGGAAGCCGAGCGGAGAACTACCGGCCTCGTTGGAAGCACTGATGAGCCTGTTCCGGCCGGCACCACCGCCACCACCACCGGCCTGAGCCGGTTGACTGGGCTGCAGGCTTGAGCGGAGGGTCAGGGACGACGGGTACGAGCCCGCGCCGGGGCGGCGGCAGATCCGGAGCCCGGCGCCGGCCGGCGGGAGCGGGTGGGGGGACGATCAGGCCGGCCACCGCCACCTCCGCCGGAGCGGCGTCCACCCTTGCCCCGCCCACCGCTGAGATCCAGCGGCGGGGCCGAGAGGATGGTGGGCTCAAACCCGGCGATCTCCAGCCGCGGCAGTGGGTTGCCGATCATCCGCTCGATCGCCCGCAGCAGCTCATGCTCCTCGGCGGCCACCAGGGAGATGGCATGGCCACTCTGGCCGGCACGGCCCGTGCGGCCGATCCGGTGCACGTAGTCCTCGGCCACGTTGGGCAGATCGAGGTTCACCACATGGGGCAACTGCTCGATGTCGAGGCCGCGGGCAGCCAGATCGGTGGCCACCAGCACACGCAGCTCGCCGCTCTTGAAGGTGGCCAGCGCCCGGGTGCGAGCGCCCTGACTCTTGTTGCCATGGATGGCCATGGCCGTGAGGCCCTCCTGGTTGAGGCGATCGGCCAGGCGGTTCGCACCGTGCTTGGTGCGCGAGAACACCAGCACCTGCCGCCAATCGCCCTGGCGCACCAGATGGGTAAGCAGATCAGCCTTGCGGGCCATGTCGCAGGGATGCATCACCTGCTCCACCAGCGGAGCGGCCCTGTTCTCGGGCGTGGCCTGCAGCTGCACCGGGTTGTGCAGCAACCCCTGAGCCAATTTGCGGATCGAGGGGTTGAAGGTGGCGGAGAACAGCAGGTTCTGCCGCTTCGGCGGCAGCAAGGCCAGGATCTTCTGGATGTCGCGGATGAAGCCCATGTCGAGCATGCGATCGGCTTCATCAAGCACGAGGATTTCGAGCCGGTCGAAGCGGATGGCGTTCTGCTGATAGAGGTCCATCAGTCGCCCCGGAGTGGCCACCAGCACGTCGGCGCCACGGCGCAGGCGCTGCATCTGCGGGTTGATCTTCACCCCGCCGAACACCACATCGCTGCGCAGATCGAGATAGCGCCCATAGACCTGCACGCTTTCCGCCACCTGGGCCGCCAGCTCGCGCGTGGGCGTGAGCACCAGGGAGCGCACCTGGTTGTTGCGGGCGTGGGGGCCGTGCTGAAGCCGCTCCAGCATCGGCAGGGTGAAACCGGCGGTCTTGCCGGTGCCTGTCTGGGCAGCCGCCATCACATCGTGGCCAGCGAGCACCGCTGGAATTGACTGCAGCTGGATCGGCGACGGCACCGTGTATCCCTTGGCCGCGATCGCCTTGAGCAGCGGCTCCGAGAGACCAAGCGAATCAAAGGAGACGCCGGCATCGGGAAGGTCCGTCAGCACAGGCCGCTGCTGCGGTGCCTGCTCCTCTGCCTGGAGGCGACGGATGGGTGGCGTGCGGCGACCGCCGCTGGGTTGCTCCTGTCCCGGAGCTGGGTGGGTCAGAAGGGTGATCGGAGCGGCTCGCATGGTGCCCCAAGCCTAGAGGGAGCCACCAAGCACGCCCGAGGGTGGAGAGGCTTTGGGGTTGAGGGCCTCAGAGCGGCTGGTGGCATCGGAACCGTTGCGCCAGATGAGGAGAGCGACAATGACGCCATGACGGCGAGCGGCAGGGACAAGCGAACGCAGGAGGATGACCAACTGCCAATTCGCCGTGCCGCCCAGTTGTGCCGGCTGACAAACGGATGGGAGGCGCACAGCGTCGGGATGCCGTACAACAGCGGTCAGCTCAGCTGCAGGCAGGAACAATCTGGTGGCCAACCACATCGAGCAGCCAAGTCCTGAGCCAAGGCACGGGTGATCTCAGCGGCTTGAAAGGCGGTAGCCGATCCCACGGATCGTTTCGATGCGGCGGGAATCGATTTTGCGACGGAGATAACCGATGTAGACATCCACAATGTTGGACTGGGGATCGTGGCCATAGCCCCAGACATGGTCGAGAATCTGCTCGCGGCTGTGGATGGCCAGCGGGTTGCTGAGCAACAACTCCAACAAACGGAACTCACGATCCGTGAGGTCGATAGGGTCGGGAAAACTCTCGAGGAACACCTGGCGTTCCCGCAGGTTCATGGTGATGCCGCAGTGCTGAAGCTCAAGCGTCTGCGCATTCGGAGCCTGAGCCAGGCGGGTAGAGGACGTGCGCAGACGGGCACGGATACGCGCCAGCAGTTCATCAAAGCGAAAGGGTTTGGTGATGTAATCATCAGCGCCAGCGTCCAGGCTGGCCACCTTGGTGCTGAGATCATCGCGGGCGGTGAGAACAATCACCGGTGTTTCTATGCCCTGACCCCGCATCGCCTCGAGAACATTGGTGCCATCAAGGCCCGGAAGGCCGAGGTCCAGCAATAACAGATCGATGGGGGAGGCAGAAAGGATGTCGACCACGCCATCACCCGATGGCGTGTGCACCACGTCGTAGCCCTGAGCACGCAATCCCTTTTCAATGAAGCGAGAGATGCGTGGCTCGTCTTCGGCGATCAGGATGCAGGCCATGGCTCAGGGGAAAAGTCGCGCAGCAGCACAGGTTGCCGTGCGGGAAAGATCAATGTGAAGGTCGTGCCGCGGTTTGGCTGGCTGAGGAGTTCAATCCGGCCGTGGTGGGCATTCACGATAGCCCTCACGATCGACAGACCAAGACCCGAATGATGCTCAGCTTGGGTGCGGCTTCTGCCCTTGAAGAAGCGTTTGAACACCTGCGGCTGGATGCGCTCAGGGATTCCCTCACCGCTGTCTGAGACCCAGAGGCGGATGGATCCATCGGCAGCGAGGGAGGAGCCCAGCTCAATGCGATCAGATTCACTGGTGTGCTGGGTGGCGTTGAGTGCAAGGTTCATCATGCACTGGGTGAGGCGTTGTTCATCGGCCTCCATGATTGTCTGGGCCGTGCATGCCAACGACCAGCGGCGCGGGGCGAGAATCCTGGCCTTCTGGTAGATGTCCTGGGTGAAGCGATTCACATCAAGGTCACTGAGCACCAGGAATTCAGGGCGTTGGGATTGGGCCAGCAGTGAAAGCTCTGCAACCAGCCTGGCGATCCGGTCCACTTCATCCAGCACCAGGCGTACCGTTTCACGGCGAGCCTCCTCATCATCGTCCTGAAGAAGCAGCTCGATATTGCCCCTGATCACTGTGATTGGTGTGCGCAATTCATGCCCAGCATCTTGGATGAATTCCTTCTGGGAAATGATTAAGGCTTCCAGGCGGTCCATCATGGCATTGAAGCTGAGGGTGATGTCACCCAGTTCGCCTCTGCCGGTAACGGGCAAACGCTGTTTGAGATTCGTGGCCGTGATCGAACGCGTGGTGCTGGCCAGCAGCTGGAGGGGAGCCAGCACCGCCTTGGAAAGAATCCAGAGAAACAACAGCGACGTGATCAGAATGCCAACAACAATCTGAACCAAGATGGAGGTGAAATCGCCAACCTCAGCAAGTTCGCCGGCAGTGGTACGTGCCGCCACGAACACAGCTTGCACCCGGCCATCCACTTCAACCGGAACGGCCGAATACAGAATGGTTCCCACCTCTGGATCAGCTTCATCCACCTTGCCTGAAGCAAGCTTTGTGGTGGCTTCCCACTGCCGCATCAAGACAGATCCCGGCCGCATGGGGTGAGGCAGAGCCACTGGGCTCGAGCGCTGAAACTCTCCATTGATGATCAAGATGAAGAAGGTGTCGTCTTCCGGAAGGATCTTCGTAAGAAAACTCTTCATGTGCCCGGCAAGCTCAGGACTGGAAGGAGCCGCTTCGGCGGTAAGCAATGGCCGCATGTAGTGCTCGAAGTCTTGAATGCTCTCGCCCAGGCTGGTTTGCTCACGCTGATGCAGCTCAAGCAGCAGCAGATGCTTACTGAGCGGCACCGTCAGACCAATCAGCACAGACAGCATCACGGCATAGAACACCAACAGCCGCGTGCGAACCTCACCAAAGAACCCCGCTTGCGGCATGTGACCTTCCAACGTGTACGGAATTGAGCAGTAAAGGTAAGGCAGCACCGCTGCTGGAAGCGATGCTTTCGCACTGGCGTTGAGCCTGGACTGACGCTGGCACACACAGCTGAAACAGCCCCGTTCAGAGCACTGATCAAAGCGTGAGCAGTGAATGCAGGAAGAAACCCGCCAGGCCAACAGCCTGACGGGTGATCATCACGATCGATGAGGTCAGATGAAATCGAAGGTCGGCACGTAATCGAACTTGAAGTCGTTTCCGGGATCAAAGCCACCGAAGTACCCCTGCAGCAGCATGCTTCCAGAGGAGCCAGCAAACGAGAGCTGGGTGCCCTGGGACGTGGTGCTGATGTTGATCGACGCTTCGGAAAGGCCCAGTGAGGCCGCGAAGTGGATCTGGTCTCCCTGAACGCGGCTGAAGTCGATCACCGTATCGCCAGCGCCGAAGATGAAGACATCACCCCCTGCGCCACCCGTGAGCCTGTCATTTTGCAGGCCGCCGTCGATCAGGTCATCGCCGGCACCACCAACCAGCTGGTCGGCGCCGCCGCCGCCCCAGAGCAGATCATTGCCGGCATCGCCGTTGAGGCGATCGGCACCGGCGCCACCATCGATGATGTCGTTGCCATCACCACCGAAAACGATGTCGTTTCCGCCAAGGGAACGGATCGCATCATTGCCATCCAGGCCGTTCATGGTGTCGCCGGCAGCGGTGCCCGTGAGCACGTCGTCGCCGGCTGTTCCGGTGAGTTGTGGCAATGGCGGCGTGACCGAACCAGTGGTGGGGAGATAGCCACCCGTGTTGTTGAAGGGAACGAGGCTGGCTGCCGTGAGCGGCTGATCAGAAACCAGAATTTTCTCCAGCTGCAAGCCGGCATAGGCGCCACCCACACCAACAGCAGGCGATTCGGAAATATAGAAGAAGTCGGCACCATTCTTCGATTGATCTGGATCCACATCCAATGCATTCGCACTGGAGACTCCAAAGGTGGTCACCTGTCCAGCGGCGGTGGTGACAGTCAGACCGATGACGGCACCAGCACCACCGATCAGAGCACCGGTCTGGGCGTTGAAGCTGGCGGGAGCAAAGGTGATCCGCACCGTATCGGTGGCACTGAACCAGACACGCCCTACTTCGACGCTGGTTGTGGAAGCATTGGAATCAAATTGAAGGGCTTCGCCGAGACGATCACCACTAACAGTGAGGGTTGTCATGTCGAGTTCTCAAGTAGGAGGAACACTCAACAAAGTTATCGGCCTATCTACCCGATGACGCAACAATGAGAACCTTCTCATGTCGCCTTCATCGTTATGACAATGTCTGTCAGATGTTACTCAAATACAACTGAATACAAGAAAACAGCGGCGTGATTTCTTGCATTCTTGGTTGGGGCCGAACGAAGTGAGCCAGACAGCTCGGCAGAAGGCTTTCTCCCCGCAAAGGAAGAAACGCAATCAGAGCCATCTGGTCTCTCGGATGTTGCTGTGGTAGCAGGAAGCGAGCTCTTGCTCCTCAGCGCCCCGCCCCAGCCCCCGCAGGCACCTTGCCGACGCCCAGAGCGCGCAGTTCCTGCAGCAGGGTCTGCAGCACCTGTTTGGCGTCGCCGAACACCATCGAGGTCTGGGGGAGTTCGAACAGGTCGTTGCGGATGCCGGCGTAGCCGGAGCCCAGGCTGCGCTTCACCACGAACACCGAGCGGGCCTGGTCCACCTCCAGCACGGGCATGCCGTAAAGCGGACTGCCGGGATCGCTTTTGGCGCGGGGGTTCACCACGTCGTTAGCGCCCAGCACGATCACCACATCGGTGCGGGGGAACTCCGGGTTGATCGCATCCATCTCGATCAACTGGTCGTAGGGCACATCGGCCTCAGCCAGCAGCACATTCATGTGGCCCGGCATGCGGCCGGCCACCGGGTGGATCGCATAGCTCACCGCAATGCCCTGCTGCTCCAGCAGCTTGGCCAGCTCCTTGAGGCTGTGCTGCGCCTGGGCCACCGCCAGGCCATAGCCCGGCACGAACACCACCCGCTCGGCCGCTTCCAGCGTGAGGGCACATTCCTCGGCGCTGCAGGAGGTGACGTTCTTGTACCCCTCATCCTTGGCACCATCGGAGCCGGCCGCCGGCGCTGCCCCCATGGCACCGCCGAACAGCACCGAGGTGAGCGAGCGGTTCATCGCCGTGCACATCACCTGGGTGAGGATCAGGCCCGCCGCCCCCACCATGGCGCCCGCCACAATCAGCAGCTCGCTGCCCACCACGAAGCCAGCCGCCGCTGCCGCCACACCGGAATAGGAGTTGAGCAGTGAGATCACCACCGGCATGTCGGCGCCGCCGACCGGCAGGGTGAGGCCCACGCCCAGCAGCAGCGACAGCACGGTGAGCGGAATCAGCGCCACCGCCATGCCTTTGAGCACCAGGCCGCAGCACACCAGCGAGGCCACCGCCAGGGTGATGTTGATCGCGTGGCGCTGGGGTTTCTGGGTCCAGCCGGGGGTGCCCAGCCATTCCTGCAGCTTGCCCATCGCCACCAGCGACCCGCTGAAGGTGATGGCACCCACCAGCACCGACGCCAGCACCGACACCTGACCCAGCAGGTCGAGCGGCGTGGGCAGTTGGGCGGCACCGATCGCCACCAGCAACGACGACAGACCACCGCAGCCGTTGAACAGCGCCACGGTTTCGGGCATGGCGGTCATCGCCACCTTGAAGGCGAGCAGGGCGCCGAGGCCACCGCCCACCCCCAGACCCAGCAGCATCCACGGCCAGCCGTCAAAGCCCTGTTGCAGCAGCAGACCGGCCACCGCCAGCAGCAGGGCCAGGGCCGCCAGGCCATTGGCCGCCCGGGCCGTGCGGATCTTGGCCAGGCCCTTGAGGCCGAGGGCCAGCAGCATCACAGCCCCGAGTTCGAGCGTCAGTTCTCCCATCAGTTCGCTCCCTTGCGTTTGAACATGGCCAGCATCCGGTCGGTCACGAGAAAGCCCCCGACCACGTTGAACAGGGCAAAGCCCAGCGCAGTGGCCCCCAGCAGGCGCAGCGCCGGTGTGGGCGCCTCGGCGATCAGCACCAGGGCCGCCAGCAGGGTGATGCCGCTGATGGCGTTGGCGCCGGACATCAACGGGGTGTGCAGGGTGGGGGGCACCTTGCCGATCAGTTCCAGCCCGAGCAGGCTGCCGAGCACCAGCACCCAGAGCGCTTCGGTGCCGCTGAGAACGCCGCTCATGCCGCCACCTCCACCAGCGCAGGCCAGAGGTCGGGGCGGCGGCAGGCGCCGGCGTGGGTGATCAGGCAGGGGTCCAACAGGGGGTCCTCCGGGGAAATGGTGAGCAGGTCGTCGACGAGCAGCTGCTCCAGCAGCGCCGACACATTGCGCGCATACAGGGCACTGGCGTGCTGCGGCACCGAGGCCGGCAGCTGGCCGGCACCGATCACCCGCACCCCGCCGATCTCGACGGTGGTGTCGGCCTGGCTGCCGGCCACATTGCCGCCCTGACCCACCGCCAGATCCACCACCACCGATCCGGGCCGCATCACGGCCAGCATCTGTTCGGTGATCAGCAGCGGTGCCGGCCGGCCCGGCACCAGCGCCGTGGTGATCACGGCATCGGCTTCGGCCAGGTGCACGGCCAGCTGCTGGCGCTGCGCTTCGAGGAAGGCCAGGCCGGCCTCGCGGGCATAGCCGCCGGCCTCGCCGGGGGCATCGCGTTCAGGCGGATCGATGAAGCGGGCACCGAGCGATTCCACCTGCTCCTTGGCGGCCGGCCGCACATCGCTCACCTTCACCACGGCGCCGAGGCGGCGGGCCGTGGCCACCGCCTGCAGACCAGCCACGCCGGCGCCGAGCACCACCACCTTGGCGGGCTGCACCGTGCCGGCGGCGGTCATCAGCATCGGGAAGAAACGATCGAGCTCGGCCGCTGCCAGCAGCACCGCCTTGTAGCCGGCGATGTTGGCCTGCGACGAGAGGGCATCCATCGTCTGGGCGCGGCTGATGCGGGGCAGCAGCTCCAGCGCCAGCGCCGACACGCCCTGGTGGGAGAGGCGCTCGATCAGGGGGCGGTTCTGGTAGGGCTCCAGCAGGCCCATCAGCAGGCTGCCGGAGCGCAGACGCTCCACATGGCCGGGGCCGCCCTCGGCTTCCAGCCGCGGTGGCGCCACCGTGAGCACCACATCGGCGCTCTCCCAGCCTTCAGCGGCTCCGGCGGGCAGGACCTCCGCGCCGCTGGCCGCAAAGCTGTCGTCGCCGTACCCCGCCTGCTGGCCGGCCCCACTCTCGATCGCCACCGCGCAGCCCTTGTCCGCAAGGCGGCGGGCCGTTTCCGGCGTCGCGGCCACCCGTCGTTCGCTGGGGCTCCGCTCCGCCGGGATCCAAACCCTGATCACGCTCCACTCCCTCCACACGGGTTTCCATGTAAAGAGCAGGAGGCCCATCAGGAGCCAGCCGGGCCCGGCCGTGTGTTCATGCCACCACATGCGTTCATGCCGCTGCCGGCAAGCGCACACACCACGGCAATCCGTAGCCGCCCGCACATCCGCGCCGCGATCGGCTCCCTAAATCCAGTGGGTCATCCACGTCGACCTCACCATGGCCACCTACGCGATCACGATCGAGGGCGGCAAGACCTTCGACTGCCCCGACGATCAGTACATCCTTGATGCCGCCGAAGAGCAGGGCATCGACCTGCCGTACTCCTGCCGTGCCGGTGCCTGCAGCACCTGTGCCGGCAAGATCCTGGCCGGCAGCGTGGATCAATCCGATCAGAGCTTTCTCGACGACGACCAGATCGCCCAGGGTTTCGCCCTGCTCTGCGTCAGCTACCCGATGAGCGACTGCACCGTGCTGCCGGGCGTGGAAGACGAGCTCTGAACCCGGAGCTGCGCGCGGCTCGTATCGCTCAGGCCCCCACCACCGCGCGGTAGGTGGGGTGCCAGCGGGCCTGCTCCAGGCAGACGAGCGCTTGCTCGGCCGTGCTGGCGTGGCGGGCCACGCCGGCTTCGACCGCCGCCAGGGCCACCGCTTCCGCCACTGCTGTTGAAACCACCGCCACCTCGGTGAGATCCGGCATCAGCGGCGCCTCCGGATCACTCCAGGCAGGAATGCGCCGCGCCAGTGCCTCCAGGCCCGCATCGATCATCGCTTCGCTCACCTCGCTGGCCCCCACCGCCACGCTGGCGAAACCCAGGCCGGGGAACAGGAAGCAGTTGTTGCACTGACCGATGCGGCGCAGCCGCCCCCCCACCTCCACCGGCGCAAACGGACTGCCGGTGGCTACCAGAGCACGGCCCTCACTCCAGCGCAGCAGATCGGCGGGTTGGGCCTCTGCCAGCCGGGTGGGATTCGACAGCGGCAGGATGATCGGCCGCGCCACCGCGGCGGCCATGCGTTCCACCACCTGCTGAGTGAAGGCCCCCGCCACCGTGGAGGTGCCGATCAGCACGGTGGGGCAGACGCGCTCCACCACTTCCAGCAGGCCGATCGTGCCGGCGGCGTCGCGGCGGAAGGCCTCCAGCTCCGCCAGCGGGCGCGCCAAGGCTCGGGCCATCTCCGGGATCTGCTCCGGCAGCTGACCCGTGTGCACCAGCCCGTGGCGATCGATCAACCACAGGCGTTGGCGCGCCTCTGTGGCGGAAAGGCCGCTGCGCTGCAGCAGCCGCACCAGGCCGTCGGCGATGCCGCACCCCGCTGTGCCGGCGCCGAACACCACGATGCGATGCTCCGCAAGCGGCACTCCGGCCCCCTGGGAAGCCGCCCTCACCACAGCGCAGGCCACGCCTCGGGTGCCCTGGATGTCGTCGTTGAAGCTGGGCAGCTGCTGCCGGTAACGGGCCAGGTTGCGGTGGGCATTGCCCACGCCGAAATCCTCCCAATGCAGCAAGGCCCCCGGAAACACCTCGGTGACGGCCTGCACGAAGCGGGCGATCAGGGCGTCGTAGGCGGCACCGGCCAGGCGCGGCTGGTGGCTGCCGGGATAGAGGGGATCGTCGAGCAGCTCGGGCCGATCGGTGCCCACATCAAGCACCACCGGCAACGCCCGGTGCGGATCCAGACCGGCGCAGAGGGTGTACACCGCCAGCTTGCCCTGGCAGATTTCGATGCCGCCCACCCCCTGGTCGCCGATGCCGAGGATGCCCTGCGCATCGGTGACGAGGATCAGATCGATCGGCCCGCTGGCCGCCTGCCGCAGCACCGCCGCGAAGCGGTCCTGATCGGCCGCCGCCAGAAACACGCCGCCGGCGGGGCTGCGGTAATCGAGGCTGAAGCGCTGGATCGCCGTTCCCACCGTGGGGGTGTACACGATCGGCAGCACCGCTTCGACGTGATCGGCCAGGAAGCGGTGGAACAGGATGCTGTTGGTCTGGCGCAGGCCGTGGGCGAAGCGGAACTTCTCCATGTCGCTGGCCAGGCTGCAGAAGGCCTTCCACACCCGGGCCACCTGGATGTCGAGCGTTTCCACGGCAAAGGGGAGCAGCCCCTCCAGGCCCAGCTGGAGCCGCTCCGCCCGGCTGAAGGCCGTGCCCTTGTTGAACTGCGGATCGGCGAGCAGCTGGCGCCCGCGCAGGCTGGTGGTCAGGGGCGCAGGGGTGGGCAAGGACGAAGCGCTCAACGGCCCCTCAGCAGCCGGGATGCCGGAGCGTACGCCAGTCGCCACAGCCGGTGCTGACCTCCAGGCCGATCCCGACCGGACCACCGGCAAGGCCGCCCCGCTGCTCCTGCCACCAGCCACAGGCCGCCTCCCAGGCCGCCTCCATCGAGTCGTAGGCCTCATCGAGCACGGGGTGAGGCTGTCCCTGGGGATCGACGAGCCGGTAGATCCGCTGGACAGGTGCTCCGGGCAGGACAGGAACCATCACGACAGGGTTCAGTGTGCAGGATCCTGCGCGGGATCGGGGACGCTGACTGTGCCCACGCGAACCCTCCGGGCGGGGTGTGGCGCAGCCTGAGGCCGGCTCAGGCCTGTCGCCGGGCATCGGCGCGCTGCCAGAGAGCCAGGCCGCCGCCCTTGCCCCGTGCCGCCAGCCACGACCCCCCGGGATCCGCCGCGATCAGGGCAAAGAACGGCAGGCCCGCCACCGGCAGGCTGCTGAAGGGAGCGGCGGCGGGCAGCGGGCGATCCACCAGTGTGCGTTCGCCCAGCCGCAGCTGCAGACGCAGGAAGCGGAACAGCAGCAGGGGGCGCCGGCCCTGCAGCCGGGCCTCGCCGCAGAACCGCAGCTCCAGCATCCCCAGCCGCACGCTGTTGATGATCTCCAGAGGGTCCGCCTCAGAGGCGGCAGACGCGGCTGCATCGGTTGACTCTGCTGGCGCGCTCAGGCTGAGCGAGGCGCCAAGCCCGCGCAGCAGGGTGCTGGACAAGTCTGCAGGGGTGGAGCGGCCCCGCGGCCAGGTGCGCTGCAGGATCCACGTGCCGCGCAGCGCCGCTGGGCTCAGGCCGCTGCCATTGCGGCGGCTCGCGCACTCCAGCGCCAGCAGTTGCGGACCATCGGGCAGGGAATCGGACATCGGCGGGGGGTGAGGTGGGACAACGGCTGGCGGGTGGGGATGGCCGTTCGTGAAGCCGGGTATGGATCGCTGGACGGGGACTGGCACCGTTTTTAGGGTTGATGTGGAGGGTGCCTCACCGGCCTCCCCCACCGCCAACCCACGAGGATTTCCATGCGCACCCATGACCTCGAGAACCATGACAACCTCTACGCCGATGAGGTGGCCATGCAGGCGGGCGAAACCCACGCCGATGCTCTCAACCATGCCCTGCTGGCCACCGGCGCGATCCTGCTGATGGTGGCCGCCCTGGGTGTGGTGTTGATCATCAGCTGAGCCAAACTCACAGCTCAGCAGGCAGGGCTGAGGGATGCTGCCGCTGTGCTGGGTGGTGGCAGGCGTTCAACCGGGGTGACTCGGTAGTGAATGCTGCACTGATTGCACCTGCGCATCGACTAAACACCAATGATGCAGCCGAGGTGAGCCGATGTCCAAGGACAAACTGAAAGAAGAGAAAGTCAAGAAGGACAAGAAACACAAATCCGGCAAGAATGGCCACAAGAAGAGCCACGGCAAAGCGCTCTCCTACCCGCTCGGCTCAGGCGATTCCTACGGTCCTTCGCCGATCCTTGACGACTTTTCCGACCAGTCCGAAGGACGTTTAACCAGACTCGACAAGAAGCTCTACGAGAAAGAGCTGGCTCGCCTGCAGGTGGAGCTGGTGAAGATGCAGTACTGGATCAAGTCAGTGGGCTACAGGCTCGTGCTGCTCTTCGAAGGCCGTGATGCGGCCGGCAAGGGTGGAACGATCAAGCGCATCACCGAGCCGCTCAACCCACGCGGCTGCAATGTGGTGGCCCTGGGCACCCCTTCCGACCAGCAGAAAACGCAGTGGTATTTCCAGCGCTATGTGGAGAATTTCCCCTCCGCTGGTGAGATCGTGCTGTTTGATCGCAGTTGGTACAACCGGGCCGGCGTGGAAAAGGTGATGGGCTTCTGCACACCCCAGCAGGTGGATGAATTCATGCTCTCCTGCCCGGAATTCGAGCGGATGCTGGTGCGCAGCGGCATCATCCTGATCAAATACTGGTTCTCCGTGAGCGATGAAGAACAGGAGGCCCGTTTCCTCTCCCGTCTGGAAGATCCTGCCCGGCGCTGGAAGCTGAGTCCGATGGATCTGGAGTCGCGCGATCGGTGGGTGGAGTTCTCCAAGGCGAAAGACGAGATGTTCGCCCACACCAACATTCCTGAAGCCCCCTGGTTCACGGTGGAGGCTAACGACAAACGCCGTGCCCGCCTCAACTGCATCCGGCACTTGCTCAGCAAGGTGCCCTACGAAGACATGACACCGGCCCCGTTTGAATTGCCGCCCCGCAAGAGCGGCAGCGATTACCAGCGTCCGCCGATGAACGAGCAATTCTTTGTGCCCAATGCTTATCCCTAAGCACGGGTGAGGCTCAGATCATGCTGCGGGGAGCCGGGGATGGGAACAACTGCTGAAAGGCCAGCTTGCGCTCGCTGAGCGGCTCCATGGCCCGGTCCCAGAGAGTTTCGAAGTAGAAGAAGGCCACCCCGAGCTGGCGTTCCCGCACCGCATTCACCTGGGCCTGAATCAGCTCCATCGGGACCAGGCGCTGGCGCTGACCCGTCATGATCGCCACCGCCGTGGGAATCCTGGTGCGCGATTCCAGCAGCGCCGCTTCGGCCAGCAGGGGCAGGAAGGAATCAAGATCCGGGCGATAGAGCTGCACGATCAGCTCATCCACCAGGCCACGCCGGATCCAACCGAGCCAATCCTGGAGCTGCAATTTGTAGGCGAAGTCGTAGTAGTTCGGCGACACAGACACCACCGCTGAGGGCTTGGCCGCATGCACAGTGTCATGCACTCGTTGCATGAAGTCGCTGATCTTGTCAGCGCGCCACTTCAACCAGGCCGGATCGCGCGGGTTGGTAGGAGGAGCCTTCCTGGTGTCCTTCCGATACAACGCCGTGGTGACGTCGTCATAGCCGAAATCACTCGGCAGGCTCATGTGATCGTCGAACTGGATGCCGTCGCCGTCGTATTGGCTGATGATTTCCTGCACCAGCTCAAGAATGAACGCCTGCACGTCAGGATGCAGCGGGTTCAGCCACACCACCTCACCGGCGGCGCTGATCGAGGTCAGGCCGCCGTCCTGTTTGCGGGTGAGCCATTGCGGATGCAGGCGGGCCAGCTCGGAGCCGGGCGGGGCCATGAAGCCGAATTCGAACCAGGGGATCACCAGCAGGCCTTTGGCATGGCCCGCCTGGATCAGCTCGGCGAGAACGTCCTGCCCCTGCAGGCCACGGAACGTGAACGACTGAATGCCGCGGCGCTGGGTGGACGCACTGGCGTAATAGGCGATGCCGCTGTTCCACACCACCGGATAGATGGTGTTGAAGTTCAGCCGTGCCAGCTGCTCCACTGCCAGCTGCATCCGGTCGCGGTCGCGCAGCACCGGCATGTCGTTGCCGGTCATCCAGACGCCGCGGATCTCGGCGCGGTTGAGGCTGAGCGGCTGCGGCTGCGCCACGGGAACCGAGGAAGTCGCCGGAGGCGCCACAGTCCCCGGAGTCGCAGAGGCGGGCGGTGGCGGTGGTGGTGGCGGAAACGACGCCATGGCGAACCCTGGCAGCACCGTGGCAGCGACGGCCACGAGCACGAGAACCAGGCGCCGCAGCCAGCGGTGTCTGAAGAAGGGCATCGGTGGGGGCTGGGTACGGGCTGAGGGAGCGGATCGGCGATCCCGGCCTCCCGCTCGGGAGCGCGAATTGTGCCGCCTTGTTGCGGCACTGTCATGGCCAACACAAAGGCAAACGCGACCGGATTCTCCGGCCGATCTCGACGTGCTGGCGCCGACCGCCCTGACACCCTGCCGGCAACGGCTGCCGTGACACCATGCCGGCACCGTCCCGACCCGAGCCCGTGCCTCCAGACACCATGCGGGCGATCGTGCAGCGCCGCTACGGCCCGCCTGAGGTGCTGCGCCTGGAGCAGGTGCCCAGGCCCGTTCCGGCCGACGATCAGGTGCTGGTGCGGGTTCGGGCCAGCGCCGTGCATGCCGGCGACTGGCATCTGATGCGGGGTGACCCCTTCATCAGCCGACTGATCTATGGCGGGCTGCGCACGCCCTCGATTCCCACCATCGGCACCGACATCGCCGGTGAAGTGGCGGCGGTGGGCGCTGCAGTGACAGGGCTGCAGGTGGGGGAGGCGGTGTTCGGCGATCTGTCGGAGGCGGGCTTCGGTGGCTTTGCGGACTACGTCTGCGCCCCCGCCACGGCCCTGGCGCCCATGCCCGCCGGCAGCAGCTTCGCGGAAGCGGCGGTGCTGCCGGTGTCGGCACTCACCGCCCTGCAGGCGCTGCGGGACGCGGGCCAGCTGAAGCCGGGACAGCACGTGCTGATCCACGGCGCCTCCGGGGGCGTGGGGTCGTATGCCGTGCAGATCGCCAAGGCCTACGGCGCCGAAGTGACCGGCCTCTGCCGGGCGCAGAACCAGGCGATGGTGCTGGCCCTGGGCGCCGACCACGTGAGCGATCTCGGGCCCGCCGATCTGCGCCGCCAGACCCAGCGTTTCGATCTGATCGTGGACATGGCGGCCTTTCTGCCGATCCGTTCCTGGCTGCCCCTGCTCACTCCCGCCGGCACCTACGTGCTGGTGGGGGGCGACTTCAGCCGGCTGCTGCGCGCCCTGCTGCTCGGCCCCCTGTTCTCCAGGCTGCGCCGCCGCCAGGTGGTGGCGGTGATGCAGCAGCCGAAGCGGGCGGATCTGCTGGTGCTGAAGGAGCTGGTGGAAGCCGGGCAGCTCAGGCCCTGGATCGATGGGCGCTACCCGCTCGACAAGCTGCCGGACGCCGTGCGCCGTCTCGAAGCCCGGCAGGTGAAGGGGAAGCTGGCGATCGAGATCTGACGGGCACCCCAAGGCGGCGCCCACCGGGCTGAACAGCAGCGACAGCAGACCACCTGGATGGGCACTGCCGGCGCAACGGCGCTCTGGATCAGGAGCGCGGCGCCGGCTCCAGGCGGATCAGCTGGCCATCGCCCGCAGCATCGGTGAGCACGTAGAGGAAACCATCCGGCCCCTGGCGCACATCGCGCACCCGCGCGCCGATGTCGATGCGGTGCTGGCCGCGCACCCGGCCGGCGGCATCGAGCGTGAGGCGATGCACCGCCTGCGACACCAGGCCACCGGCAAACAGCTGGCCGCGCCAGGCCGGCATCCGCTCGCCGTCATACACCACCAGCCCCGAGGGGGCGATCGCCGGGGTCCACACCAGCTCCGCATCCACGAAACGCGGCGATCCGGTGGCGGCGGAGATCGCCGGGCCGAAGTATTCGCGGCTGTGGGTCACAACCGGCCAGCCGAAGTTCGCCCCAGCCCTGGGGCTATTGAGCTCGTCGCCACCCTGGGCGCCATGCTCGGTAGCCCACACCCGCCCGCGGCCGCGGTCGTAGGCGAGGCCCTGGATGTTGCGGTGGCCCAGGCTCCACAGCCCTGGCAGGGCGCCGGGATCGCCGGCGAAAGCGGCGACGCGCACCGGCCGGCCCGTGTCGGTGAGGTGCAGGATCTTGCCGAGGGCGCTGGCGCGGTTCTGGGCCTGCACACGGATCAGGGCCCCATCGAGCTGCACGGGTGGATTGCCGCCGTCGCCGATCGCCAGCAGCAGGGTGCCATCGGGCAGCCACAGCAGCCGGGAACCGAAGTGCTGGCCGCCCGCCTTGCGCTGGGGCACCTCGAAGATCACCTGCAGATCCTGCAGCGCGCGTCCGTCGAAGCGGGCCCGGGCCAGGCGGGTGTGGTTCGCCGCTTCCGTGCCGGCGGCATAGGTGAGATACACCAGTCCGTTGTCGGCGAAGCGGGGATGCACCGCCACATCCAGCAACCCACCCTGGCCCCGCGCCAGCACCGCCGGCACCCCGGTGATCGGGGTGGGATCGAGGCGGCCGTTGCGCACCAGCCGCAGCCGGCCGGGTCGCTCCGTGATCAACAGCTCACCGCTCGGCAGCCACGCCACCGACCAGGGGTGCTCCAGCCCCCCCACCACCGGCACCTGGCGCACCGCCTCACGCGGCGCCTCGGGGCTGACCACCAAGGGCGGGCGGGTGCCACTCGTTGCATCCGCTGGCGGGGCACCACTGGGGGCGGCATCAATGGCGAGCGAGCCCGGCAGCGGGCCGCTCAGCGGCCGGGCCTGACAGGCCGTCACCAGGGGCAGGGCGAGCAACAGGGCCACACGCGCGGGCCCAGCGAGGCAGCCGGGGAACCTGATCACGGGCCACAACCAGAGCAGGGGCCACGATGCTGGCCCAGAATCACAGGCGATGCGCTGCCCTGGCCGCCTCGCCCATGTCCCCATGGCTTTCCGGCCGGTTGATCGCTGCCAGTGGCCTTGCGCTGGTGGTGTTCCTGCTGGCCCATCTGGCCAGCGTGGCCCAGCTGGTGCTCGATCCGGCCGCTTTTGAGGCGCTGGCGGCCTGGCTCCATGCCAGCCCCTGGTTGCCGGCGGCGGAACTGGGGCTGGCCCTCGCGGCCCTCACCCACGTGGCGCTGAGCCTGCAGCGGGTGCTCCAATCTGCCCGCGCCCGCGGCGAGGCCGGCTATGCCCAGCTGCGCAGCCGTCGCCCCGACAGCCTTGCCGCCTTTGCTTCCCGCACCGCGCCGCTCAGCGGCAGCGTGCTGCTGCTGTTTCTGGTGGTGCATCTGCGCCAGTTGCGCTGGCAGCGGCCGCCGGCCGGCCTGGAGGCGCAGGCGGTGGCCCTGGCGCTGAGCTCTCGCTGGGCTCTCGCCCTTTACCTGGCGGCGGCCGTGGCCCTGGCCCTGCATCTGCTGCATGGCAGCGAGAGCGCCCACCGCAGCCTGGGCCTGCTGGAGGCCGCCAACGCCGCGGGCCTGCGCAGGGGCAGCTGGCTGCTGGCTGTGCTGGTGGGCGGTGGCTTTGCCCTGGTGGCGGGCCTGGCCGCCGGTGCAGCAGGTGGCCTGGTGGCGGGGGCTGCTGGGGGCCTGGGAAGCCTGATGGCCCTGTTGGGCCTGCAGCCATGAAGCTCGATCCCCAGCTGCCCAGCGGGCCGATCCATGACGCCTGGACGCAGCGGCGCCGCGAGCTGCCGCTGATCAGCCCGATCAACAAGCGGCGCTTCAAGGTGCTGGTGGTGGGCAGCGGGCTAGCGGGGGCCTCCGCCGCCGCCACGCTGGCGGAGCAGGGCTTCCGCGTGACCCTGCTCACCTATCACGACAGCCCGCGGCGGGCCCATTCGGTGGCGGCGCAGGGGGGCATCAACGCCGCCCGCAACTATCAGAACGACGGCGACAGCGTCGAGCGGCTGTTCCTCGACACGGTGAAGGGGGGCGACTTCCGTGCCCGCGAAGCCGGCTGCCACCGCCTGGCCGAAATCAGCGGGGCGATCATCGACCAGTGCGTGGCCCAGGGGGTGCCCTTCGCGCGGGAGTACGGCGGCACCCTGGCCAACCGCAGCTTCGGCGGCGCCCTGGTGAGCCGCACCTTCTACGCCCGTGGCCAGACCGGCCAGCAGCTGCTGTACGGCGCCGTGCAGGCCCTGCTGCGCCAGGTGGACGCCGGCCGGGTGGAGCTGCTCACCCAACGGGACGTGCTGGATCTGATCACGGTGGAGGGGGTGGCGCGCGGGGTGGTGTGCCGGGTGCAGGCCAGCGGCCGCCTTGAGGCCCACACCGCCCATGCGGTGCTGCTGGCCAGCGGCGGTTACAGCAACGTGTTCCACCGCTCCACCAACGCGGTGAAATCCAATGCGAGCGCCATCTGGCGGGCGCACCGGCGCGGTGCCGCCTTCGCCAACCCCTGCTTCACCCAGATCCATCCCACCTGCATCCCCAGCGGCGATCCAGGCCAGAGCAAGCTCACGCTGATGAGCGAAAGCCTGCGCAACGACGGCCGCGTGTGGTTGCCGGCCCAGGCCGGCGATGCGCGACCACCGCACGCCATCCCCGAAGCCGAGCGGGATTACTTCCTGGAACGCCAATACCCCACCTACGGCAACATGGCGCCCCGTGATGTGGCTTCGCGCCGGGCCAGGGAACGCTGCCTGGAGGGCCACGGGGTGGGCCCCGGCGGCCGCTCGGTCTATCTCGATTTCAGCGACACGATCCGTCGGGAGGGACGCGCTGCGATCGAAAGCCGCTACGGCAATCTCTTCGCCATGTATGAACGCATCACCGGCAGCGATCCCTATGCCGAACCGATGCGCATCTACCCGGCGCCGCACTACACGATGGGGGGGCTCTGGGTCGACTACAACCTGATGAGCACCATCCCCGGACTGTTCGTGCTGGGTGAGGCCAACTTCTCTGAACACGGCGCCAACCGGCTGGGCGCCAGCGCCCTGATGCAGGGCCTCGCCGATGGCCTGTTCATCGCCCCGGCCACGGTGAGTGGCTGGCTGGCGGGCCACCTGCACACCGAGGTGAGCGCCGATCATCCGGCCTGCCGCGACAGCATCGCCGCGGTGCAGGCCCGCATCGACGGCCTCGGCAGCACGAGCGGCGGCCACAGCTGCGACAGCCTGCACCGGCAGCTGGGGGACACCATGATCGGCGCCTGCGGCATCAGCCGCCATGCCGACGGCCTGCGCGCCGCCATGGCGGAGGTGCGGGAGCTGGAGCTGGCCTTCGCCCAGGAGCTGCGTCTGCCGGAACCGCGTGCGGGGCGCAATCCCGAGCTGGAGAAGGCGCTGCGGCTGGAGGACTTCCTGCAGCTGGCCGGCCTGATGCTGCGCGATGCGCTGGCGCGGGAGGAATCCTGCGGCGCCCACTTCCGCGAGGAGCACCAGAGCGCCGATGGCGAAGCGCTCCGCAACGACGACAACTTCTGCCACATCGCCGCCTGGCAGTGGACCGGGGAGGGGCAGGAGCCGACCCGCCACTGCGAACCGCTCCACTACAGGCACGCCACGCCCAGCCGGCGCAACTACCGATGAGCAGCGCTTCCCTCCGGCTCACGCTGCGGATCTGGCGTCAGGAGAGCCCGCGGCAGCCCGGCGCCTTCGTGAGCTACCCGCTGGAGGAACTCAGCCCCGATCTCTCGCTGCTGGAGGCGCTCGATCGCCTCAACGAACAGTTGCTGATGGCAGGTGAGCGGCCGGTGAGCTTCGATCACGATTGCCGCGAAGGCATCTGCGGCGCCTGCGGCTTCATGGTGAACGGTCAGGCCCACGGCCCCCAGCGCGCCACCAGCGTCTGCCAGCTCTACCTGCGCCACTTCCGCGACGGCAACAAGCTCACGCTTGAACCCTGGCGCGCCCGGGCCTTTCCCCTGCAGCAGGACCTCAGCGTCGACCGCTCCGCCTTCGACCGGGTGCTCGCGGCCGGCGGCTACGTGTCGGTGAACACGGGCAGCGCTCCGGCGGCCAATGCGCTGCTGGTGGGCCGCGAGCAGGCGGAGCAGGCCTTCGCCGCCGCCAGCTGCATCGGCTGCGGTGCCTGCGTGGCCGCCTGCCCCAACGCCTCCGCCAGCCTGTTCGTGGCCGCCAAGCTGGGCCATCTGGCCCTGCTGCCCCAGGGGCAACCGGAGCGGCAGCGGCGCTCCGCCGCCCTGCAGTCCGCCATGGCGGCCGAGGGCTTCGGCAGCTGCAGCAACCAGCTGGAGTGCGCCGCTGTGTGCCCGAAGGAGATCTCCGCCGACTGGATCAGCCGCATGAACCGCTCCGGCTGACCGACTGAGCCACTCACTGACTGAGCCACTCCCTGAGTCACCGACTCACCGACCGCCATTGCGGCTGCGGAAAGGCTGCCAGATCCGCGCACACTGCCATGCTGACCGCAGAACGATGAACTTCTTCGTCAAACTCACCGATGCGATGGCGAGCCGCCAGTCGCTGCTGATCACCGGTTTGGATCCCAACCCGGAGATGCTGCAGACCTGGACCCGCCATCACCCCTCCAGCGGCTCGTTCCTGGCTCAGGCACGGCGCTGGATCAAGGCGGTGATCGACGCCACCGGTGATCATGTCTGCGCCTACAAGCCGAGCCTCGGCTTTTACCAGGCGCTCGGGCCGATCGGCATCGAGTTGCTGCACGAAGTGCGCGAGCTGGTGCCGCGCGACATGCCACTGATCCTGGATGCCAAGCACGGCGATCTGAACACCTCCTCGGCCCTGGCCCAGTACGTGTTCCGCGAGCTGGGGGCTGATGCCCTCACCCTCTCGCCCCTGGCCGGCCAGGACATCGTCGCCCCGTTCCTGCTCTACCCCGACCGGGCCGTGGTGATCACCTGCCACAGCTCCAACCCCGGCGCCCGGGTGTTTCAGCACCACCCCGACGAAGACCGGCCGTTGTACACAACGGTGGTGCGCGAAAGCCAGTTGTGGGCCACCGCCGAGCAACTGCTGCTGGAGGTGGGCACCAGTGATCCAGCGGTGCTGGCACGGGTGCGCAGCGCGGCTCCGGAACGCTTCCTGATCCTGCGCAGCCTCTGGGAGCAGGAGGAGCGGCTGGAAGCTCTGCTGCAGGCGGGCCTCAATGCCTCCGGCGACGGCCTGCTGCTGCCCCTGCCTCAGCACCTGCTGGTGGAGAAGGGGATGGCGGCCGGCACCAGCGCCCTGCGCATCCAGATCGAAACCATGCGGCACCGCTGGCTCAGCAACGTGGCCGACCGCTGCGACCTGTGGCTGCCGGCGCCAGAGACGGGGGCTGCCGCTGCTGTCCTCGGCGGGAGTGCCGGAGCTGTCCTTGAGGGCGATGGGGAGGAGGGAGATGGTGAAGACGTTGACGGGGAGGCGGGTGCAGCGAAGCAGGGGGCTGCCCTCGGTGCTGGCGCTGGCAAGGGCGGTGGGGGCTCGCTCAACGCCGCCGCGCGCAGCTCAGGTGGGCGTGGCGCCGGGCGCAACGCAGACGCCGTCGGCACCGGGAGCGACGGTGCGAAGCGTGAGGGGGCGGGGCGCACCAGCCGTGTCAGCAGCGTCGATCCGCTCGATGAGCTGATCGTGGAACTGTTCGACGTGGGCTGCCTGCTGTTCGGTGAGTACGTGCAGGCTTCCGGCGCCGTCTTCAATTACTACATCGATCTGCGCCAGATCATTTCCGACCCCAACCTTTTCCACCGGGTGCTGCATGCCTATGCCGGCCAGCTGGAAGGGCTGCGCTTCGATCGGATCGCCGGCATTCCCTACGGATCACTGCCCACCGCCACCGGCCTGTCGCTGAAGCTGCACCTGCCGCTGATCTATCCCCGCAAGGAAGTGAAGGCCCATGGAGCGCGGCGGTTGATCGAGGGCGACTTCAACGAGGGCGAAACCGTGGTGGTGGTCGACGACATCCTGATCACCGGCGGCAGCGTGCTGGAGGGCATCGCCAAGCTGGAGACCTCCGGCCTCGTCGTGCATGACGTGGTGGTGTTCATCGACCATGGTGGTCAGGCCCGCCAACGCCTGGCGGACGCGGGCTACCGCACCCATGCGGTGCTGACGATCCCGCGCATCACCAACGTGCTGATGGCCGCCGGCCGGCTCAACAGCGACCAGGCCAGCCTGCTGGGCGGCGGTGCCGCGCATTCCAATGGCTGAGCTCCGATTCTCAGCTGGCCACTTCTCAAGGGAATCAGCCAGCGGTGACACCAGAGGCCAGGGTGGATCCCATTGCGGAGCCGGTGGATATTGACCCCCCACGAGCAGAAGTGGACAGGACCAACGCCAAGGCACCGGGATGATGCGATGAGGGTTCTGGCAGCCAAGAGTTCTGCACGATTCTCAGAGGCCAGAACCAGCAGGCCTTCAGGGTTTTAGTCAAGCGCTTGAAGCATGCGGGGAATGATGCAGAACTCTCCCAGGGAGTCAGGGGCATTCCATGCAGTCAGCACCCTCTATGGGTGACGGGGACACCGGAAACCGTTCCAGGCTTAATGGGAATCAGCAGCGTCTATGGAAGGCAGCTGCTTCTTTGATCGTCAACAACCTCCTGGCCAGCGAAGGAACGACTCAGTCGGAGAGCAGTGCGGCATCTTCAGACTTGTGATTGATTGTGGTGTCCAGATTGGCAAGACAGGTTGCTGAGCCAAATACGAGGAGTTGATCTCCCACCTGAACGATTGCGTTGCCATTGGGGAAGCGCAGATTCTTTCCCTTTCTGCGGATGGCCTGAACAATGACGCCGAATTGCTGTTGAACCTCCAGTTGAGCCAAGCTTTTGCCTGCCAGTGCACTTCTTTCCTTGATACGGATCCAAACGGAGGAGTCATCCGCTTGCGGAAGGTTGGACACTGACCCAGAGGCAAGCTTCTTGAAGGCAGCCAGCTCATCTGCCTCGCCCACCAACAAGTAGGTGTCGCCCTCCTCGAACAACGTATCGGCCTCTGGATAGTCGATGTGTGCGCCATTGGCTCGGGTCACTGCCATCAGGATGACGCCCGTTAACGATCTAAGCTGTGATTCGGCAATGGATTTACCAAGCAAAGCGGATTGCGGCGGAAGAGGATAGAGCTTGGTTGTCATCGTCCTCGTTGCATCCTTAATTTCCTTGAGAATCTGATCTTTAGATTGCTGAGGCCTCAAGGTGGAATAATGAGAATCTCGAATCTGCTGAATGTTTTGCTGAATAGCCAGTGAGGGGATACCCAAGGTGGAGAACAGATGGGTTGAGAGTTCCAGGCTGGCCTCAAACTCCGGCTGTACGACTTCTCTTGCACCCATTTGGTAAAGAGGCTCAATCTCGCCCTCAGTGCTTGCACGTACCACCAGATCCAATTCAGGATTGAGCACGAGGGATCGTTTCAGACACAGCCGAATGCTCATGGGGTCGGGCAAGGCAATCGCCATTCCTTTGGCCTGGGTTACTCCTGCCTTTTCAAGGACGAGCGCACTTGCTGCGTTGCCAAAAATGTATGGAATCCTTGCTTCTCTCAGTTTCTGCACATACTGCTCGGACTGCTCGATGACCATGACGGGATAGTCGCGCTCAAGCAACAGCTTCACAATGTTGCTGCCAACTCTTCCGTAGCCACAGACCACAATATGGTTGCGCAGAGACGCAACCTCCGAGGAGGCTTCCATCGCACCATCGGCTTTTGCAAACCAGGAAAATGCCTCAGCTCTCTCCAAAAGCGCAGGCAGCCACTGAAGAACGAAAGGCGTAACAATCAACGTGACCGCAGTTGTGCCCAGAATCAACGAATAGACATTCTCTGAGATCAAGCCAAATTTGCTGCCTTGCCCTGCCAGCACAAACGAGAATTCACCAATCTGAGCCAATCCCAGCCCTGAAATGATAGCTGTCTTCAGCGGGTACTTAAAGAAGAACACCAAGGGTGCAGTGATCAACGACTTGCCGATTAGAACAAGGGCGACCAAGCCCAGAATGAGCGGCAGATTATTCCAGAGGAAAACTGGATCGATCAATATACCAATGGCGGCAAAGAATGCCGCTGCGCAGATATCCCGGATTGGCTCTACGTAATCAAGAGTCTGATCAGAATATTCAACCTCTGAGATCATCAGACCAGCAACAAAGGCACCCATTTCGGTTGAGAGTCCAATTTTCCCAGTGAGCAGTGCAATGCAAAGGCAAAGTGTGACGACACCAAGCAGGAAGAGTTCATGGCTTTCCGTCTTTGCCAGGAGTTGCAAGTAAGGAGGGATGAGCCACCTGCCCACCACATAGGCACCCAGGGCGAACAGGGCAAGCTTCAGGACAGCGAAACCAATCGCATAACCGAGTTCTTCTATCGGGCTATTGAGAGCTGGCAGGATCGCAAGCATCAAGCCAAGGGCCAGATCCTGGACAATCAAGATCCCAAGCATGACCTGTCCATGGGCCGTAGCCATTTCATCCTGTTCTGCCAAAGCTTTGATGACGACGGCAGTGGACGAGAGCGAAACCAACTCGCCAAGGAAGATGCCCTGCGGAACAGTGGTGACCCAGCCCACAGTCACTGCCACCAGGGCCGTCAGAGAAATGGTTAGGAGCAGCTGCAAGCTACCACCACCCAACGCAATCTTTTTGACCTTATTGAGCTCTGCAAGGGAGAACTCAACGCCGATTGTGAAAAGCAGGAACGTGACGCCTAATTCGGCAATGGTTTCAACTTCTTCGTAGTTCCCAATCAATCCAAGCTCAAACGGGCCAACAATCACACCCGCAAGCAAATAGCCCAGGATCACTGGTTGCTTCAGCAGGGATGCCAGCAAGCCGCCAAACGCAGCAGCCGCAAAGATGATGATCAGTTCTGTCATTGGTGGTGGGAAGGCGTTCTCGGTCTAAGCACGTGATGGCGTCGCTACAACGACTCTCGGTGAGGCCTTTCCACTCCCATGCCGTGAAGGATTTCACTTCCTACGAAGAGAGGTGTCTCTGCGCGAAGGGAAACGCCTCGGCGATTCAGTCCGACCGTCCTTTCCAGTCAGCTGGCTGGGGGCATCCAGCGGGAGCGATCAGGACATGCTTAGGAGGGTGATTTGGCCTTGGATAGGAGCGTGATAGGGGCGTGCACAGGAAGTGATTGGGTCATCCTCAAAAGAGTGATTGGGTCACCCATAGGAGAGGGGTTGAGCCCCGTACAGAAGGGTCATCGGGCCATGCGTGAGAGTGTGCTTGGGGCACCAGACAGCAGAGTGATGAGTGTAACCGTGGGCATCTGTCTGCATCGATACGTTGGTTCAACAAGCACCAAGCCGCAACCTCAGGCCCGCCTGATCATTTCCCCACGCACAGTCTTCTGACCAGCTCCGTGCCATTGCAATGGCAGGAACGTTGGTCATCGTGCCGGTTGTTGATTCACCGCTGATGACCAGCTGCCTAGAGAAACCTGTGAGCCGGCCCAGTCGGGTCAGTGAACGTATGGGCTCCCGGCGGCCGCGGACAGCAGACCCCAAAGCCCCCCTGCAGCGGAGCTGAGGTCTGGACCCGCTCTTGTGCAGTTCACCTGGCCATAGAACAGGCTGAGAGTTCCGTTGACACCCGCTGGCCTCAAAAGGAAGAGGGCGATCACCTGATGCAGGGGTGGGATCAAGGTCCTCACGCTGTGAATGGTCGTCGGCGTTTGCTTCGATCTTCTGCCTCAGTGCCTCTCCACAGGGAGGAAGCAAGCCGAGGAAGCCGGCGCCGAACGATGGGCGTGGCAGAGTTCGCCGCCGCGTGATGTCCCCTCAGTCGACCAGGCGCCAGGGCAGAGTCTGGCCGGCGTGGAACGGCACCAGTACCTCCACACCGCCGTTGCCATCGGCCAGCTCCAGGCGCCGTGGCACCGGCACCGGCTCGCGGCGCAGTTCCACGGTCTGCTCGTGGGGCGGCAGGCCGTAGAAGCGGGGGCCGTAGAGCGACGCAAAGGCTTCGAGCCGGTGCAGTGCCCCCTCCTGCTCGAACACCTGCGCGTAGCTCTCCAGCGCATGGGGCGCATTGAAGATGCCGGCGCAGCCGCAGGCCGCTTCCTTGGCGGAGCGGCGATGGGGGGCGGAATCGGTGCCGAGGAAGAAGCAGGGGTTGCCGGAGACGGCGGCACGGCGGAGGGCCAGGCGGTGCCGTTCCCGCTTGATCACCGGCAGGCAGTAGAAGTCGGGCCAGATCCCACCGCTGAACATTGCGTTGCGGTTGAGCTGCAGGTGGTGGGGGGTGATCGTGGCGCACAGGCGTGGGCTGTCGCCACCCGCCTGGCTCTCCACGAAGGCCACCGCTTCGCTGGTGGTGATGTGCTCGAGCACCACCCGCATGCGGGGATAGCGCTCCAGCAGCGGCTTCAGGTGCCGCTCGATGAACACCGCTTCGCGATCGAAGATGTCGATCTCCGCGTCGGTGACCTCACCGTGCAGGAGCAGCGGCATGCCGATGCGCTCCAGCGTGTCGAACACGGGCGTGAGCCTGGCGATGTCGGTCACGCCGTGGGCCGAATTGGTGGTGGCGTTGGCCGGATAGAGCTTCACGGCCGTGAAGATGCCGGCCGCATGGCCCCGCTCCAGTTCCGCCGGATCGATCGTGTCGGTGAGGTAGGCGGTCATCAGCGGCTGGAAGCGGCTGCCGGGCGGCAGGGCGGCCAGGATCCGCTGGCGGTAGGCCTCGGCCATCGCCGCCGTGGTGATCGGCGGGCTCAGGTTGGGCATCACGATCGCCCGCCCGAACGCCCGCGCCGTGGCAGCCACCACCGCGTTGAGCAGGGGGCCGTCGCGCAGATGCACGTGCCAGTCATCCGGGCGACGCATCACCAGGGCAGGGGAGGCCGGGTCCGGCGCGGCTGAGGAAACGGACATCAAACGGCGACCCAGGCCCGGACCTGAACGCCATCATCGCCTTCGTCTGAGGGGATGGAGAGCGGTCGTGCAACGTGTGGGCGTTGTGACCGGCACTCCTTGTGTCCTGCTGGCAAACTGCGCTCACTTCGCCACAGCCCCTGATGCTTCAGCTGCGATCACCGCGCCTGCAACCATCGCGTCTGCAACCATCAGGTCTGCAGCGGCTGCGTCTGCGATCCCTGCTGGCGGCGGCTCCGGTGGTGCTGTCCCTGCTGCTGACCAGCTGCGCCAACGACGGCGGCGGCGGCGAAGGGGTGCAGAGCCAGAAGATGGACACGATCCGCAGCCGCAGCAAGCTCGTCTGCGGCGTGGATGGCAAGCTGCCGGGCTTCAGCTTCCTCGGCCCCGACGGCACCTACAGCGGCCTGGATGCCGACACCTGCCGGGCGGTGGCTGCCGCCGTGCTCGGCGATCCGTCGAAGGTGGAATACCGCGACCTCAACTCCAGTGAGCGCTTTGCGGCCCTCGCCAGCGGCGAGGTGGACATGCTGGCCCGCAACACCACCATGACCCTGAGCCGCGATTCAGCCGGCGGCAACGGCATTTCCTTCGGTCCCACCACCTTTTATGACGGTCAGGGCCTGATGGCCCCGGTGGCCAGCGGCATCAAGACCCTCAAGGATCTGGCCGGCAAGCCGATCTGCGTGGAGAGCGGCACCACCACCGAGCTCAACCTGGCTGATCGCATGCGCGAGCAGGGCATCGCCTACACCCCGCTCAAATTCCAGACTGGCGACCAGACCTACGCCGCCTACCTGGGCGGCCGCTGCGTGGCCGTGACCAGCGACCGTTCCCAGCTGGCCGCCAAGCGCAGCAGCTTCCCGCAGCCCGATGCCCACATCCTGCTGCCGGAAGTGATGAGCAAGGAACCGCTCACCCCCGCCACCGTCAACGGTGATCCCGCCTGGGCCGATGCCCTGCGCTGGACCGTCTTCGCCCTGTTCCAGGCGGAGGAGCTGGGCATCACCCAGGCCAACGTGGCCGCCAAGGTGGCGGAAGCCAAGGCCAACACCAACCTGGCCGACCTGCGCCGTTTCCTTGGCGTGGAAGGGGATTTCGGCAAGCAGCTGGGCCTGCCGGCGGATTTCGTGCCCAAGGCGATCGCTGCGGTGGGCAACTACGGCGAGATCTTCGAGCGCAATGTGGGCACCGGCTCCCCGCTCAAGCTCGAACGGGCCGAGAACCGGCAGTGGAAAGACGGTGGGCTGATCTACTCGCCGCCCTTCCGTTGAGCACCTCGCGATGAGCGACATCCAGCGGGTTCCCTGGTGGCGGGATCGGCGCGTGGTTCCCTGGTTGGTCCAGGGGGCTGTGGGGCTGGCGATCCTGGTGGTGATCGCCCTGCTGATGGGCAACCTGGTGCGCAACCTCACCGCCGCCGGGCTGCTGCTCACCTGGCGCTGGCTCGGGCAACCTTCGAGCTTCGATGTGGCCGAAAGCCTCATCCCCTTCGATGCCTCCATGCCCTACTGGCGGGTGTTGCTGGTGGGGCTGGTGAACAGCCTGCGGGCAATCGTGGTGGGCCTGGTGGGGGCCACGCTCCTGGGCACGGCGGTGGGCATGGCCGCCTTCAGCGGCAATGGCCTGCTGCGCCGCCTGGCGCGGGTATACGTGGAGGTGATCCGCAACATCCCGTTGCTGCTGCAGCTGCTGTTCTGGTATTTCGTGGTGTTCCTGGCGCTGCCGAACAGCACGGCGGCCCTGCAACTCCCTGGGGTAGTGCTCTCCAAATCGGGGCTGTATCTCGCCTGGTTTGCCGAGGGTTTCCGCTGGCAGGGGCCCACCCTGGTGAACGACGTCTGGCAGGCGCCGCTGCGCCTGTCGGTGGAGTTCTCGGCCCTGATCACCGGCCTGATCACCTACACCGGCGCCTTCGTGGCCGAGGTGGTGCGCGGCGGCATCGCCGCGGTGCCACGCGGGCAGTGGGAAGCGGCCACTTCCCTGGGCCTGCACTGGAGCGCCACGATGCGCAGGGTGGTGTTGCCCCAGGCGCTGCGGGTGATCGTGCCAGGGCTCAACAGCCAATACATCTCCCTGGCCAAAAACTCCGCCCTGGCGGTGGCGGTGGGCTACGCCGATCTTTATTCCGTCTCTGAAACCACCCTCAACCAGACGGGCCGCGCCCTGGAAGTGTTCCTGCTGCTGCTGGGCGCCTATCTGCTGATCGATCTGGTGATTTCGGTGCTGATGAACGGCGTCAACCAACTGGTGCAGATTCGCGAGCGCTGATGACCTCCTCCTTCTCCCCGCCGCTGCAGCCGCCCAGGCCCGCTCCCCCCTCCACCCGCCGTAGCTGGCGCGGGGCGCTGCGTCAGGAGCTGTTCGCCACTCCGCTCGACGGGGTGATCAGCGTGGTGCTGCTCGCTGCCCTGCTGGCCGCCGCGGTGGGCCTGTGGCAGTGGGCCTTCCGCCAGGCCCAGTGGGCGGTGATCCAGGCCAACACCACCCTCTTTGCCGTGGGGCGCTACCCGCTGCCGCAGCAATGGCGTCTCTGGCTGCTGGTGACCCTGGCGGCGGCCACGATCGGTGTGAGCTGGGGCCTGCTGCGCAGCCATCCGCGCGCCGATCGCACCGGCACGCTCTGGCCCTTCAACGACCTGGTGGCCATCGCCGTGCTGGCCTTTCTGGCCGCCTGGCTGCCGGCTGCGCTGAAGCTGCCGCTGCCCCTGCAGCTGCGCTGGTGGGCGATCACGGCGCTGCTGCTGATGCTGCGGGGAGTGTCTGGGCAGTGGGGGCGGCTGGTGCCGCGCCGACTGCTGCGCTTTCTGCCGCTGTTCTGGCCGGCGCTCTACCTGTTCGGGATGGTGCTGATCGCCGGCGGGCTGGGCGTTCCGCACGTGCCGCCGTCGGAGTGGGGCGGCCTGCTGCTCACGCTGCTGATGGCCAGCTTCGCCATCCTGCTCAGCTTCCCAATCGGCATCGTGGTGGCCCTGGGCCGCCGCAGCACCCTGCCGCTGCTGCGCTGGAGCTCGGTGCTTTACATCGAGTTCATCCGCGGCGCCCCGCTGATCACCCTGTTGTTCCTGGGGCAGAACATCCTCGGTTACATGCTTCCCGGCGGCTGGGCCCCCGACCGCGTCTGGCGGGCCGCCTGGGTGCTTACCTTCTTCTGCGGGGCCTATCTGGCGGAAGCTGTGCGCGCCGGACTGGCGGCGGTGCCCGTCGGACAGCTGGAGGCCGCCCGCTCCCTGGGGCTCTCGGTGCCGCAGGCCCTGCGGCATGTGGTGCTGCCCCAGGCCCTGCGCATCGCCCTGCCCGCCACGGTGGGGCAGTTCATCTCCCTGCTGCAGGACACCACCTTGCTGTCATTGATCGGCCTACTCGATCTGCTCGGTACCGCCCGTACGGTGATGGCCAATCCGGAATTCCTCGGCAAAAACGCCGAGGTGTACCTCACCCTTGCGGTGCTGTTCTGGTGCTGCTGCGCCGCCCTTGGCCTCGGCAGCCGGGCTCTGGAGCGCCGCCTCGATCCCTCCCACTCCCCCACCTGACCATGACCGCCAGTCAGCCGATGATCGAGGCCCGCGGGGTCCAGAAGTGGTACCCCAACGGCTTCCATGCCCTGCGCGGCGTGGATCTGAGCGTGAGCCGCGGCGAGGTGGTGGTGATCATGGGGCCCTCGGGCTCAGGCAAGAGCACCTTCATCCGCACCTTCAACGCCCTCGAAGACTTCCAGGAGGGCACGATCACCATCGATGGCATCGCCCTCTCCAACGACCTGCGCAACATCGATGCGATCCGCTGCGACACCGGCATGGTGTTCCAGCAGTTCAACCTCTTTCCTCATCTCACCGTGCTGGAGAACCTCACGCTGGCGCCGGTGGTGGTGCGCAAGCGGCGGAAGGCCGAGGTGGAGGCCCAGGCCCTGGGTCTGCTGGAGCGGGTGGGCATCGCCGAGCAGGCGGGCAAGTACCCCGGCCAGCTCTCCGGCGGCCAGCAGCAGCGGGTGGCGATCGCCCGCTCGCTGTGCATGGAACCGCGCATCCTGCTGTTCGATGAACCCACCAGCGCCCTCGACCCAGAGATGGTGGGGGAGGTGCTTGAGGTGATGCGCGCCCTCGCCGCCGACGGCATGACGATGGTGGTGGTGACCCACGAAATGGGCTTCGCGCGCGAGGTGGCGCACCGGGTGGTGCTGATGTCGGAGGGGCAGATCGTGGAGGAAGCGGCCCCCACCACCTTCTTCACCAACCCCCAGCACGAGCGCAGCCGTCAGTTCCTGGCCCAGATCCTCTGAGCGGTTCAGCCCAGCAGCCCGGCCCAGACGGCCAGCTGGCGGCCGGCGCCGATCAGGGCCGCCGTGAGGATCAGCCGGAGCACCGGCCAGCGCCAGCGCAGCAGGGCCACGGCCGCCGCCACCATCAGCGCCAGCGCCGCCGGATCGAAGCCACTGCCCGCGCCGTCGGGCCAGAGCACATGGCCGGCGAAGAACACCGCCAGGTTGGCGATCACGCCCACCACCGCGGCGGTGATCGCCGTGAGCGGCCCGCTGAGGCGGATGTCCTCGCGGCTGGCTTCCACCAAGGGCCCGCCCGCCAGGATGAACAGGAACGACGGCAGGAAGGTGAACCAGGTGACCGTGAGGCCCGCCAGCACGGCCAGTGGCAGGGCCGTGGCGGCAGCGGCAAGACTGGTGGCGGTGCCCGCAGCGAGGCTGTTGGCGGCGTCCGCGCTGAGATTGGCGAGCGCGGTGTTCCAGCCGCCCATGAAGCCCACGAAGGTCACCACCATGATCAAGGGCCCCGGTGTGGTTTCACCGAGGGCCAGGCCGTCGATCATCTGGCTGGCGCTCAGCCACTGGTGCTGTTCCACCGCCCCCTGAGCCACGTAGGGCAGCACCGCATAGGCGCCACCGAAACTGAACACGGCCACACGGCTGAAGAAACGGGCCATCGTGGCCAGCAGCCCATCCCAGCCACCCATGCCGCTCACCAACGCCAGCGGCAACGCCAGCGCGGCGAGCCCGGCCAGCAGGATCAAGGCCAGGCGGCGGCGATCGAAGCGGGCATGGTCGGGCGTGGGCGTGGCATCACCATGCAGTGGGGGCTGCTCGGCCACGGGCATGGCGGTGGTGTGTGCGCCTGGGCCCGGAGCAGCAGGCGGGGCATGGCCGGCCCGGTGGGGCGGGCTGAACAGCTGCGGACGCCAGCGACCGCCGAGCCAGCCGATCACGGCCGCCGTGGCCAGGATCGCGGGAAAGGGCAGCCGCAGCAGGGTGAGACCGGCGAAGGCCAGCACCGCCAGCGCCAACAGCACCGGGTTGTGCAGGGTGCGCCGCCCGAGCCGCCAGGCCGCCTGGATCACGATCGCCGTCACGGCCGGCTTGAGTGCCCAGAACACCGAAACCAGCAGCGGCAACTGCCCCCAGATGGCGTAGACCGCCGAGAGCAGGAGCAGCAGCAGCAGCGAGGGCAGGATGAACAGACTTCCCGCCACCAGGCCGCCGGGGATGCCGTGCATCAGCCAGCCGATGTAGGTGGCCAGCTGCTGGGCTTCCGGACCCGGCAGCACCATGGCGTAGTTGAGCGCGTGCAGAAAGCGCCGTTCCGAGAGCCAGCGGCGGCGCTCCACCACCTCGCTGTGCATCAGCGCCACCTGGCCGGCCGGCCCACCGAAACTGATCAGCCCCAGCTCCAGCCAGTAGCGGGCGGCCTGAGCGAACGGCACCGGCCGGGGACCGGAGTCGGGAGCCACAGACGGAGCTGTGGGGGGACCGGCAGGGGGCTCAGGCGGATGGGTGGCGGTGGTCATGGGGGCCAGCGCCGGCGGCGATCGGGGAAGCGCAGGCCCTTGGGTGCGGCAAAGCTAAGCGCCAGCCTGCCCCGGGGTGGGGAGATCGTCGGCGATCAGGTGCAGATCCACGTGGCGGCCCACCAGCCGCTGCTGCAGCTTCTCGGCCAGGGAGCGCCCCAGCAGCGAACGGCCCCGGGAGCGCGGCGCCTGGCCCATCACGATCTGGGTGATGCGGCGCTCGATGGCCACCCGGGCGATTGAATCGAGCACGTCGTCACTGTCGATGCGCAGGAACTCTCCGCCGAAGTCTTCACACAGCCGCTTGCACTCTTCCAGCAGGGCTGATTGATCCCGGGTCAGAAAGCTGTGGGGATTGAGCACGATCACCACCAGCAGAGGCGCATCCATGAAGCCGGCGAGGCGGGCGGCGCGACGTAGCAGCCGCCTGGAACCTGGATACATCGACAGGCAGACCAGCACCCGTTCACGCAGGGAGCTGTCGGGGGACGTCTCGTCGTCGACCCGGTCGGCCACTTCCCGCAGGGCAAGCTCCCGCAAGGCCACCAGGTTGCGGCGCTGGAAGAAATGGGCGAGTGCCTGGCCCACCTTCTCGCTGGCGTACACCTTGCCGTCGCGCAGGCGCTCCTGCAGCGTTTCGGGGGTGACATCCACCAGCACCACCTCATCGGCCCGCTCCAGCACCCGGTCCGGCAGCCGTTCGCGCACGGTCACGCCGGTCAGCTGGGCCACCAGATCGTTGAGGCTCTCCAGGTGCTGGATGTTCACGGTGGAGTACACATCCACCCCCGCCGCCAGCAGGTGCTCCACGTCCTGCCAGCGCTTGACCCGGTCGCTGCCGGGGGCGTTGGTGTGGGCCAGCTCGTCGACCAGCACCAGTTGCGGGCGCCTGGCCAGCAGCGCGGCCACATCAAGCTCCTCCAGCCACACCCCTTGGTGGTGGAGGCGGCGCAGCGGCACCCGTTCCAGGCCCTCGGCCTGGGCGGCGGTGTCCACTCGGCCATGGGTTTCGAGCACGCCGATCACCACATCGGTGCCGGCGCGGCGCATCTCGCGGCCCTCCTGGAGCATGCGGTAGGTCTTGCCGACCCCTGGTGCCATGCCGATGAACAGCTTGTGGCGGCCCCTGCCACTCTGCGAGCGAATCATCGGGTTGGGATCACGGCCAAAGGTTCAGGAGGAGCGGCGATCCAGTTCGAGGTTCAGCTGGAGCACGTTCACCCGCGGCTGCCCCAGCAGTCCAAAGGTACGTCCTTCGGTATGGCGCCGGATCAGCTGCCTCAGCTGCTCAGGACTGAGGTTTCTCTCGGCGCCCACCCGCTCGATCTGCTGGGCAGCCGCCGCGGGAGAGATGTGGGGATCAAGGCCGGAAGCTGAGCTGTAGAGAAGGTCGGGGGCCGGATCCTGCAGCCCGGCCACTTGCAACACCTGGGAGGCCTCGGTGATGCGCTTGACCAGATCCGGGTTGGTGGGCCCCAGGTTACTGGGGCTGGAAATCGGTGCGTCTCCGGTGCTGTAGCTGATGGCGCTGGGACGGCTCCAGAAGTAGCGATTGCTGGCGAAAGGCTGGCCGATCAAGGCCGATCCCAGCACCTGGTTGTTGACCCGCAGCAGGGAGCCATTGGCTTGGAAGGGGAACAGCCCCTGGCCGATCGCCAGCAGGGGCAGGGTATAGAGCACCACAGTGATGAGCCACAGCACTGCTGTGAGCCGGAGAGCACGGAGGGCATCGCGGAACAGTGTCATCAGAACTTCTCCGGTTGGATCATCACGGCGAACAGGTAGATCGAGAGCGCCACGGTGGCGCTCAACAGCACAGACAGCGCCCCGGCCTGCAGGGGCGGATGGAACAGGCGCAGGGGCGAGGAGGCCGCCACCGCTCCAACTGCGAGCAACAGAGGAAGCCAGAAGATGGGCTTGGTCAGGAACACAGCAGGGGCCTCAAATCAGGTGAAGGGAGGTAATGACCAGGTCAATCGCCTTGATGCCGATAAAGGGCACCGCCAGACCACCGAGGCCATAGACGAGCAGGTTGCGCTTCAGCAGTTCTTCGGCTGAATCCGGGCGGAAGGCCACTCCACGCAGGGCCAGAGGTACGAGCGCGGGAATGATCAGCGCGTTGAACACCATCGCCGAGAGGATGGCGGAATGGGGGGTCTCCAGGTGCATGAGATTCAGCGCCCCGAGGCCCACGCCACCGAACAAGGCTGGCAGGATCGCGAAGTATTTGGCCACGTCGTTAGCGATCGAGAAGGTGGTCAGCGCACCCCGGGTAATCAGCAGTTGCTTGCCGATGGTGACGATGTCGATCAGCTTGGTGGGATCGCTATCAAGGTCGACCATGTTGGCCGCCTCCTTGGCTGCCTGGGTACCGGAGTTCATCGCCACCCCCACATTGGCCTGGGCCAGAGCCGGGGCGTCATTGGTGCCGTCGCCGGTCATGGCCACCAACTTGCCCAGCCGTTGCTCCGCCTGGATCACACCGATCTTGTCTTCTGGGGTGGCTTCGGCGATGTAATCGTCGACCCCGGCCTCGCGGGCGATCACCCCTGCGGTGATCGGGTTGTCACCGGTGAGCATCACACTGCGAATGCCCATGCGCCGCAGCTGATCGAAGCGTTCGCGCATGCCCGGTTTGATGATGTCCTTGAGGTAGATCACCCCGTAGATCTCCGCGCCACGGCACACCGCCAGGGGGGTGCCCCCCAGACGGGACACCTGCTCGTAGGCGTGATCCAGCCCATCGGGCACCTGGCCGCCACGAGAGCGAACGAATCCCTTGATCGCATCCACCGCCCCCTTGCGCAGTTCTGTGCCGTCGGCCAGATCAGTGCCGCTCATGCGCGTGCGGGCGGAGAAATCGAGGCCGGTGGCGCCCACCGGATCAAACCCCGAACTGGCCCCCAGCTTCTCCGCCAGCCGCACGATCGACTTGCCCTCGGGAGTGGTGTCGAAACCGCTGGCACCGAGGGCAACCGTGGCGAGCTCCGCGTCGGTGTAGCCCCCCACCGGCAGGAACTCCTCGGCCAGGCGGTTGCCGAGGGTGATCGTGCCGGTCTTGTCGAGCACCAAGGTGTTGATGTCGCCGCAGGCTTCCACGGCGCGGCCGGAGGTGGCGATCACGTTGAACTGGGCCACCCTGTCCATGCCGGCGATGCCGATGGCACTGAGCAGACCACCGATCGTGGTGGGGATCAGGGCGACAAGCAGGGCCACCAGGATGACCACCGGCGTGGGACCTCCGATGTAGGCCGCCACCGGCGGAAGGGTGGCCACGGCGATCAGGAACACCTGGGTGAGCACAGCCAGCAGCACGGTGAGGGCGATCTCGTTTGGCGTGCGATTGCGCTCGGCCCCCTCCACCAGGGCGATCATGCGGTCGATGAAGCCCTGGCCAGGGTCGGCGGTGATCCGGATCGTGAGTTGGTCGGAGACCACCAGGGTGCCGCCGGTGACCGAGCTGGCCACATCGGAGCCGGCCTCCTTGAGCACGGGGGCGGATTCGCCGGTGATCGCCGATTCATCCACGGCGGCCACCCCAGCCACCACCTCCCCATCGGCGGGGATCAGCTCGCCGCTGCTGACCAGCACCTGGTCCCCTTTGCGCAGGCTGCTGGAATCCACCAGCGCCTCGCCGCCATCGGGCAGCTGGCGCCGGGCCTGGGTGCGGGCCTGGGTGCGGCGCAGGGCATCGGCCTGAGCCTTGCCCCGGCCTTCGGCCAGGGCTTCAGCCAGGTTGGCGAACAGCAGGGTGAACACCAGGATCGCCGCCAGGGCGGCATTGAAGCCCCGGCCGGGGGCGTCGGTGCTGATGCCGAACAGCTGAGGACTGGCCGTGGCGAGGAGGGTGACGATCGTGCCGCACCAGACGACGAACATCACCGGATTGCGCACGGTGAGACGTGGATCGAGTTTGCGGAACGATTCGACGATCGCCCGGCCCAGCAGCCCCTGGCTTTTGGGGCGTTCGGTGTAGCGGCGCTGGTCGCGGCGGCCCCGTGGCATGCGGGGAAAGAAGGGTTGCTGCAGAGACGTCATGGGATCCGAAAGGCGGTCAGCGAGGGATCGAGAAGGCTTCGGCAATCGGCCCCAGGGCCAGCACCGGGAAGAAGGTGAGGGCACCGAGGATCAGGATCACCACGGCGGTCACCACGGTGAACAGGCCTGTGTCGGTGGCCAGGGTGCCGTGGCTGGGCGGCACGGGCTGTTTGCGGGCGAAGCCGGCCGCCAGCAGCAGCAGGGCGATGAACGGCAGGTACCGGCCGCCCAGGAGGCTGACGACGGTGCTGAGGTTCCACCACACCGTGCCGTCGCCCAGGCCCTCGAAGCCACTGCCGTTGTTGGCCGCCGCCGAGGCGTACTCGTAAACCACCTGGCTGACGCCATGGAACCCGGGGTTGCTGATGCCCTGAAGGGCGGGGAAGCCAATGGTGATGGCGGCAGGCACCAGCACGAACACCGGGTGGATCAGCAGGATCAGGCTGCTGAACACCACCTCCGCTTTTTCCACCTTGCGTCCGAACAGTTCGGGGGTGCGCCCCACCATCAACCCGGTGAGGAACACCGTGAGGATCAGGAACACGAGCAGATAGGCCACGCCCGTGCCCTGGCCGCCGAACACCACCTGCAGGAACAGGTTGAACAAGGGCGCCAGGCCGCCGAGGGGCATGAGCGAATCCATGGCGGCGTTCACGGCTCCGGTCATCGAGCCGGTGGTCATGGTGGCGAACAGGGCAGAAACGGCGGCTCCAAAGCGCAGCTCCTTGCCCTCCAGGTTGGGGCCACTCAGCCAGGGAGCCAGCAGGGGGTTGCCGGCCTGCTCGGCCGTGATCGCCAGGATGGCCAGAGGCAGGAAAAGGCCTGTGACGAGCAGCAACAACAGAGTGGCCTGGCGCCTGTTGCCGAGGAAGCGGCCGAAGGCGTCGATCGTGGCGGCCGGGACGGCGAACATGGCCACCATCGCCAGCAGGTTGGTGAATGGATTCGGGTTTTCGAACGGATGGGCAGAGTTGGCCGTGAAGAAGCCGCCGCCGTTCTCGCCCAGCTGCTTGATCGCCTCGAAGCCAGCCACCGGGCCCCGCACCAGGATCTGGGTGGCGCCTTCGAGGGTGGGAAGCCTGACCGGGCCGCCCAGGGTCATCGGCACCCCGTTGATCAGCAGGATCAGGCCGAACACCAGGCTGATCGGCAGCAGCACCCGGGTGATCGAGCGGACCAGATCCCGGTTGAAGTTGCCAAGGGGCCGGCCACAGAGTCCGCGGATGAAGGCGAAGCCCACCGCCAGGCCCGTGGCGGCGGAGGTGAAGAACAGGAACTGGAGGGCTCCCAGCTGGGCCAGATCCCCCAGGCTCTGCTCGGGCACGTAGTGCTGCTGGTCGGTGTTGGTGAGAAAGGAGATGGCGGTGTGCAAGGCCGTGTCCCAGCGCATGCCAGGCAGGCCCTGGGGGTTGAGCCAGGAGGGCTGGAACAGCAACAGCAGAAAGGCCACCGCACCGAACAGGAGGTTGCTGAGCAGCAGGGGGCGCAGGTAGTCCCAGGCTTGCTCGGCCGGACGGCCCCGATCACCCACCCAGCGCAGCAGGGAGGTTTCCACGGGGTTCAGCCAGCCATCCAGGAGGGGCTGGGGACGGTCGTCGAACACCTGCCAGAGATGCCGACCGAGCAGTGGAGCCGATCCCAGCACAAGGGCGAGCAGCAGGGCGACCTGAATCCAGGCATTCATCAGCGGTAACGTCCGATTCGGAGGACAGATTCACTGTCGATGGCCCCCGCAGCATGACGCGACTAGCTGAGGGTATGGATTTGAATCGGCGATCCCTACCCGGCGGTATAGCGGCCCTGGCCTCACCTGGCGGTCAGGTGAGCGCGCTGACAGCCGTGGTGGCCCTGGTGGACGCCTTCACGCCCGTGCAGGTGGTGCTCGCCTATCTCTATGTGGTGCCGCTGATCGTGTTCAACGAAACCGCTCGGCCGGCGGAGCTCGGCCGCTACGCGGCGCTGACCTGCGGCCTCACCCTCGCCAATCTGCTGATCCCGGATGTCACTCCCTTCAGCGGCTTGGTGCTCACCAACCGGCTGCTGGTCTGCATCGCCCTGGTGCTCACCGCCCGCCAGTGCCTGCACATCCAGGGCCTGCAGCGTCAGCGACTGGAACTTCAGGGCCAGCTTGCCGTTGAAGACCTGCGCCATGATTTCGTCTCCACCCTGGCGCACGACCTCAAGACACCGATCCTGGGCACGATCGCCACCCTGCGCAGTCTGGCCAGCGCCAGCCAACGCCCCGATGGCGCGATGCTGGAGCGCACACTGGCCACGATCGAGCGGGGCCAGAGCCGCGCACTCGGCCAGATCCAGACCCTGCTGGAGGTCTACCGCAACGACGCCGAAGGGCTGCGGCTGCGGGTTGAGGCTGTTGAACTCACCGGCGTGGTTGAGGAGGTGATCCGGGAGCTCTCGGCACTCGCTGAGGAAAGGCAGCTCACCCTGCGGCTCGGTTTCGGTGAGGACGCCCTGTGGCACCCCCATCATTTGCGAGGGGATGGAGCCCAGCTCAGAAGGCTGGTGGAGAACCTGCTGCTCAATGCCATCCAGCACAGCCTGCGGGGCGGCCAGATCCAGGTGGTCTTGGAGAACCGGGGCGGCGGACACCGCCTGCGCATCGCCGATGGCGGACCTGGGGTCCCGGAACAGGACATTCCCAACCTGTTTCGGCGTTTCGCGAGGCTGTCGGAGGACCGGCCGGGCAGTGGACTGGGGCTCTACCTGTGCCGCCAGATCGTGAGCGCCCACGGGGGAACGATCGGCCTGCACAACCGGCCAGGCGGCGGCGCCGAAATTGAGGTGCTGTTGCCTGACGCCTCCATCGCTGCCGACATGGAGGGAGGCTGAACCCATGCGCGCCCTGGTGGTGGAAGACGACGAACTGTTCCGGTTGGGGCTGGAGGTCACGCTGCAGGGCTTCGCGGCAATCCACACGGTGACAGCCGTCAGCGACGGCGAGCAGGCTCTTGATCTGCTGCGTCATCAGACGTTCGACGTGATCCTGCTCGATCTGGGCCTTCCGGGTCTGGGGGGGTTGGAGACCTGCCGCCGCATGAGCGCCGAGCACGCGCAGATTCCCGTGCTGGTGATCACCAGCCAGGACGAACCCGCCTGGTGTCTGCGGATGGTGCGGGCCGGCGCCCGGGGCTACGTGCGCAAGGGAGTGGCGACCGCAGACCTGCTGCTCGCCATCCAGACGGTGCTGCGCGGCGCCTCCTGGTGGGACGCGGACGCCACCACGGCCCTGCGGGAGCTGGGTGCGGCAAGGGCGGAGGCAGGGGTCGATGGGGACAGCCACAAAGGAGACCCGCTGTCCATGCTCACCCCCCGAGAGCGGCAGGTGCTTGAGGCGATGGCCCGCGGGCTGAGCAACCAGGAAATCGCCACGGAACTGGGCATCACCCTGGGCACGGTGCGGGTCCATGGCCACGCGATCATGCAGAAGCTGGGGGTGGCCAACCGCACCCAGGCGGTGTTGAAGCTGCTTCCCAGGCAGGGCTCCAGAGGCTGATCCCGCCGCTCGCACAGAACGTGAGATGGATTCCCGCCGGGCCCAGTGTCACGGTTCGCCGTTGCTTGGGGTTATTCGGTGACCCTTGCTACCGGAAGCAAGGAGCTTCAGACACATTCTTTTAAAGCCATTTCCGGGTTAACCATTGTCGAAGTCAAGGATTCCAAACTCATATGGCGGAGCCTCCGCCATCGAAGCCGTTGATCGCTTCCGAGCGGGGCTCGTCGGGGATGTGCAGAACCCTCAACTGCGCCGTTTCGCCGTCTTCCTGCTTGCCGCCGGAGCCGGCTTGGTACCTCTGATGGCTGGATCAGCCCACGCGGCCCTCGCCAAGACACCCACCGACGGAGCCGACACCCTGTTGATGTTGATGGGATCGGCCCTGGTGTTGGTGATGACCCCGGGCCTGGCGTTCTTCTACGGGGGGTTCACCCGGGCCAAGAACGTGCTCAACACGATGATGATGAGCTTCTTCTGCATGGGGCTCGTCGGCGTTCTCTGGGTGGTGATCGGCTACAGCCTCTCCTTCGGCACAGGCTTCAACAGCCCCTTCATCGGTGGTCTGGAGTTCATGTGGCTCAACGGTGTGGGTGGTCCCCTGGGGGATGCTCCTCTGGCCGATGGCTTTGCCATCAGCGCCACCAGCTTTGCCCTCTTCCAGGGCATGTTCGCGATCATCACCCCAGCCCTGATCAGTGGCGCCCTTGTGGAGCGCATCAACTTCAAGGCCTGGTTCTGGTTTGTGCTGCTCTGGAGCCTTTTCATCTATTGCCCAATGTGCAAGATGGTGTGGGGCGGCGGATTCATCGGACCCTTCGGCTCCATCGGTGCCCTTGACTTCGCCGGCGGCACGGTCGTTCACATTTCCTCTGGTGTGGCGGCATTGGTATCTGCGGCCCTCATCGGTCCGCGCAACGTCTGGCCGGATAGAACCCGTCCCCCGCACAACGTTCCCTTTATTCTTTTGGGTGCTGGTCTGCTGTGGTTTGGCTGGTTTGGCTTCAATGGTGCCAGTTATTTCGCTGCCAAGGCTGCTGGATTCTCCTTCCTGACCACCACCACATCGGCATCAGCCGCCATGCTGACGTGGTGCCTGATTGAGTGGTTTAAGGGTGGCAAACCCACCGCAGTGGGTGCAGCCACAGGTGCCGTGGCAGGGCTTGTGGGAATCACTCCTGCTGCAGGATTCGTTTCGATGGGCTCATCAATCCTGATCGGAGCGCTTACTACAGTGGCCTGTTTCACGGCCATTCAGATCAAAGCCGCTATCAAGTTTGACGATTCCCTTGACACCTTCATGGTGCACGGCGTAGGTGGCACGGTGGGCGCTCTGCTCACAGGAATTCTCGCCGTCAAGGAGTATGTGCCCGCCGATTACTTCCCCCTCTCGGCGAAGATTCTTGAGGAGAGCGGTAATTTCGGCATGTTCATCGCCCAGCTCAAGGCTGTCGTCTTCTCCTATGTGTTCGTTGGCATTGGCACTGCCATCATCATCTGGATCATTGGAGCCACCGTTGGTCTCCGGGTCAGCGCAGAGGATGAAGAGCGCGGCATGGACATCGTCTCCCATGGAGAGGAGGCCTACGAGCCCATGACGAACTAGCATGGCTTTGGTAGGTTGTCCGGGTAGGTTGTCATGATTGGCCAGAACCAGCGCAAACCTGGTTCTGGCCTTTTCTTCTCAGGCATCCTCCGCTTCAGTCACCGATCTCCGTCGGGGCCCGAAGACCAAACTGCCTGTCACACAACATCACCACATCCATAAGCATGAAAAAAGTCGAAGCGATCATCCGCCCCGCCAAGATTGATGATGTGAAAACAGCCTTGGTGAATGCCGGAATCATCGGCATGACCATCACCGATGTGCGTGGATTTGGCAGACAGAAAGGCCAAGTGGAAACCTACCGCGGTGCGGAATACACCATTGAATTCATCACCAAGGTGAAGGTGGAAGTGGTCGTCGAAGACGACAAGGTGGACACCGTGATCGCCGCAATCTCAGGCCCTTCCCGCACCGGCGAAATCGGCGACGGCAAGATCTTCGTGCTTCCAGTGGAGGCCGTTGTGCGCATCCGCACGTCCGAATCAGGAGCGGCTGCGATCTAACGCTCTCCCCAAACCTGAGCGTACGATCTCGTCTGAAAGCGTCTGAGCCGACCCTTGACCAACGATCCACGCGGATCAGGCACCCAGTCGCTCAGACGCCTGCTGATCGGAGCCCCGCTTCCGACCAGCGCCCACGCCGAGGAACGGCTCACCAACGCCGAAGCTCTCGCCATCCTCAGCTCCGACGCTCTCTCCTCGGTGGCTTACGCCACCCAGGAGATCGTGCTGGTTCTGGCCATGGCTGGGGCTGCCGCCCTGCATTACACCCTGCCGATCACAGGGTTGATCGTGGCGTTGATGCTGGTGGTGGCGATCAGCTACCGGCAAACCATCAAGGCCTATCCCCACGGAGGTGGTTCCTACCGGGTGTCGCACGACAACCTCGGGGTGATCCCCGGCCTGTGCGCCGCCGCTTCGCTGTCGATCGATTACACGCTCACCGTGGCGGTGAGCACGGCGGCCGGGATCGCCGCCCTCACCTCCTATTTCCCCCTGCTCGACGGCCTGCGCGAACCGTTGTGCTTGGCAGCCGTGAGCTTGCTGATGCTCGCCAACCTGCGTGGCGTGCGCTCCACGGCCCGGCTGCTGAGCCTGCCCACCTTTCTGTTCATGGGAACGGTGTTCACCCTGGTGGTGGCTGGCCTGATCCAGTGGAGCCAGGGGTCGCTCACCGCTCTGCCGCTGGCCGAGCAGAGCCGGCTGCTGAACAGCGAGCACGGCGCCTCGCTGGCGGCGCTGGGGCCGGTGCTGCTGATGCGCGCCTTCAGCTCTGGCTGCGCTGCCCTCACCGGCATCGAGGCGATCAGCGACAGCGTGATGGCGTTCAAGCCGGTGGAGTGGCGCAACGCCCGCCGTGTGCTCACCGTGATGGTGATCCTGCTGGCGTTGATGTTCAGCGGCATCAGCGCCCTGGCCACCGAGCTGAGGCTGGTGGCGCAGGACACCGGCCCCACCCTCCTGTATCAGCTGGGAGAGCGCATCTTCGGCAATGGACCACTGCTGCTGCTGCTGCAGCTCACCACCCTGCTGATCCTGCTGCTGGCCGCCAACACCGCCTTCGCCGACTTTCCCCGCCTGGCCGCCTTCCTGGCCCAGGACGGATTCATGCCGCGCCAGCTCGCCTCCCTCGGCGACCGGCTCGTGTTCACCAACGGCATCGTGCTGCTGAGCAGCTTCGCGGCGGTGCTGTTGCTGGTGTTCGACGGCAGCGTCACCCGCTTGATCGCGCTGTACGCCGTGGGGGTGTTCGCCAGCTTCACGCTCTCCCAAGCCGGGATGGTGATGCATTGGTGGAGGGGGCGCAGCGCCGCCGAGGGCTGGCGAGGCAAGGCTCTGGTGAACGGGCTGGGCTGCCTGGTCACAGGTTTGGTGTGCGGCGTGCTGCTGTTCAGCAAGTTCACCGAGGGGGCCTGGCTGGTGGTGCTGGGCGTGCCGCTGCTGGTGAGCCTGTTTCTGGCGATCAAGACCCATTACGGCCGCATGGCCCGCCGCCTCGATCTCGGCCCCTTGGCCCCACTCAGCCTGCCGCCGGCCCCCGCCCAGGGCGGCACCCCGGTGGTGGTGCTGGTGGGCGCGCTCAACCACGGCAGTGCCGATGCGGTGTGTTATGCCCGCAGCATCGCCGGCCCCCTGGTAGCGGTGCATGTGGATCTCGATGGCAGCGGCGCCGAAGCCTTCCGCCAGCAATGGAGCCAGCGGCTGCCGCAGGTGCGGCTGGTGGTGTTGCCCTCCCCCTACCGCTCACTGGTGGATCCGATCACCTCCTTCGTGCACCGCTTCGAAGCGGAGCACAGCAAAGATCCCACCAGCTTCTGCACGGTGGTGCTGCCCGTGTACGTCACGCGCCGCCCCTGGGAGAAGTTGCTGCACAACCAGTCGGCGCTGAATCTGCGCCGGGCCCTGCGCAACGGCGGCACCCGCGTGGTGACCACCGTGGGCTTCTATCTCTGATGCCGCCCTGATCCCGCTCTGGGCCCGCCGGAATCTCCCTACCCTCGGCAGCAGCGCGTTCAGGCACTCGATCCCATCACCTCGATTTCCTTGCTCCTTCCAGCTCTGATCGCTCCCACCGCCCACCTCAGCCCTGGGGCGCTGTTCAGCCAGTCGTCGCTGTTCGGCTTTGGGATCGCCTTCAGCCCGCTGCACATCGCCGTGGTGGCGCTGCTGCTGCTGGGCCCTTTCCCGCTGCGGCGTTCCTTCGCCTACGTGAGCGGCTGGGCGATGGCCAACGGCCTGGCGATCCTCGCCCTGATGCTGGTGGGCGACCGCTTTTCCCTGGCCCTCAACCACGGCGAACAGGGGCAGGTGGCGATTGACCTGGTGGGGGCGGTGGCCCTGCTGGGCATCGGCCTGTTCCAGCTCACCCCGGCGGCCGAGCTCGGCCACGAGGGCATGGCGGTGAAGCTGCTCAACCAGTTGCCCGATGTGCGCACGCCGTTGCTGGTGCTGATCGGCGCCACCAGCGCCCTGCTGACGCCGGAAAACCTGGTGTTCTATCTCAAGGAAGCGGGCCTGCTGCTGGTGAACCAGCCAGGGGTGAGCCGCGATCTGGAACTCACCGGCGTATTCGTGCTGGTGGCCAGCTCCCTGCTGCTGCTGCCGCCGCTGGCGTGGATCGCCACCGGTGGCGGCATCCGCGAGCCGCTGCTGCAGGTGGAAGGCTGGCTGGTGCACCGGGCCGAATGGGTGGTCGGCGTGCTCGCCCTGCTGATCAGCGCCTACCTGGCCTGGGAAGGTCTGCACGGCCTGTGGATGCTGCACGGAGCCGCGCCGCTGTGATCGCGACCGAGCCGCTGAGCACCCTGTCGGCGGTGCTGGTGGCTCTGGCCCTGGTGATCGTGGTCTCGAAGCTGCTGGGGCGCCTGCTGGCCCACTTCGATCAGCCCGCGGTGATCGGCGAGATCCTGGGCGGCATCGTGCTGGGGCCCTCCTTGCTGGGGGCGCTGGCACCCCAGCTGCAGCAGGCGGTGTTTTCCGCGGCGGTGCTGCCCCAGCTCAACCTGCTCTCCCAGCTGGGCCTGATCCTGTTCATGTTTCTGGTGGGGCTGGAGGTGAACCCGGAGCATCTGCACGGCCGGTTGCGACTGGCGGCGCGAATTTCGCTGGCGGGCATCTTGCTGCCGCTGCTGCTCGGGGTGCTGCTGGCCGTTGGCCTGGAGAGCATGCTGCCAGGGCTGTTGCCGGGCGATCGCACCCTGCCGGGCCTGTTGTTCATGGGCACGGCGATGTCGATCACGGCCTTTCCGGTGCTGTCGCGACTGCTCAAGGAACGGGGGTTGCTGGGGCTGCCGCTCGGCCAGCTGGTGATCAGCTGCGCCGCCATCGACGACGTGGTCAGCTGGGTGCTGCTGGCGGCGGTGGTGTCGTTCACCCGCTCCGGATCGGTACTGGGCGCCCTGCCGGCATTGATCGGCACCCTGGCCTGGGCGCTGCTGCTGCTGCTGGGCCTCAGGCCGTTGATGCACCGGCTCGAGGAGCACTACCGGCGCGAGCGGCTGCTGAGCCCGATTCTGCTCTCATTGCTGTTCGCTGGAGCGATTCTCTCGGCCGTGATTACCGACTGGATCGGTGTGCACTACATCTTCGGGGCGTTTCTGTTCGGCCTGGCGCTGCCCCGCTACGGTCCGCTGCTGCGCCGCCTGCGGCTGCACATCGAGGATCTGGTGCTCACCTTGCTGCTGCCGGTGTTCTTCGCCATCAGCGGCCTCAACACCCGGATCGCGGACCTCGATCAGCCGCTGTTGTGGCTGGCCCTGATGGCGGTGCTGGCCGTGGCGATCGGCGGCAAGTTCATCGGCTGCTGGGCAATGGCCCGCCTGGGAGGGTTGCCCCCCCGGCAGGCCCAGGCGGTGGGCTGGCTGATGAACACCCGAGGGCTCACGGAACTGGTGATCCTCAACGTGGCCCTGAGCCTTGGGGTGATCAGCACCACCCTGTTCACGATGATGGTGGTGATGGCCTTGGTGACCACCGCCATGGCCTCTCCCCTGCTCACCCGGCTGGGGATCAGCCCGGCAGCATCACCCGGTTGATCACGTGCACGATGCCGTTGTCGCAGACGATGTCGGCGGAGAGCACGGAGGTATTCTTCACCTCGAAGGGCTCGGCGCAGCGGATCGGGATCGGGGCGCCCTCCAGGCTTTCCCAGCTGGGCTGATCCACCAGCTCACTGCGTCTGAAGGCGCCGGAAAGCACGTGGAACTTGAGGATGCGCGCGAGTTGGGGCGGGTTGTCCACCAGGGTCTGCACGGTGCCGGGCGGCAGGGCGGCGAAGGCGTCGTCCACCGGGGCGAAGACCGTGAAGGGGCCAGGGCTCTCCAAGGCTGCGGTGAGGCCGGCCACCTCCACCGCTGTGAGCAGGGTGGAAAACAGGCCGGCGCCTTTGGCGGTTTCGATGATGTTGGCCATGGCTGGGAGTCTCTAGCGGTAGTCCTGGGTTTGCACATCCCGGAGGCGGGCCTCAGGGCGGAGGAAGCGATCCATCTGGGCCTCGAAGAAGGCGCGGTTCGCCTTGAGGTGCTCCGGATCGGGATCATCGAGAGGGAACAGCAGGGCGCAGCGCAGCGCCTGGATCACCGCTGAGGTGACGTTGTACATGGAGCGCTGGAAGGTGATGCCCAGCTGCACGAGGATGTCGTCTTCACCGCGCTTGTGGTTGCGGTAGAGCTCCACCAGATAGGGCGGCAGGAAGTGGAGCATGTCCTGCATCAGCAGGGTGGGCGGGATGCCGGCTGAACCCACCGGGAACACATCGGCATAGAGGATGCCGTAGTGGAAATCCGCCTGCTCCGAAGGCACCTGATCAGCCTGGGCGTTGTAGCTCTTGGTGCCGCGGAAGGGGGCCGTGCGATAGAACACCGCCTCCACATAGGGGAGGGCCGCCTCATACAGCCAGGTGAAGCCTTCCGATTTGGGGATGATCTCGATGCATTCACCACCGATGTAAACGTGGTGATAGATCGGCCGGCCGGCCACGGCAAAAATGCCGTTCACCAGGAAATCCATGGCGGCTGGCACACCAGAGAAGCCCCCTTCATCGTAGATGTCGCTCATCTCGAAGAACACCGGCGCCATCACCTCCCAGAAGAGGCCAAGATTGGCGTAGTAGCTCATCTTGCGCACCTGCTCCAGGAACATCTCCGGGAACAGCTTGTGCAGGCCCAGCATCAGTGGGTTGCCTTTGAAGTAAGCGAGGATCGCCCGCTCGGCGTTGGCCTTGTAGGCGTCGCTCTCCAGGTAGTCGTAGAAGCGGCCGCCCATGCCCTGGTGCCAGAACATGGCATCCATACAGGCCTCCGCGAACTCCATGTTGATGCGGTCGTGCCAGAGGTGATGGAGCAGCTTCGGCAGCTTGCCGGCTTCGCCCTTCTCCATGAACTCCAGCAGCTCGGGATGGGCCGTGGCCGGCCCGCGCCAGATGCGCAGCTTGGAATCATCACCCGCGTAGGAATTGGGCAGATCCAGATACTCCTGACTCGGGAAATACTTGAACGCCGGCAGGGGATCGAGGAACACCCGCTCGGCGATGTAGAGCAGGTCGCGCCAGTAGAAATCCATCGGCACGGCATAGGCCTTGTAGATGCCGATGATCTGCATCAGGTTTTCCGGCGTATCCGGCAGCATCGAGCCGCCGGCTTCGAGCCGCTGCACCACCTCAGCGAAGGGGTGGGTGGAAGGCGGCAGGGCGGTGGCGGGAGTGGTGACGGTCATGGCCGGAGAGCCAGCGAGGTGGGCAGGTGCAGGGGCGCCAGCGGGGCGTGGAACGCTGGGGTCGTCAGTGAAGGCAGGGTGGCGAGCGTTGGCAGGGCTGGGCTCGGGGCAGCCATCGCCAGGGCGTTGATCGGCGGGCGGGAGAGGGCGAGGGCGCTGGTGGTGTCCTCACTCCAGCCCAGCAGGATCTGGGGCCAGAGGCCCGCCAGGATCACCAGGAAGGAGAGGGCCAGGGCCGGCAGCCGCTCCACCCAGGTGGTGCTCACGTAGTCGGCGGTCTTGTTGTCGAGGCGGCCGAAGCCCACCCGGTTGAACAGGCGCACCGCATACACGGCCGTGAGGCCCGAGGCCAGGATGCAACCGATCGTGGGCAGCGGAAACACCGGCCAGCTGCCCTGGAACACCACCATCTCCGCCAGGAAGCCTGCCTGGCCGGGCACACCTGCCGCTGCCATCAGGGCCAGCAGCAGCAGGCCGAGGGTGAAGGGCAGGCCCCGGCTGGGGTTCATCAGGCCGGAGAGGGCGGCGATCTCGGTGGTGCCCGTTTTCGCCTCGATCTTGCCGACCAGGCAGAACAGCAGGGCCACGATCATGCCCTGGGCGAGGATCTGTGCGATCGCCCCCTGCAGGCTCAACGGCGTGGCGGCGGCCAGGGCCAGCACCAGCAGGCCCATGTGGCCCAGGGCACTGAAGGCCACCAGGCGGCGCATGTCCGTCTGGGCGATGGCATTGAGGGCCCCATACAAGGCGCTGACCATGCCGACCACGGCAATCCACGGCGACCACTCGGCCCAGGTGTCGCCCAGCATGCCGATGCCGAAGCGCAGCAGGCCATAGGCACCCAGCTTCGAGACCACCCCGGCCAGCTGCATGGCCACGGGCGTGGAGGCCTGGCTGTAGGTGAGCGGCTGCCACCCGTGCAGCGGAAAGATCGGCATCTTGAGGCCGAAGGCGAGCAGAAGCAGGGCCAGGATCCAGCGCTCCGCCCCCTCCGGCAGCACCGCCTGGGCCATGTCGGCATAGGCGAAGCTGAAGCCATTGCGGTTGAGCAGGGCCAGGGCCAGCACGCCCGCCAGCAGGGCCATCCCCGACACCGCGCCATACATCAGATAGCGAATCGCAGCGGTGGCACGCCGCTCACCCCCCCACACCGCCACCAGCAGGGTGGTGGGGATCAGCGTGATCTCGTAGGCCAGCACGAACAGCAGACCGTTGCAGGCCAGGAAGGCCCCTGTGAGGCCCACGTTGGTGGCCAGCACCATGGCGTAGAAGAAGCGCCGCCGCGGCTGGCTGATCGGCGTGGCGAACACCGCCATGAAGGAGAGCAGGGCGGTGAGGCCGGCCAGTGGCAGCGACAGGCCATCAAGGCCCAGGTGAAGCTCCAGGCCGAGCTGGGGCAGCCAGACCTGGCGAAGCTCCGGCACCGGATGGCCCGCCAGCCACAGCAGCATCAGCAGCTGCACCGCCGGAGCGAACACCGCCACCCGACGGGGCCAGGGCCCCGGCAAGGGGGCGAGACAGAGCAGCAGCACAGCCGCCAGGGGAAGCAGCAGAAGGGTGAGCAGCATGGGAGATCTCGGTGGTCTGCTTCAGAGGGAGAGAAAGGCGGGCGTGTGGCGGGTGAGGATCCACAGCCCCATCAACACCACCCCCACCAGCACGGTGAAGGCATAGGCCTGCACCCGGCCGGTGGTGCTGAGGCTGAGGCGGCGCGCCCCCTCCAGGGCCAGGTCGCCGCTGCGGTTGCTGAAGCCGTCCACCAGGATGCGGTCGACCCAGCTGCTGGTGGCCGCCAGCGCCACCACCAGACCCACCACGGTGCGGCGGTAGAGGCCTTCAGTGTGCAGGTCGGCGGCCAGCCATTCCTGCAGGCCGGCCAAGGGGCCGGACAGCTTGGGCAGGTGCTCGGTGGAGAAGAGATAGAGCACCGACCCGGCCGTGATTCCCAGCAGCGTGGAGGCGAGCAGCGGCAACGCCATCGGGCCCCACTCCGCGCCAATGCCGGCGCGGCTGATCAGGATCGGCAGGTGCAGCACCAGGCCGGTGGCCACCATCGCCGGCAGCACCATCAGCCACAGCACTTCGGCGGAGCGCTTGGTGAACACCGAGGGCTTGCCGCCCCAGATCAGCCCGAAGATCCGCACCAGTGCGGCGCTGATCAGGCCATTGGTGAGCAGCACCACGGCGGTGAGCAGCAGCGGGGCCTGGCTGGCCGAAAGGCTGGCGGTCATGGCCCGCAGGGCACCGAAGCCAGCCAGCGGCGGCAACCCCACCAGGCCGGCGCCCCCCACCAGGAAAGCGATGCCCATCAAGGGGCGGCGCGACCAGAGGCCACCCAGCTGGGTGAGGTCCTGGCTGACGTTGCTCGACACCACCGTGCCCAGGGCCAGCAGCACCAGGGCCATCGGCAGCGGATAGACAAGCAGCATGCGCCAGGCGGTGTCACCGGCACCGGCGCCCACGGCCAGGAACAGCAGACCCAGCCAGCTGCTGACCAGAAAGGAAACGGCCCGCTTGATGTCGATCTGGGCCAGGGCGATCAGGGCGCCCACCAGCGCGGTGGTGCCGCCCACGACCACCAGCACGGCCTGCACGGTGGGGCTCACCGACAGCAGTGGCTCAAGCCGCAGCAGCACCCAGGCCCCGCCCAGCACCACCACGGAGTTGCGCAGCACCGTGGAGGGGAAGGGGCCTTCCATGGCCTCGTCGAGCCAGAGGTGCAGCGGGATCTGGGCGCACTTGCCCATCGGGCCGGCGATCAAGGCCAGCAGGATCAAGGTGAGGCCGGGGCTGGGGGTGGCCTGCTCGGCCCAGGCATTCAGGGCGTTGATGTTCCAGCTGCCGGCCACCGGCAGCAGCGCCACCAGGCCGGCCAGCAGCACCAGATCCCCTACCCGCTTGGTGAGGAAGGCATCGCGCGCGCCCTTCACCACCAGCGACTGATTGAACCAGGTACCCACCACCAGATAGGTGCCGAGCGTGAGCAGCTCCAGTACCACATAGGCGAAGAAGAGGGAATCGGTGAGCACAAGTGCGCACAGGCCGGCCTCGAACACACTCAGGCAGCCGAAGAAACGGGGCCAACCCCAGTCCATCTCCAGATAACCAATCGCATACACCTGTGCCAGCACATGGATGCCGCAGATCATGGTCATGGCGATCAGCACCGGCGTGTTGATCGTGGCGTCGAAGCGGATCGACAGGCCGGCGGTATCCAGCCAGGGCCAGCTGCGGGTCAGCGGGGTGCCGCTGAAGGCGATCCAGGCCGCGAGGCTGTGCAGGAACGCCACCAGGTTGAACAGGAGATTGATGTAGCCGGCGGGGCGAGGACCGGTACGGGAGATGAGCCCGGGCACCCAGAGCAGGGAGAAGAACGCCCCCAGCAAGGGATAAAGCGGAATCAGGAAGGCCGTCTCAACGACGGACGTTGCAAAGGAGGCCGTCTCGGGCGGGGGGACGGTCATCTGATCGCGAGGCTTCCGGGATGATCGCGAACAATAGGGAGTGACCGTTAACGGTTGGGGGGTGGATGAAGAGGTATTGCCAATGTCTGCGCCAAGCCAGCGTGATCAGTGCCAGCTGATGCCTGCCATCCGTGGATCCTTGGACAAGCTGATCCGTGGTCCCGAGAACGGGCCCCGTATTTGTACTTAACGGGTTAAGGGACGGTGAATGCAGCGAAGGCCGCCTGCCACAGCGCCGCCGCCCCCAGAGGGAGGCTTGACACAACCCCAGAGAGCAGGACGGCGGCCAGCAGCCGCAGCAACGGCACCGCGCCGGCCTGCCAGATGAGCAGCCCTGCGATGTTGGCGGTGAGCACCAGCAGGATCAGCAGCATTGTGCTGGCATTGGGAAGCCAGGCGCAGATCACGGTGGTGAGCAGCACCACGCTGATCAGCATCCGTCAGCCCTTGCCGCGCAACAAAGACAACAGGCGGTGGGCCGCCAAGGAGAACACCCCGGTGACCTCCAGGGCACGCACCAGCACCATCATTCCGAAAGAGGAGCATGCCGCTCACCAGCAGCAGCACGGCTCCCAGCAGGGCGCCAGTGAGATGGGTGAGCCCCAGAGCCGTGGCCAGCAGCATCTTGACGAAGGTGGCAACGGCGAGCAGGGCCTCGTGGCGGCTGATCTCGGTGTGGGAGGCATCCAGCAACTTGAACCTCCGGGGCTCTCCAGCCGTTGACGGGTGGTGCCGTGGTCCCCCAGCACAGACACGCTGCGCCCCTTTTCTACCGCCTCATCCACCACGTTCTCGAGGGCCAGTGCCGCCGTGACACCCAGGCGGGATACGGAGCACAGATCGAACATGATGCTCTGGAAATCGGTGATCGCGTCGTGCTCGCGTGCGATCGCCAGGCCAGGCCGAAGACCATGGCGCCGTTGAGCTGGAAGAGCAGCACCTTGCTTTCGCCCTGATCCAGCAGCACCCTCTCCTCTGGGGGTGAGAACAAGTTCGCCGTCGCTGGTGCTGATCGCCTTCACACCCCCTGGATCGCAGGGCATTCATGCGCACGATGGTGAGCCTCAAGCGGCCCCTGCCCCCGAGGCCACCCCAAAGGCGAGCGCCATCGGCAGGGCGATCACCGCAGCGGTGACCCCACCAAACACGCCAACGCGGATGTTCTGAAGATTGATCCGGTTGGTGATGGCCGCGCGAGACTTTCATTCTCTAGGCCATACCCGCAGGCCAAGGGCAAGGCTCCGGCCTGGGCTGCAGGCCATAGTTGCCCGACTATTCGGTGGCCTCAGTGCTCAGCATCGTCGAGATCATTGTTGGCATCCTGCTGCTGTTCGGCGGTGGCGAGCTGTTCGTGCAGGGGTCGGTGGCGCTCGCCCTGCTGCTCGGCATTCCGCAGCTGGTGATCGGCCTCACGGTGGTGGCCATGGGAACCAGCGCTCCGGAACTGTTCGTGAGCGTGCTCTCCACCCTCAAGGGTGCCGACGACATTGCCGTGAGCAACATCGTTGGCAGCAACATCTTCAACGTGCTGGTGGTGCTGGGTTGCAGTGCTTTGATCCTCCCCCTGCGGGTGCACAGCCGTCTGATCCGGCGCGATGTGCCGATCCTGCTTGCGGTGTCGATGGTGGTGTGGGGCATGGCCTCGCCCGGGCGCATGACCTGGCAGGCGGGCCTGGCGCTGCTGACGGCCCTGGTGATCAACACCATCTGGGAAATCCGCACCGCCAAGGAAGAAGGCGACGCGGATGGAGAGATTGATGCCGATGAGGCCAAGGGCGGCTACCTTCCTGCCTTCATCAAGCTGGCCGCCGGCCTGGGCCTGCTGGTCTGGGGCTCTCAGATCCTGGTGAAAGGGGCCACGGCCATTGCCCTGAGCCTGGGGGTGAGCGAAACCCTGATCGGCCTCACGATCGTGGCGGCGGGCACTTCCATGCCCGAACTGGTCACCTCGATCGTGGCGGCCTTGCGCGGCAAGGCCGACCTGGCGATCGGCAACGTGATCGGCAGCAACCTGTTGAACCAGCTCGTGATCCTCGGGCTCTGTGCCTTCATCTCCGGCGATCGCGGCCTCAGTGTGGATCCTGTGATGATCCACCGCGACTTCCCGATCATGGTGGCCACCACCGTGGCCTGCCTGCCGATCTTCTTCAGCGGCGGGGTGATCACCCGCCTGGAGGGCGGCATCCTGATCGGCCTCTACGGCCTCTATCTGGTTGAGCAGATCCTCCCGTATACCTACCCCGGCCTTGACGGCCCGATCGAGCGCTTCACCCTGATGGCCTTGATTCCTGCCCTGATCGTGCTGCTGGGCTGGCAATCCATGAGCCACTGGCGCCAGACACGTCGCCTTCCCGGCTGAGGCCGGGCGGAGCTGCCGCAGAGCTCAGCCGGCACTCGCCAGAACTGAGGGGGCACCCACGAGTGATCAGGCGGGATAGCAGCCCTTAAGCGGCTGTCCTGGTCGGTCCGGCAGGTTGGCGGATCAACCAGAGCTGGTCGCCCTGCACCCACAGCAACAGCAGCCCTGCGGGGGAGTGCACCGAAACAGCGTGCGGCTGGCTGAGGCCCATGGCCTGGGCAGCCGCCAGGGGCAGGCGGCGCAGTTCCACCCCCTGAGGCAGGTCGGTCAGGCTCTCGGGCCTGTTGCTGGCCATCACGCCGGTGTCCCAGAGCAGCCGGTAGGGGCGATCGGCGTTGGCACCAAGCCGTAGGTGACGCCTGGCCAGGGCGGCGCTGGCAGCCTTCTGGCCCTCGTCCATGGCCGGGCGTTCCGCTGCCGCCGGCGGGGCGGCTGCGTCTGCGGGCGTGGCGTTTGAACCAGCAGCAGTTGGCGCGGCGGCCGCTCCGGCCTTGCTCTGCAGCTGGGCGACAAGTTCCAGGGCGGAGGCGGCGCTGGCCGGAAGGCCAGCGGAGGCAGCCGGCGGGACCCCCCAGGCCAGGCCGCCGCGGCCAGCGCTGCCTGCAGCGATGCGGGAAGCCGGCAGCACCGGAGTGGCGGAACGGCGCGGGGTCGTTGGGCCGGCCTCAAGCGGCGGCGGCGGCGGCAGTGGCAGGCTGTTGCCGAAGGGCAGATCGATCGTGCTCAAGCTGGCTGCCAGCGCCACGGGCTGACGGGCACCACTGCTGAAGCGCAGCAGCTCCGGGGTGTTATCGGTCACCGGCAGGCGCGGGGCCGGTGGGCGGGGACGCACCGTCAGGTTGCTGCTGGAGAGCCAGAGGACATGGGCTCCCACGGCGATACCCACCGGCAGCAGCCAGCGGGAGGTTCCGATCGCCGCCAGCCAGCGCCCGTTGGCGCCCGCCCGCGCCCAGGCGGGCAGCGGGAGGCTGCGGCCTGCGGCAGGGGGCCGGCCGTCAGGAGGCAGGGGCTTGGGACGGGGAGGGAAGTTGAACGTCAAAGGGAAGCGCACTGGCATCGAGCAGGGGAAGAAATCGCTGCACCAATCCCCAGGAGGTGGTGGGGGAGGGAATCAGCCGCACGCGGGCCTGCGCGTTGATGCGGCGGGCCTCCTGCAGCAGGGCGGGCAACTGGCCAGGGTTGACCGTGCGGTTCCAGAGGCGCAGCCGCCCATCGGCCGCCAGGTGCAGCACCACCAGGCCGCGGTGGGCGGGCGCCTGGGCGAGCTGCTGAGGCAGCAGAAGCAGCGCCATGCTGAACAGGCTGAGGGCCGCCCCAAGCAGCGCCAGCCAGAGGCCCTGCTCACCGGCCGTGATCGGGCCGGCCGGCCCGATCCGCCGCACCGCCAGGGCTGGGGAAAGCCCCGAGAAGGGGTTGGCGCGCTCTGCTGGTCTCACAGTGGGCCCGGCAGACGGTCGATCCACACCGGCTGGCGGCTGTGGCGACGCAGCCAGGCCAGGTCGCTGCTCACCTGCCTGCTGGAGCGGGCATCGGAGGGCAGAAAACGCACACCCTGTGGGTTGGTGGCGCCACGCAGCTGAGCCACCAGCGCCACTTCACTGATCGCGGCGCCATCGAGGTACCAGCTGCCGCTGGCGGCGCGCACCAGAAACCAGTGGGGCTGAAGGCCCTGAGAGGCGGTGGCGCGATGGCGCGGCTCCGGCTGCCGCAGAACAACGGGCAGGGCAGCCACGGCGGTGAGGGCGATCAGGTTGAGACCGGTGAGTGCCAGGAGGCGGAAGGTCATGGGGCCTCGGCCGCAGCGCGCAGGCAGGCCAGCTCCAGACGGCTGCGTTGCCATTGCCGCAAGCCCTGATTGGTGCGCAGCAGCACCGCAGCGATCAGGGCGACCACCAGGCCGAGCCAGGTGCTGACCAACACCTCGCCGTAACCCTGCACGCTGGCGCCGCTGGGCAGGGTGAGGTCGGGGCCGAGCTCGGCGAGCACACGCATCAGGCCGCTGACGGTGCCGATCAGGCCCAGCAGGGGGCTGATCAAGGTGGCGGCTTCAAGCACGGGCTCACCCTGGGCCATGGCCAGCTCCAGCTGGGCCAGCTCAAGGCCTTCCCGTTGCTGGCGGCTGGCGCCTGCAGGCGTGGCCGAAACGGTGTCGAGCAGGAGGCGCTCCTGACGGGTGGAACTGAGACCCCAGCGCTGCCAGTAGCGCAGCCGCTCTACGCCGATCGCCAGCACCACGATCGAGAGCAGCAGCAGGGGAACCATCACCGGACCACCGGCACGCAGCGCCGCGAAACCCATGCCGCCGCCCAGTTTCCCTTCCTTTGCAATGGCGAAACTAAGGGGCCGCGGGGCCGGTGCTGTGTCGTGCCAGAACTTGACAAACGTGTGGAAACCATTCACGCCTTTGGCGTGGGTTCCGCCTCATCCGGGAGCCCTCTCGGCCGGGCTGGCCTTGCAGTTCGGAGGCTTGGGCGCGGGCTGCGCGGCAGCTGTAAACGAGGACGCACAGCCTTCGAGCCAGCTGGCCCTGTTGCTGCCAGGCTGCTCTTACCAACTGATGTTCCGATGACCACGATCTTCGCCGACAGCAGCTTCAGCATCGGGCGCACGCCGATGGTGCGGCTCAACCGGGTGGTGGGTGACTGCAAGGCCACCGTGCTGGCCAAGATCGAGGGCCGCAACCCCGCCTATTCGGTGAAGTGCCGCATCGGCGCCGCCATGATCTGGCAAGCGGAGAAAGATGGCCTGCTGGGAGCCGGCAAGGAGCTGATCGAGCCCACCAGCGGCAACACCGGCATCGCCCTGGCCTTCGTGGCGGCGTCCCGCGGCATTCCGCTCACGCTCACGATGCCTGAAACGATGAGCCTTGAGCGGCGCAAGCTGCTGGCGGCCTACGGCGCCAAGCTCGAACTCACCGAGGGCCGGCTCGGCATGACCGGGGCCGTGGGACGGGCCCGCGAGATCGCCGCCTCCAACCCCGACCGCTACGTGCTGCTGCAGCAGTTCGCCAACCCGGCCAACCCCCAGATCCACCACGACACCACCGGTCCGGAGATCTGGGCCGACACCGATGGCGCCATCGATGTGCTGGTGGCCGGTGTGGGAACGGGCGGCACGATCACCGGCGTGAGCCGCTACATCAAGAACACCCTGGGCAAGCCGCTGGTGTCGGTGGCGGTGGAGCCGGTGAACAGCCCGGTGATCAGCCAGACCAAAGCAGGCCAGCCGATCCAGCCCGGCCCCCACAAGATCCAGGGCATCGGCGCCGGCTTCGTGCCGGACAACCTGGACGTGGAACTGGTGGACCGGGTGGAGACAGTGAGTGATCAGGAGGCGGTGGCGATGGCCCGGCGGCTGATGCGCGAGGAGGGAATCCTGGCCGGCATCTCCTGCGGTGCCGCCACGGTGGCTGCCCTGCGCCTTGCTGCGGAAGAGGCCTACGCCGGCAAAACGATCGTGGTGGTGCTGCCCGATTCCGGCGAGCGCTACCTCAGCTCCGTGTTGTTCGAAGGCGTGTTCGACGAGGCCGGGCTGGCGATCGCGGGCCGCTGAGCGGCAGCTGGGCCGGCGATGCGGGAGGCTTCCCGCCACCAGGCCCAGCCCTCGCGGTTGATCAGCAGGCCGATCAGCACCAGCACCACCATCAGCGCCACCTGATCGGGGCGTGAATCGGGCACGAGGATATCGGCGATCAGGTGCGGCAGGTTGGAGATGGTGTACACCACGCTGATCCAGAAGTGCAGCCGCCGCCATGGCCGCCAGCGGGCAGGATGGCCCGGATCACTGGCGGCATAGGCGATGGTGACAAGGCAGGCGAGCGGTACCAGGAAGTAGGCGAGCATCGCCCCGAACAGCAGCGGCAGCGCCGCCACCGGCACCTGGCTCTCTTTCTGGTGACAGGCCATGGAACAGGGGCATCAGCCCCAGGTCGACGTGGAACAGCATGGCCAGGAGCCAGGCCAGCCATAACCAGCGCAGACGCATGGAGCGGTCCACTGCGGGGAGCCGATCAGCCGGAAAGGAAAGTGGGGGCAAGGAATGCACTGGGATCAGCAGCTTGCCATCAGGGGTGCTTGACTCGGCCATCGTCATCGCTCCCATCGCCGTTGTCAGCATCGCCATTCCTGGCCCATGCGGCCGTATGGGCGCCTTGGTTCGCAATCAGAGCTGACGCAGCGGCAACCAATGGCACGGTATTGAGGTCTGAACCATGAGCGCCTTCCTCACTGTTGCCTCAGAGCCGGCGGGTTTGATCACGCTGCTGATTTTCGCCGGCGCGATCGTGCTGTTCATCACCGGCTGGCTGGCGCCGGAGGTGACCGGCCTGCTGGCCGCTGCCCTGCTGGTGACCTTCAAGGTGCTCAAACCCGATGAGGCCGTTCAGGGGTTCGGCAGCCCTGCCCTGATCACCTTGATGGGCCTGTTTGCCGTGTCGGCGGGATTGTTCCGCAGCGGCGGCCTCGATCGTCTGCGGGCGCTGATCGGGTCCGATGCGGTGCGCAGCCCGAAGCGCATGATCGCGCTCATGGTGGGCGTGGTGGCCCCGATCTCGGCATTCGTGCCCAACACCCCGATCGTGGCCACCCTGCTGCCGGTTCTGGAGGGCTGGTGCCACAGGCGCGGCATCTCCCCCTCGAAAGTGCTGTTGCCCCTGTCCTTCGCCACCGTGCTGGGGGGAACCATCTCCCTGCTCGGCACCTCCACCAACCTTCTCGCCAGCGATGTCAGCCGCCAGCTCGGCTATGGCTCGCTGGAGCTGTTCAGCTTCACGGCGATCGGGATTCCGATCTGGCTGATCGGCTCGGCCTACATGCTGTTCTTCTCCGAGCGCATGCTCCCCGATCGGGGATTTGAAGGCGACGACCTGCTCGGCTCCATGGCTCGCGAGGGATACTTCACCGACGTGCTGATTCCATTGGAATCGGAACTGATTGGACAATCGCTTCACAACAGCAGGCTCCAGCGCCGTTTCGACGTGGACGTGCTGGAGCTGCACCGGGGCAGTGAGAGCTTCACCGCCCCGCTGGCGGATCTCGTGCTGCAGGCCGGCGACCGGCTGATGCTGCGCTGCAATCGCGACAACCTATTGCGCCTGCAGCAAGAGCACACCGTGACCCTGGCGCCGATCACCGATCTTGACGAAGACGTTCAGGAACTGGCCGGGGCTTCCAGCACTTCCCCCCAGCGCGTGGTGGAAGTGCTTCTCCCTGATGGTTCTGCGATCGTCGGCTCCAGCGTGCGGGATCTGCGCTTCCGCCAGCGCTACAACGCCACCCTGCTGGCGGTGCGGCGCGGCAACCAGGTGCTGCGCGAGCTGCTGGGGCGCGTGCAATTGCAGGCTGGCGACGTCCTCCTGCTTCAGGCCCCGCTCGATGCGATCCGCGGCATGCAGGCCAACAACGACCTGGTGCTGCTCGACGAATTAGAGAAAGACCTGCCCACCACCAGCCGTAAGTGGGTGGCGGTGGTGATTTCGGCACTGGTGATCCTTTTGCCGATGTTCAAGTTGCTGCCGCTGATGGCAGTGGTTCTGCTGGCGGTGGTGGCAATGGTGGCCACCGGCTGCCTGCGTCCCGGAGAGCTGCAACGCTCGATCCGCTGGGATGTGATCCTGCTGCTGGGCTCACTCACCAGCTTCAGCGTGGCGATGCAATCCACCGGGCTGGCCGAGGCGCTCGCCACCGATTTGTTGCGCTCGATGCAGGGCTGGTCGCCCTATCTGGTGCTGCTGTCGGTGACGGTGCTCGCGCAGATTTTCACGGAGGCCCTCAGCAACGGAGCCACCGTGGTTCTGCTGATTCCGATCGCCACCGAGGTAGCCAAAGGGCTGGATCTGCCGCCGATGGCCTTCATCTTCGCCGTGATGTTCGCCGCCAGCCAGAGTTTCCTCACGCCGATCGGCTATCAGACCAACCTGATGGTGTTCGGCCCCGGCCGCTACCGCTTTCTCGACATGACCCGCTACGGCCTGCCACTCACCCTCACCCTGGCCGTGACGATGCCCTGGCTGATCTGCCGCCACTTCGGCATCTGAGCCCACACTGGAGGGAAGCGCCAAGCCCTCCTGTGCTCAGCAAGCTGAACGAACGTCTGCAGCACTGGGGCTTCAGCTGGAGCGGCTGGCGTGACAACCGCCGTGGTGAATGGTGGCTGGCGGCCCAGCTGCTTCTGATCGCCGCCCATTTGCTGCCGGCCACGCCACCGCCCAGCCGCCTGGGCATCGACTGGCCGCTGCCCTTGCAGCTGGTGGGCCTGGCCCTGTTGGTCGTGGGTCTGGGGCTGGCCCTGCAGGCGTTCCTGAACCTGGGAGATAGCCTCACGCCGCTGCCTGAACCGATGCCCGGTGCGGCCCTGGTGACGGCAGGGCCCTACGGCCGCTGCCGCCATCCGCTGTACCAGGCAGTGTTGCTCTGCTCGCTGGGGATGGTGATCGCCCTGGGCAGCCTGCTGCACCTGTTGCTGCTGCTGGGCCTGGCCGCCGTGCTGGGCGGCAAGGCCCGGCGTGAGGAACGGGCCCTGTGCGCCACCCATCCCGACTATCCCGCCTACCGGGAGCGCACGCCGGCGATCGTGCCGTCACTCCCCTGGCTCGACTGGCGCTGATGCGGTGCGCAGGGCAAGGCCAACGCCTGCATCAGGTTTCCGGGCATCTCCGCCTCCGCCTGCAGGCGGGCGATGCCGCAAAGACGCTGTCAACCCTATCTGATTAAAGCTGTTATGCCCTTTTCCGCATAAGTGTCAACATGCGACAGGATGTGCATGACGATCGGATTCTTCAGTTCTTGGTCCGGTTCTCACGTACTCAAAAGGTGCGTCACCCACCCCAAAACGGCAAACATGACGCCATGATGGTTGGCGTTGCTAGGTATTTTGCGTAATGAGTGCTGCGGCCGATGGGCTAGTTCCAACCCCCCAGCTTCTTGAAGAACTCAGCCAGTTCTTTCGCCTCCTGAGTGAGCCGGCGCGGCTGCAATTGCTCTGTCTGTTAAAGACGGGCCCCCAGGATGTGGCCGCCCTGATTGCCTCTACCGGCTTCAGCCAATCCCACATCAGCCGCCAGCTGAGCCAGTTGCAGCGGGCGGGGCTGGTGCGCTGTGAGCGGGAGGGCACCCGCTTGATCTACACCGCCGACGAGCCGCTGGTGGACGATCTCTGCATGTTGGTGATGGGCCGCCTGCGGGAACGGCTTGAACAGCAGCTTGAGCACCTGCAGGCCGCCTGATTCGTCGCCTCAGACCAACCGCGACCCGCTGGCCTTCAGTCGCTGGCGAGGATCAAACACCGCAGCGATCGTGCGGATCAGCCAGCGTCCTTCCGTGCTGACGCGGAAGCCATTGGACTCCAGCTGCAGCAGGCCGTCGGCCTCCAGGGCCTGCAGGTCAGCCCATTCTGCCGCGAACCGCTGGGGGCCGTTGAGCGGCTCTGCTCCAGCCTGGGCGTTTATAGCTTGGCCGGTCTGATCTGCGCCGCCAAGGTGGGCAAAATCGACGCGAAAATCGCACATCAAGCGCTGAATGATGCGACGCCTGAGCAGTTCGTCAGGATCCTCGACCACCAGCCCCCTCTCCACCGGCAACACGCCGGCGTCCAGCGCCTTCAGATAGGCCCGGAGATCCCGCTGGTTCTGGCTGAACAGGGTGGGGTACTGGCTGATCGCCGTGACGCCGATCGCCAGCAGGTCGAGCTCTCCACCGGTGGTGTAGCCCTGGAAATTGCGATGCAGGCGGCCAGCCCGGGCCGCCACGGCCAGGCTGTCCTCCGCCAGGGCGAAGTGGTCCATGCCGATGGCGTCATAGCCATGGCTGGTAAAGGCGTCATAGGCGCCCTGCAGCATCAGCACCCGCTCGCGCTGGCTGGGCAGATCATCAGCAGCGATCTTGCGTTGCAGCGGCAGTTGCTCGGGCAGGTAGGCGAAGCTGAACAACGACACCCGATCGGGCCGCAGCTCCTCCACGAGGGCGATCGTGGCGGCGAAACGGTCAGGCGTCTGCAGCGGCAGGCCGCAGATCAGATCCACGTTCACGCTCTCGAAGCCCGCCTCCCGCATCCAGCCCATCGCCCGCCGCAGCTGATCGGGCGGCACGATCCGGTTCACCGCCGCCTGCACTTCCGGATCGGCGTCCTGAATGCCGAAGCTGATGCGGTTGAACCCGAGGCGGCGCAGGCCCAGCACCTCGTCACGGCTGAGGAATTCCGGATTCACCTCGATCGAGGCTTCCAGGCCGGGCTCCAGATCGAAGTGGTGGGCGATCAGCGCCCAAAGCTCCGCCTGCTCGCTCACGCTCAGGTAATTGGGAGTGCCGCCACCCCAGTGCAGCTGGCTGAGGCGCCGGCGCTGGCCCGAGGCCTGCTGGATCAGCGCCAGCTCCCGGCCCAGGGCCTGCAGGTAGGGGCCCACCACCTTCGAGCCGGCCTGGGTGGTGATCCGGTTGCAGCCGCAGTACCAGCAGGCATGACGGCAGAAGGGGATGTGCACGTAGAGCGACAGGGGCTCGCTGCTCGGCCGGGCCAGCTCCGCCGCCAGTTCACCAGGGCCCACACCGGTGTGGAAGCTGGCGGCCGTGGGGTAGCTGGTGTAGCGGGGCACGGGCTTGTCGTGCTTCAGCAGCAGCTGCAGCGGTTCGAGGCGGGCAGGAGCAGTGGTGGGCATGGGACGGGGGGCGCGCAGGAGAGAGTGAGGAAAGAGGGGAAGAGGCAGCAGCCAGGGGCAGATGGCGCGGCGGGAGGGCCTGAGGCACGACATCCAACCGCCAGCAGCAGACGCCAGTTGCCGGCCGCCAGCTTTCGGGCTCAGGCGGCGCCCAGATCGCCCAGTTCGGCCAGCAGGCGCTGGGTGTCCTGGAAGGCCACCACCGCTTCATCAAGCAGCTCACCTTCTTCCGCCTCGCTCAGGTCGAGTTGCTCAAAGGCGTCGTGCAGGGCGGCCTTGAGCACCGGCAGCGGCTGATCGAAGGCCCAGAAGCGCACGGCCGGCAGGCCATGGGCCGCCAGGATGGCGTTGGCCTGCTGGGCCAGCTGTTGGCCGCCGGAGAGATCGCCGCCGTAGCGCACGTAGACGTGGGCCAGAAAGCGGTGCGGAGCCTGCTGGGCCAGGGCCTGCAGATGCTCGAGCCAGAGGGCGGCAGCGGCGGAGCGCGGCGTGGCGGGCGCTGCCGCCAGGGCTGCCGCATCGGCGGCGAGGGCAGCACTGCGGGCCAGCGCCGCCCAGGGGAAGTCGATCGCACCAAGGGCCGCGGCCAGCTCAGGGCCCTGCTGCTCGATCAGGGCGTAGCCGGGGCCCAGCGCACGGATCAGAGCTGCCAGCTGCAGCGGGCTGGCCTGGCCGTCGAGCAGGGCGCGTGAGAACTCCATACCTTCGGCCTGGTGGTGGGCGGCGCCGATGCGGCCATGCAGACGGCGCACCCGCGGGCCGAAACCCTTGCGGGCCGCCAGGTCGGCGGGGCTGGCGTGATCGGAGAGGTCGCTCGGGGAGGTAGCGGTTGGGGGGGCGGGCGCGGGGCTGGAGGCCGCGGCGGGGTGCGTGGTGGTCATGGCGAAGGCAACCGGGGCGGGGCCTGACAGAGGCCGAACCAGCTAACGGTATCGCGCTACCGTTATGCCGTTGTTTCGTCGTTGCAGATTCGTTGCAACGTTCAGCACCCATGGCTGCCATCCCCTCCACTCCCCAGGTCTGCGGCGCAAGGCCGCTGCAGCTGCTGCTGGCTCCCGGCGGCCAGCTCAGCGACGACGGCCAGCTGCGGGAGCTGATCGCCGAGCGGCGCGACAGGCAGGGCGCCAACGTGGAGCTGTGGTACCTGCGCCCGGTGGTGCTGGCGGCCCTGCTGCCGGAGCATGGCGCGGGTCAGGAAGCAGTGGTGGCGGCTGATCCGGCGGTGATCACCTGGTTGCAGCTGCGCTTCGGCGGCAGCGTGAGCACAGCCGTCCTCGACCCCCAGCAGCTGCACAACCGGGCCGGCGGGCTGCCGCCGCGGGCGCCGCTGGCGGCAGTGACGCTCTGAGGTCTCCGTTCAGGACCTCCACACCGAGGTGTCCAACGCGACAGCCAGACCCACCGGGCCGCTTCAGGGTCTGGTGGTGCCGCTGGTCCGCGCGCCCGGATTCCGCCGACCGCCAGCCCCACGCCGTCTTCGCCTCACTCCTCCCTGGTGACCAGGGCTTCCGTCATGACCCTCAGCCCGCTCCGGGGCCCCCGCCAAGGGGTTCTGATCGATCGGCTCCGCCACTGGCTCGATGGCATCGGCCCGCGTTCCCTGCCGCTGGCCCGCCTGCTGGTGCGGCTGATTCCTGCCCGCTGCCCGTTCGAGCGCACCGTGGTGATCGCGGGCCACACCGTGCTGCACATCCCGCCGCTCTGCCAGATCAACCCCCTGTTCGATGAGCTGATGGCGCTGCGCTTCCGTGCCCTCTGCCGCCTGGAGGCCCACCAGCAAGGCCAGCAGGAACGGCGTCAGGACCGCCAGCCTCAGGCCCGGCGGCAACACTCCTGACCAAGGCGAAGGCCACCGCGCTCAGCCTCAGGCCACTGAAATCAGCTGCAGGCCCCTGCACTCAGCCGCAGGCCACCGCCGCCAGGCGTGCGGCCAGGCGCGTGGCCTGGCGTGGGGCGAAACCGACCGCCTCCAGCGCCGAGCCCAGGCAGCCCATGAATTCCCCCACCAGCGCACTGGGATCGATGCCGATCGCTTCGAGATCGCCGTGCACCTCCCGCAACATCGCCATCGCCACCGGCACCGCCCGCTCACACCAGCGGCTGATCGGCGCCGCCACAGCCGGGAAGCGGGCCGCCAGCTGGCGCTCGCCGTAGTCGAGGTGCTCGGCCTCATCGGCCAGCACCGCCGCCGTGATCGGTGCGGCGTAGGCATCGGCCACCGGCAGATAGCAGCGGTAGGCGGCCACGGCGAAGCTTTCCACGATCAGGCACTGGATCACCAGAGCCCCCACCGTGTCCGTGGTGCTGAACGCCTCATTGAACAGGGCGCGCAGCGGCGCGAACAGGCGGCGCGCCAGGGGGAGATCGGGGCGAATCGCCAGCTGGCGGCCGCAGCCCACGAAATCCAAGGCGTGGCGGCCTTCCATCGCCGCCAGGCTCCGCAGCTCGTCGCCGTCTTCCGGCAGCAGCTGCGCCAGCTGGCGGAAATGGCGATCGGCCAGCCCCTCACCCACGATCACGAGACCGTTGATCCGGCCGTAGGCGTCACGGTAGGCAGGGGTGAGCGCGGGAGCGGGCATGGTGACCTCAGGTGATGGGAGCGGGAAGGGGGTGATGGCCAACAGGCTGCGCCTCGGGGGCACCAACAGCCGCCGGCTCCACCGGCAGCGGTTCGTTCATGGCGGCGCGGGCCGCCAGCCAGCGGTCTGAGGCGGGCATGGTCAGGCAGTCGTCGAACCAGGGGCCGCCCAGCGTGTAGTGCAGGATCTTTGGGGCCGCCGGCAGGGGCAGCACCCCCACCAGCACGTTCCATTCAGGCGGCAGCGCACCGATCTGCTCGTCGGCCAGCCAGTGGAACTGGTGCAGCTCCAGGCCCGAGGCGCTGTTCACCAGCTCCGGCGTGAGCGCCATACAACGCGCGCAGTTGAAGAGCATCACCGACGACCAGTTCTTGCGGCCGTAGGGCGTCTGGGGCATGCCCTGGAACTTCAACCCCTGCTCACACACGTGCTGGTGCTTCACCAACTGCACCGCATAGCGTTCATCGCGCAGGGCCCAGAGCTCGGCGAGGTCCGCCAGGCAGAGCATGTCGGCATCGATGAACAGGGCCCAGCCCTGGTAACCGGCCAGCCAGGGCACCAGAAAGCGGCTGAAGGAGAAATCCGTGCTCTGGCGCGGATCGCGCTCCCGCTGGTACACCCCCGCCAGCTGATCGAGCCGCACCTGAGCGATCAGCAGCGGCAGGCTGGAGCGGGCCTGAAAGGAATCGGCGAGCACGTTCACCGCCACCCGTTCCCGCGGGTCGTAGCCGATGAACACGCGCGGGATCTCGAAGCCGGCGGGTGTGTGGGTCATGCCCCCTCCGCCGGCACCATCGGCTGGCAGAACTGACGCAGCAACAACCCAGCGAAGCGCAGCTTCAGGCCCAGCCTGCGCAGCAGTGCGCCCGGCTCCGTCTTGAGCGCCTGCATCTGCTGGAAGCAGGTGACCAGGCGGTCGCGCAGCTCCAGGTAACGGCTCTGCTCGAGGTCGAACACCCAGGGGAAGGCGCGGCGGGCGGTGCGGTTGGTCTGGCGCATCACCTCGGCATCGAAGCGGCGGGGATCCATGCCCAGCAGGCGGTAGAAATCGCCCCGCTCACACACGGTGAGGCTGTGGGTGAGAAACACCGACCAGAGGAAGAAACGGCTGAGCAACTTGCCGCGCAGCCCCTGCTTCAGACCGGGCCAGCAGCGGATCAGCAGGTTGAAGATGTCGCCGTGGCGGTTCTCGTCCTGGCACCAGGGTTCGAAGAAATCGAACAGCGGCGCAAAGGCGTTGTCGGGGTTGGCCTTGAGATGGCGGTCGATCAGGATGTAACGCCAATAGCCGATCTTTTCGGACAGAAACACGGAATAGAGCACCCAGCTGAGCGGGAACCAGGTGATCGGCCGCTTGGTGCTCAGCTTGGGCAGATCGAGCTCGATCCCTTCCGCCACCAGCGCCCGGTTGAGGAAGCCGGCATGGCGGGCTTCATCGCGGGCCATCAGCTGGAACAGGCGGCCCAGCTCCTGGCGTTCGGCCTGGAACAGGCGGCGGGAGAGCTCCTTGAACAGCAGGAAACCGGAGAACTCCGACACGCACGACCGCACCAGATAGCTCTCGTAAGCGGTCTTGGCTTCCGGGCTGAGAGCGCGCAGACGGTCGAGCGGGGCCTTGCGGTCGAAGTGGTCGCGGTTGTGATCGGCCTCCATCTCGGCGAGCATCGCCTCAAAGGCAGGCCGCTGCTGCTCCAGGTCGGTGCGGGCGGCCTTGTCGATCTCCGTGGTGTAGAAGCGGGGCGTCAGCAGGTCTTCGCGCAGGTGGGGGGCGGCCGGGGTGGCGGCGGCGGCGGGCTGGCGGATGGTGGCGGTCATCGGGAGGCGCTCGAGAGGGGGACAGGGGCGGCGGCGGCGCGGGCATAGGCGACGGCATCGGCGCCATGGCGATGCAGGTGGAACCACTCCTGCAGATCGAGCAGCCAGCCGAGCCGCTCGGCGCTGCCGGCGGGGGTGCAGCCTGCGAGCTCGGCGGCCTGGCGGTGGCTGTAGCGATGGCCGGGGCAGAGGCAGCCCACTTCGGCGAGCCAGCGCTCCTCCAGCCGCAGATGCAGACCCAGGGCCCGCACCAGCTGACGGCAGCCGGCGGTGGAGGCCTCGCCGTCGATCAGCTGCTCCAGCAGCGCCTCGATGCGGCTGTGCTGCCGTTCCAGCAACCGGCTGCGCTCCGACCAGAGCCGCGGCCAGGGCCGGCTGCGGCCGCGCCGCTGCCAGCGAACACGCTGCCGGGCGGCCGGCAGTGCTTCGGGGGCTGGCGGCAGGGGAGGCGCAGCAGGGGAGGGGGCGGGGAGCGTCAACACCAGCGGCATTGTTCAACGCTATAACGACATCGTGATACTAGAGGATGACGGTCAGGCCGCAACCGTCCGGCGCCAGTCCTCGCCACTCCGCAGCCCCAGTCGGCCAGCCCGGTGATCGCCAGTGGCCGTAGCTCTAGACGCTGCTGCTCAGCCGCAGCGTGGAGCCGCGGTCGCCGGCGATCACCTCGATGCCGCCGCGGATGCGCTCGCGCAGGGCGCTCACGTGGCTGATCAGGCCGATCATGCGGCCGCCCTCGCGCAAGCGGTCGAGCTCGTCCATCGCCAGCTGGAGGTTGTCGGGATCGAGGCTGCCGAAACCTTCATCGATGAACAGGGCCTCTAGGGGCACGCCGCCGGCGTGGGCCTGCACCGTGTCGGCCACCCCCAGGGCCAGGGCCAGGGAGGCCTGGAAGGTTTCGCCGCCCGAGAGGCTGCTCACCTCCCGCTCCTCGCCGGTGTAGGCATCCAGCACGCGCAGGCCCAGGCCGGCGTTGCGGCCGCCGTGGCCACCCTCGTCGGTGAGCCGCAGCTGGTAGCGGCCGGAGGTCATCAGGGTCAGCCGCTGGTTGGCGTAGCCGCAGATGTCGGCGAGATAGGCGGAGAGCACCCAGCGCTGCAGGGAGATGTAGGGGGCCGCCTTGCCCTGGCAACGGTTGGCCACGGCGCTGAGCCGCTCGGCCCGCTCCTGCTTCGCCGCCAGGGCGGTGGTGCCGGTGCGGTGTTCGGCGGTGAGGCGGGTGATCTCCCGCTGGGCGGCCCGGGCTTCGCTGTGGCGCTCCACAGCCCGGGTGCGTGCCCCATCCAGGCGGGCCACGGCCTCGCCGGCGGCGGCGGAGTCGGGCCGGGCTTCCGGCAGATCGGCCAGATCGGGGGCGGCCAGGAGGTTGCGCTGCTCGATCACCGCCGCCTCGTAGGCCGCGATCCGCTCGACCAGCTTCAGGCGCCAGCTCTCCTCCTGCAGGGCCGCCGCGGCATCCTCCGCCGTGGCGAAAGGTGAGGCGGCCAGTTCCTGACTCAGCCGCCGGGCCGCCTGCTCCAGCTCGCTGGTGGCACGGGTGTGGGCGCCCGCACCGGCCACCAGGGCCTGGAGGGAGGCCTCCAGGGGCCCGAAGGCCCGCAGCACCACACCCGGCTCCAGGCCCTCCCCCAGCTCTCGCGCCACCTGCTCCGCCAGGGTCTGCTGCCGCTGGCTGGCCTCGGCGGCGGCCTGGTTCTCCAGGGCGATCGCGGTGGCGGCCGCCTCAATGGCCTTGGCCAGCTGCTGGCGTTGCTGCTCCCGATCGGTGGTCTGCTGCTCCAGCGCCGGCAGGCCTTCGGCCAGGGACTGGGCCGCCTGGTGGGCCGCAGCGGCCGCGCCGGCGGCCTGGCGGGCGGCGAGCGGATCGACGCCGTCGCCCACCTTCTCCAGCACGACGCCGAGGGCGGCCTGGGCGTTGGCCAGGGCCACCGCGGCCGCCTGTGCCGCCTTGGTGGCCGCAGCCAGGGTCCGTTCGGCGGCGGCGATCGTCCCGTCGTCCACGGCATCGGCCGAGGGCCGGGCCGGCGCCGGATGGTCGGTGGCGCCGCAGACAGGGCAGGGGGCTCCGGCGGCCAGCTCCCCGGCCAGCCGGGCGGCCATCCCCTCTATCTGGCGCCGCCGCAGCTCGTTGAGGCCGGCGGCCGCCGTGTTGACGTCGCGATCGGCCCCGTTCCTGGCGACCTCGGCCGCGTGCTGCCGCTCCCGGGCCGGGGCGATGGCTTCGGCGGCAACGGCGCGGCCATCAGCCTCCCGGGCGGCCCGCTGCAGGCCTTCGAGCTGGTCGCGGGCGCTGCGGGCCTTGGCGAGCAGCACCAGCTCCCGCTCCTGCTCCGCCGCCAGCCGCTCCTGCTGGGCGACGGCGGTGGCCCG